>NZ_JBITWA010000012.1:0-154948 GCF_044543425.1 Bacillus sp. NPDC077411 | reverse complement strand
CTACGCATCGTCGCCTTGGTGAGCCGTTACCTCACCAACTAGCTAATGCGCCGCAGGTCCATCTATAAGTGACAGCCGAAGCCGCCTTTCAATTTTGCACCATGCGGTGCAAAATGTTATCCGGTATTAGCCCCGGTTTCCCGGAGTTATCCCAGTCTTATAGGCAGGTTACCTACGTGTTACTCACCCGTCCGCCGCTAACTTCTTAAGAGCAAGCTCTTAATCGGTTCGCTCGACTTGCATGTATTAGGCACGCCGCCAGCGTTCATCCTGAGCCAGGATCAAACTCTCCAATAAAGTTTGTCTAGCATCATAAATAAAAATTGACGTTTCACGTTGTTTGTTTCGTTCAGTTTTCAAAGAACTTGTTTGCCGCCTGATTGCGACTTCCTTATGCTAACATTTCAGTTATTCAATGTCAACTAAGTTTTTTATTTTTCGCTTTCTGCTGAAGTGCAGCAGCGACGTTTATTAATATATCATCTTCTTTTTTTTAATACAAGTATTTTTTTAAAAAAACATAAAGTTTTTTTGATGATATCAATTCAATCCTTTATAAACCTTTCGCTAGCCATACACTGAACGCCTCACTTAAGAATTTTTTTAGGAATTTTTTACATACACTTAACTCTAAATCCTTATCGTTTGTTATATAGTAAAACAGTAAACCATCAAACCCTATCATGGAGGAATTCACTTATGGAAAGATTGACGAAGTTTTCATTAAAAAACAGGGCCGCTATTATCATCATGATTTTTCTCATCTCTGTATTAGGTATTTATTCCGGCTCTAAATTACCGATGGAGTTTTTGCCAAGCATGGATCAACCAGTTGTAACAATTACTACCTTATCTGAGGGACTAGATGCTGAAACAATGACAAAAGAAGTAACAGAACCTCTCGAAAAGCAGTTTCGAAATCTTTCACATGTCGATACCATTACATCATCAACAAGTGAGGGATTGTCAAAGATTGAAATTATGTATACCGCAAAGACAAATATGAAAGATGCAGCGCGTGAAGTTGAAAAACTCACAAACGGAATGCCGCTTCCAAAAGGCATAATGAAACCTATTGTCAGCCAGCTAAATACTTCTATGATTCCACTCGCACAAATTACAGCCCAAAAGAAAAATGGCTTTACAAAAGCCGATGAAAAACAAATTGAAAAAGAAATTATCCCACAACTTGAAAATATCGACGGTGTTTCTAATGTTATGTTTTACGGGAAATCAACATCAGAACTATCTATTGTATTAGATCCCGTTAAAATGAAAGATCAAAACATCATAACATCACAAATCGTATCTGCCCTTCAAGGAAAAGAAGTTTCTATACCAGCTGGGCAAATATCTATAAATAATGAAAATCATCTACTTCGTGTAATTGGAGAAATTAAAAGTATTGAAGAGGTAAAAAACATTACACTCACACCGCAAGTAAAATTAAGTGATATCGCAAAAATTGAGTTGAAACAACATCATGATGCAATTTCTCACATTAACGGAGAAGATGGCGCTGTACTAGTCGTTATGAAAGAACCAAGCAAAAATGCTGTTACAATCGGAAAAGAAATCGAGAAAAAGGTTAATGATATAAGTAAACAATATAAAGATACTTTTACGATAAAAACACTTATGTCCACACACGAACAGGTCCAAAACGCTGTTACAAGTATGGCTAAAGAAGTTGTTCTTGGTGCTATTGCCGCTACATTCATCATTTTAATTTTCTTGCGTAACATTCGTACTACTTTAATCGCCGTTGTCAGTATCCCTTTATCCATACTCCTTACACTCTTTTTACTTAATCAATCTCATATCACTTTAAATATTTTAACATTAGGTGGATTAGCAGTTGCTGTCGGACGCCTTGTCGATGATAGCATCGTTGTAATTGAAAACATTTTCCGTCGTTTACAAAAAGATTCTTTCTCAAAAGACGTCATTATTGATGCTACAAAAGAAGTTGCAATCGCGATTACATCTTCTACTTTAACAACCGTCGCTGTTTTTTTACCAATCGGTCTCGTATCAGGTGGAATCGGTGAATTTATGTTACCTATGGTGTTAGCTGTTGTATATTCAATTCTTTCATCCTTATTGGTAGCATTAACAGTTGTTCCACTCATGGCCTTTCTACTTTTAAAGAAAATAAAACATGAAGAGCGAAAAGAAACGAAACGTTATACAGCCATTTTAAAATGGTCGTTATCACATAAATTTATCATTTTATTTACTTCTTTTTTATTATTTGTTGGTTCAATTGCAGCTTACATTCTACTCCCAAAAGCCAACATTAAATCTGATGATAACACCATGCTTTCCATTAATATGACATTTCCTGCTAATTACGATTTAGAGAAAGGGAAACAGCAAGCTTTTGAATTTGAGAAAAAGTTACTTGCAGATTCACAAGTACAAGATGTTACATTACGGATGGGTTCTGCTTCAGAAGATGCACAGTGGGGACAAACGACAAAAAACAATCTTGCAAGTATATATGTAGGGTTTAAAAAAGGAATTGACCTTGAAACGTACATTAATAAACTAAAAAAAGAACAGAATCAATTTCAACCAGCAACATTTGATTATATAAAAGTAAGTTTTTCAAATTTCGGTGGTGGAAATGCATTACAATTTAACATCACCGCTAACAATAATAAAGATTTAAAACAAACTTCCGACCTTGTTACTACAAAATTAAAAAGCTTAAATGGTCTTTCAAAAGTAAAAACGAATACGGAGGAAGAAAAAAACGAATGGGTTGTTAACGTCGATCAAACAAAAGCAGAAAAAGCAGGACTAAATTCTGAAGTCATCGGACAACAAGTGGCATTTCTAATGAAAAAATCGCCAATTGGCCAAATCACACTCGACAATGAAAAGACAACTCTTATGCTAGAACACAAAAAAACAGAGCCTCCTAATAAAGATGCGATTTTAAACTCAAATATTTTGTCACCAATCACTGGTTTAATCGCATTAAAAGATGTTGCAACGATTTCTGAAAAACAAATACAAACCGAAATATTTCACAAGGACGGAAAAGAAACAATTCAAGTTACAGCAGAAGCGAAAGGTGAAGACTTAAGTAAAGTAAGCGCAGAAGTAAATACAGCTATTGCAGATTTGAAATTGCCTGATGGAGCGAAAGTTACCATTGCTGGAGCAACAGAATCGATGCAAGAAAATTTCACTGATTTATTTAAGGTTATGGGAATTGCGATTGGTGTTGTTTACTTAATTATGGTCATTACTTTCGGGCAAGCACGTGCACCATTTGCAATTTTATTCTCTCTCCCATTAGCAGCTGTAGGCGGGATTTTAGGTTTAATTCTTTCACAAATACCTGTCGATTTAAACTCTCTTATCGGAGCTTTAATGCTAATCGGGATTGTTGTAACGAATGCAATTGTATTAATAGAACGTGTACAACAAAACCGCGAAAAAGGAATGGCAACAAGAGAAGCACTATTAGAAGCTGGTTCAGTACGGTTGCGCCCAATTATCATGACAGCTATTACAACCATCTTCGCAATGCTCCCTCTATTATTCGGTGATACACAAGCTGGAAGCATGGTATCCAAAAGCTTAGCTGTTGTAGTCATTGGCGGTTTATTAGTTTCTACATTACTAACACTAGTTGTCGTACCCGTTATGTACGAATTGCTAGATCGAATCGGTAGTAGAAGACACCGCAAAAAGCAACACGAATCTTATACAAATGTTCCTAAATCTTAAAAATATAAAAGCCGTATTCAGACTTCCGAATACGGCTTTTGCATTTTTCCTTTCAGAATTTCACATGACAAAACAAGAGTGTCCTTTAAAAGTCGATTTTCTCAAACTTTTAGGACACTCTCTTTATTCTATATATCCATTTTAAACTTTTGACACATAAATCGCAGCTATACAAAACAAAAAGTGATCCCCGCTCGCTTTCTCCCTTTGGTTTTAACCTTGCACGTGGCAGGAAAAAGTCCTGACCGCTTCTATGCATAGCCAAATGCTCTCGCCCATCTAAAAGAAAGTTTTTTATATCTGTTATTCAATTTGTATATAAAAAGTTATGCTGCTTTTACTTTACTACTTTTGCGAGATTTTTTCGTACCAGTAAAGTGCTTATGGAGTACAGATGCGGTAAACCTTGCAATAATATTGAATAGTAATACCATAATGATTAATACTGCTGCTGATTTTGTTGCAATTAGTTTCGCGTCAGGGATAATTCCCTCAGAATTCAACTTCCAGATATGCACTGCTAATGTTTCTGCTGGTCGGAATGGATTTAATGGATGTGCAGGACTTGAAAAATCTGCTGCCGAGTTTAAAATTGGTGACGTTAATCCAGCTGTGTAAATGAGTGCCGCCGCTTCACCAAAAATACGTCCAGCCGCTAAAATTACACCTGTAATAATTTGCGGCAATGCAGATGGAAGAATCGTTCTTACAATTGTTTGCCACTTTGTTGCACCTAACCCAAGACTTGCTTCTTTCACATTAGATGGAATTTCTGTAATTGCATTTTCACAAACGCGCGTTAAACCTGGTAAATTTAAAATCGTTAAGGCTAAAGCTCCACCCATGACAGTGTATCCCCAACCCGCTGTCGTAACAAACACAAGCAATCCAAATAAACCAACTACAATAGAAGGTAAGGAAGCCATTGTCTCAATACATAAGCGAACAAAATTTAAAAAACGACCTTGTTTTGCATATTCCGCTAGGTAAATCCCTGCACCGAGACCTAAAGGAATCGAAATAATCAATGTAATAACAAGCATGTAAAAGGAGTTAAATAATTGAGGTCCAATCCCTCCTCCTGCTCTTGTATTACTCGGTTCTCCAAATAAAAAACTTGGATCCCAAAATCCCCAACCTTTTTGTAAAATTTCATATACAAGAAAAACAAGTAAAGTGACTATAAACAATGCAACTGCATAAAAAATACCCGTCCATATACTATTAACTGTTCTAGCATTCATCGTTATCTTTCACCTCTTTGGCCAATCGCTCGAATTACTACAATAAATAAGAAAGAAATCAAAAGTAATATCATCGCTAACGTCCATAGCGCATTATTCCAGGCCGTTCCATTTAACGTATTTGTCATATCCATTGTCAAAATACCCGTTAAAGTTGAAGTTGGACTATATATTCCTTCTGGTAATTTTATTGTATTTCCTATTACCATTTGCACTGCTAATGCTTCCCCGAAAGCTCGAGCTAATCCAAGAACAACCCCTGTTAAAATACCTTTTTTTGCAGCTGGAACAATAATACGACTAATCGCTTGCCATTTCGTCGATCCTAAACCATAAGAGGCTTCTAAATATTCAAAAGGAACCGAACGAATTGCATCAGAAGCAATACTTGCAATCGTTGGCAAAATCATAATGCTTAATACAACAATACCTGCAATTAAACTAAATCCTACACCACCAAATGAATCTCGTAAAATCGGGACTAAAATCGTGACGCCTAGTAAACCATATACAACAGACGGAATCCCTACCAACAATTCTAAAACCGGCTTTAATACTTTATTTCCAAACTTCGGCGAAATCAAATTCATAAACACTGCGAGTGCAATTGCAATTGGTGCACTAATGATTACCGCACCAAGAGATACTAGCGTAGATCCAACTATGAAAATAACAGCCCCAAAACTTCCATTTCCTTCATTCGGAGCCCATTTTGTTGATGTAAACACTTCTGAAATCGAGATATTACTTTGTGTAAATGATTGAATCCCTTTTGCACAAATGAACGCGATAATAGCTAATGTAATTGCAACAATTAATAAACCACAAAGCGTCACAAGTGTTCTTCCAATATATTCACTTTTTACGTAGTTAATTTGTTTTTTCCCCTTCATCACAAGACCACAACCTCACTTCATATATTGAAATGAACAGGACTGGCTAAATAGCCAGCCCCGCTTTATCCCGCTATTCGCGAGCAGTAATACTCCCACCTCAAAATTCAGCGAAAACATTGTCCAGCTCCAGTGGCTAGAATATTCGGTGGGAGATAAACTGCTGGCATGCGCCCGATTGGTTCAACTAATAATCAGTGGGGGATAAAGAACCCCCCACTGATTAAAGTTTCACTTTATATTATTGCTTTAATTTAGACATTGGGATGTAACCCATCTCTTCTACTTTCTTTTCAAAGTCTTTACCTTTTACATAATCAATGTAGCCTTTTGTTGCATCTTTTGCTTCACCTTTTGTAATCATGTATTCATAAGACCAAAACGGATATTTACCAGCAGAAATATTTTCAGTTTTTGGTTCTACGCCATCAATTTTCAATGTTTTTAAAGTACCTTTTTTGTCACCAGTCATGTAGGACATAGCTAAGTAGCTAACAGATCCTGGTGTAGAGTTAATCGCTTGCTCTACTGCACCATTTGAGTCTTGTGTTGTACCTGTAGCATCGTTAATTTTCACGTCTTTCATAACTGTTTTTTCAAATGTAGCACGTGTACCAGATGCTGCTGGACGATTAACTATATTGATTTTTTCATCTTTTCCGCCAACATCTTTCCAGTTTGTAACTTTACCAGAGAAAATATCTTGTACTTGTTTTAATGTTAAGTTATCAACTTTTACATCTTTATTTACAACTAATGCAAATGCGATACCTGCAACTTTGTTATCTACTAATTCTTTCGCTTTATCTGCTTCTTTTATTTTATCCGCAGCTGGAACATCGGAATTACCAACTTGAACAGCACCAGAAGCTACTTGGTTAATTCCAGTTCCACTACCGCCACCTTGAACTGTAATTGATACTTTTGAATTTTTGTCCATAAATTCTTTAGCTGCCTCTTCTGCAAGTGGTTGAAGCGCTGTAGAACCAGCCGCTGTAATTGTACCCGATAATTCTTGTTTCGGTTCATTACCACCTTTAGCAGTTTCTTTATTTCCTGTGCTTTCTGATTTCCCGCACCCTACTAAAGCACCAGCAACTACCAATGCCGCTAAAGAAAATTTCAAGCCTTTTTTCATAACCATGTTTTGTACCCCCATTTAATTATCACTTTTCATTTCCTGATGTGCATATCCCGTAACATAAATTCATTGTAGGATAATAATATTATGTCAGTGTTAAGCGTTTTTAAATTTTAAGTAAAGGCTGTAGATTCTTAGAAAAAGCTATATATATTCATTGTTTCTCTACAAAAAATAGCGAAAAACCTAAAGAAACCATACACATTGTAAATTTAATTTTAATAATGTAAATTAAACGTAAATTTCAATATATATTTCTACGATTTTATTAAGATTGTTTTTACAAAAACTCTACGTTTCTCCTGTTAAAACACCTAAAACCTCAGCGTGCAATGGAATAACATTTATATACCCATTTAAATTCTTCGAATAAGTTGCTGCTAGGCAGAATACAACATGAACTACACTCACTTTCCCCTTTTGTTTTAAACATTATATGTGGCAGGAAAAGGCCCTAATCATTTCTATGCGCAATCAAACGTTCTCGTGCCCCTAGGTTTTATGTCGTTTTTCAACTTATATATAGATGTGAAACTTTCATAAGTGAAGGTTTTACTGCCCAAGAATAGCGGGATAAATCGGAACACTCAAATAAATGATTGAATATTTCTAAAGTAACAATTGACAATATCCTTCACTATCATCTAGTATAATATTAACCAAAAGTTTCCCTAGGGAAACTTTTTGAACTCGTACTAAAAAAATAGAGGTGAGGTAACTCTTATGACATCGGTTAAAACTCAACCACTTTCTACTTTTAAAACAGGTCAGCTCGTACAAATTGAAAAAATCCAATTAGAAGGAACTATGAAACGTCGCCTGCTAGATTTAGGATTCATTCCAGGGGCAACGATTAAAGTGTTGCAAAAAAGCCCGCTTGGCGATCCCATTGCATATCAAGTAAGCAATACAACAATCGCACTTCGAAATGAAGAGAGCTCTCTCATATTAGGAAGCTTGATAGGAGATGATTCACAATGAAGAAACATCGCATCGCATTAGCTGGGAATCCAAACACAGGAAAAAGCACATTATTTAATACGTTAACTGGATTAAAACAACATACTGGAAACTGGACAGGAAAAACGGTATTAAAAGCTGAAGGCGAATATGAACATAATGGAAACCTCTATACTGTAATCGATTTGCCAGGAACATATTCCTTATACTCAAATTCTGCTGATGAAGAAGTGGCACGTGACTATATTATTTTTGAAAAACCAGAGGTGACAGTTGTTGTTGTTGATGCCACTGCAATGGAAAGAAATTTGAACTTAGCCTTGCAAGTAATGGAAATGACAAAAGAAGTGATTATATG
Organism: Bacillus sp. NPDC077411; assembly: GCF_044543425.1. NCBI lineage: Bacteria > Bacillati > Bacillota > Bacilli > Caryophanales > Bacillaceae > Bacillus > Bacillus sp. NPDC077411. The sequence continues at coordinate 146,608 of NZ_JBITWA010000012.1, read as the reverse complement.
TGTGAATTTAATTGATGAAGCAGAAAAGAAAGGCATTATAATCGATGAGAAAAAATTAGCAAAATCTCTTGGAGTTCCTGTTGTAAAAATTTCTGCCCGCAACAAAATCGGAATCGGTCAGTTGCTAAATACAATTGAAAAAGTAGTAAATGGAAAATTAATCCCTACCCCTTTTCAAATTACTTATAACGCAAAAATAGAAAAAATGATTCAGGAACTCGAGCCGCAAATATATAAAGTTTTTGGAGACGCTTATCCAGCTCGTTGGATTGCACTTCGCATTTTAGATGGAGACAAGAATTTCTTAGAATCTCTTCAAAAACATCATGAAGAACCACTTGTAAGGGAGGTCGTAATTAATGAAATCTCATTCAGCCAGTAAAGCCCTTCCATTAGACTATATCGTTCATCATGCGCGGACACTTGTTAAAGAAGACATTCGCGATGAAATTGTCGGTGATATTTACCGTGCTTCAGCTACTATTTGTAAGGATTCGGTTCAATATACAGATAAAAATAAATTATATCGCTCAGAGAAGCTCGATAAAATCTTCACTTCTCCTATATTTGGCTTTCCTATTATGCTTGCTATTTTATCTGTTGTTTTTTACCTTACAATTGCAGGAGCTAACGTTCCTTCTGATATGATTGCTGAATTGTTCGGATGGGCAGAAGGTCATTTAACAACTTGGTTCCAAACAATGAATGCCCCGAAATGGCTACATGGTATTCTTATTCTCGGTTTATTTCGCGGAACAGGGGCTGTTATTAGTGTTATGTTACCGCCAATGGCTATTTTCTTCCCAATATTCGCTTTACTAGAAAACTATGGGTACTTGCCACGTGTTGCTTTTAACATGGACCGTCTTTTTAAACGTGCCGGAGCACACGGAAAACAATCATTAACGATGGCAATGGGCTTTGGCTGTAATGCAGCTGCAATTATGTCAACGCGTATTATTGAATCACCACGTGAACGTATGCTCGCAATCTTAACAAATAACTTTGTTCCTTGTAATGGCAGGTGGCCAACACTTATTTTATTAGCATCTTTATTCATGGCCGCTGGATATACGGGTGGCATGCAAACCCTTGTAACATCCGGTGTTGTTGTCGGTATGGTTATAATTGGTATTGTCGTAACTTTAACTGTATCATGGGTACTCTCAAAAACAGCTTTAAAAGGTGTTCCAACCCACTACACACTAGAATTACCACCTTATAGAAAGCCTAAAATTTGGGATACGATCGTACGTGCAACACTCGATAAATCCATATACGTTCTAAAACGTGCTGTTATCGTAGCAGCACCTGCAGCGATATTAACATGGATACTAGCAAATGTATTTATTGGAGACACAAGCCTTCTTATGTATATAGTGAACTTTTTAGATCCGTTTGCAAAATTACTTGGACTTGACGGATATATTTTAGCAGCATTTATTCTCGGTTTACCCGCAAACGAAATTGTTGTTCCAATTTTATTAATGGCTTATTTATCAACAGGTTCATTAACAGAGCTAGAAAATTTAACACAAATTAAACAGTTATTTCTCGAGCACGGTTGGACTTGGCTAACTGCATTAAATATGATGCTGTTCTCTCTTCTTCATTTCCCGTGTGGAACAACTTTAGTTAATATCTATAAAGAAACGAAAAGTGTAAAATGGACTTTTCTTTCATTTGCAATTCCAACTGTAATTGCCATTGTTGTTACATTCCTTTCTACGCAATTAATAAACTGGTTAGGAATCATATAGTAAAAAACATGCGACGTATTGCGACTTTAAGTAAGAATGACAATCCCATCCATATACAGAGAACAAAAAGAAGATAACCAACAATACAAAGTAGATGGTTATCTTCTTTTTCTCTTTAAACGGACTTTTTCAGTTCCCTCCGTATTACTCAGGTTTCTTTTTGGGCTGCATTTGTTTTTGCCAAGGTTGCGCACCATATTCTTGTATTTTTTTATGAATAAAATAAGCTGTATACGGGAGAGTTGCCATTAAAACCGTACATATAATCCCTAAATTTGTAAACATGACGCTACTCCTTTACTCACTTCTTATTGGTAACACAGACCCTGTATGTTCAATACTTGGATGTACACGAACAATGATATGGCTATTGCTAAAATAATTTTGGCCTTTATCCCAATTTTTTTTAACTTTTATCCATTTCTTATAATTTTTGCGCTTGTAATACTCTCCTACTCCAAGTACATCTACTTTCAAATCTTTTTGAACAACTTTCACTGTCTTTTGTAGCTGTTTTTCCATTTCACTTGCAAGGTATTTGCTGATTTCCTTGTCACTCATCGCCTTATTATCTTTTCTTAAATAAACTTCTGCTAATGCCCCAGCTAAATATACATCAATTACAAATTTAGGTTTTGTAGGATCCGTTAAGAATGGATGAATTTTCCGGTGCATTGAACGGATTTCAAATACAATCTGTTGATTTCCTCTTTGAATTTTAAAAAAACCTCCTACTTTTTTCCCAATAATATAATTTAATCCTAATGTTTCCATTCCATTTAATCTACCGACAAGCTTTTTGTCTTTCCCGCGAAATACAGCTGCTCCTTCCATCTTAATCCCCTGACGCGTTAGTCCTAAGACTGGAAGAACAAAACTTCTGTTAGCAGACATTTTCTCTTGCAAATCACCAATTCGAATCGCTTCTAACATTTGGGCATTTTTCTGTGCATGATTTGATATCATACTTATATATTTAGCTGGTAAATTTTCTGGTTTTGCACTCTGTTTTAATATGTCTTCCGCCCTTCCTTTTGAAACGAAAATACGAATATTCCTTCGCATCGCATGATCACGAAAAAATACATCTAATGCATCTTCTAAAACGAAAGGTTTTTTCAATAAGTCCTCAGAAAAAATAAGTACTTCTATATGAGGAAAAAATAAAGAACGGCTTATTTTCTTAGAGATAATACGAATTTGAGCAAATACACTATCAGCCGTTGCATTAATATTAATATAGTTTTTCCCGCCGTCTTTACTGTCCCGCTCCGTTAAAGAACTCGGCAACACAATTTGATACGTACCTTTTATAAGGCGTGAATAACTGGTAGTTGCCGTTTCACTTTTTTCTTCCTTATTCGTTGCCGGGTCGAATGCAACACCAACAACGAACCCTCTTTCTTCAATTTCCTCCCGCTCAGAGCAACCGCTTATCAATATAACAAAAAATATGCAACCCATTATGTTAAGAAGAGGTTTCATTTTTATTTCCCCCTTCTTTTATTTTATAAACAATAAAAATAAGAAGCGTAACAACAAACATAACCGCCATGTCAACCCAAGCTAAATATGTACCGTACTTACTTATCACATTCAAATTACCTGGAATCATATTTACAATATAAATGATAGGTGCGCTAATAAAAATAAACGTATGTTTTTTTATTGCAGGAAACATTGCACAAAATAAAAAAATAGCAACATCATAATACAATGCAGTTGTATTAAAAACAGTAATAATCCATGTTATAAAAAAGATCGCATCAAATCTCTCTAGAAATCCTCCTCCTATTTCAATCTCCTTTCCAAGTTCAATTGTTGGATATGTTAAAGTGCTAGTTGTTAAATAAGTAAATACACTTATACAAGTAACATAAATTAATATATAGGATAAAACAGTAACCATAACCCCTTTTACTGCTGCAAGAGGGGCTTTTTTCGTTGATTTTAGTATAGCAGCATAGAAAAAACCTACCTCGAATCCAATAAATGTAAAAGCGGTTTCTCTGACCCCCCCTACATATTTATTAATTTTAGTTTTAAAAAATGGAGATACATTTTCAAATTCCATTAAATTAACATTTAACAGCGATAACAAAATAATAGCAGTAAGAACAATCGGTAAAAATATAACACTAAGCCTTAATAAACCTGTCCTAGATCCACAAACACCATAAACAACAACAAGCAAATAAAAAAAAGACAAAAGCTGAACAGGTGTTTCACTAAATAAATATGTTTGAGAAATAATAGAAATTGTTCGCGCTTCATAAGCCGTAATTCCCGTAAATGTTAGGATTAAAATAAAACAGACAATATAAGTAATCGGCCTCGTTAAATACACGCTCGTATATTGAACAAAATTTTGTTTCGGAAATAAAATGGCTACCTTCATGATAAACCATACAAAACAAGCACTTGTTACCCCCCCTATGAGTAAAAGAATCCATCCATCAGCAAAAAGGGAATGAGTTGCCATAACGCGCGGCATAGAAAGTGCACCTGTACCAATAATGGTAGAAGATACAGCAAAACCGAGTTCACGAGTACCAATTTCTTCATCTCCATACTCAAATGGTTTCACTTTATTCTCTCTCCTTCGAACGCAATGTATTATCTTTCGGTTGTAAATACTCAGGTCTTTCTTTTAACATCGCTTTAGGCAAACGAGCCACATCCTCCTTCCAATCCTTATAAAAAGCAGGTGCAATCGGCGCTGAATATGGTACTCCAACACTCGTTAAATTGACGATGTGAATCGCTAATGCAATTAATCCTAAAATAATTCCATACAACCCGAAGACTGTAGCAGCTAAAATAAATGCAAATAGTAAAATACGAAAAGTAATCGTAATGCTATATACCGGCAATGAAAATGTAGCTATCGCTGTGACGGCAATAATAATGACAAGAAACGGGTTTACAATCCCAGCACTTACAGCAGCCTCTCCAATAACAAGGCCTCCTACAATTCCAATCGTTTGCCCCATCGGCTTAGGAAGACGAATTCCAGCTTCGCGAATCAGTTCCATTGTGAACGCCATGATGAGCGTCTCGACATACGCTGGGAATGGGACACCTTCTCTTGCTCCAGCAATTGAATAGGCAAGAGTAGAAGGAATAAGCCCTTGATGATAAGAAACAAGAGCTACATACATAGCCGGTAATAAAATTGCAATCATGCCTGCTAATATTCGAAGTCCTCTTAACAGCGTTCCAATCATCCACCGTTCATAGTGGTCTTCCGGTGATTGAAATATATCAATCATCACCATCGGAGCAATTAGTGCAAATGGAGAACCGTCTACTAAAATAGCTGCTTTTCCTTTTGCAAGTGATGCGGCAACATTATCTGGTCTTTCTGTATTTAAAAATTGAGGGAACGGGGATAAATTATTATCTTGTATCAATTGTTCAATCGTTCCTGTTTCAAAAATAATATCAGTTTCAATAGATTGAATTCTATTATGTAACTCCTCTACAATATAAGGATTAATAATGTCTTCAATATAAACTAACGTTACTTCTTTCTGTGAGCGCTTCCCCATGATATAAGAGCGAAAACGCAGTTGCGGGTCACGGATGTGACGCCGAATTAACATTTTATTTACATTTACATCCTCAATAAATCCTAAATTAGGTCCGCGAATGATTGTCTCGGTAGAAGGTGAATCGAGACTTCGTTTTTCCCATTCACGGAAATTTATAATTATTGCAGAAGAAATACCATCAAGTAACACAATTGTATCGCCTGCTAATAGTGCATTCATAACATCTGGAAATGTCTTTGCAATACTCACTTCTCCAACTGATAAAAAGCGATCCATTACTGTTTGCATAATTGGTGCTTGTTTAGGAATTTCTTCATACTGCAATGGCCGAATAACAAAGCGATAAATCATGTCTTTATTACTGAGTCCGCATAAAAAGACGACTGCACAGCGATTATTTGCCCCTAAAAGAGAAAATTCACGCACAGTTAAGTCGTTAGGTGAATCTAACTTATTTCGAATTTCATTTGTTATTTTCGATAAGTTAGTATTTAATCCAATCATATATACCACCTAACTTTCTGTTTCAAAATGTTATATAAGTTAAAAAAGCGACATAAAAATCTATTTCTTTTTAGAGGGAGACGAGAGCATTTGGCCGTGCATAGAAACGGTCAGGGCCTTTTTCTGCCACATGAAAGGAGGTGTAAAACAAAGGGAGAAAGCCAGTAGCGGTCCTGTTGTATTTTGCATAGCAGCGGCTTAGATCTCAAAAATGTAAAACGAATTTATATAGTTAGATTTCTCTACTTAAAGAAAATATATACAAAAAGAGTTATCCCTTAGTGACTGGATAACTCGAATAAAACAAGATCTTATTTTCCATTTCTCATGAAATTCAAAACTGACGAAACAAATACGCTTACCCCAATTGGCAAGGCATCCTCATCAATTGTAAAACGCGGATGATGATGAGGATATATAATCCCTTTCTCTTCATTTCCAGCCCCTATAAAGAAAAATGTACCTGGAGCTTTTTGTAAAAATGCTGAAAAATCTTCTCCAGCCATTGTTGGCTGTAAGCGAACAACACATTCCTTTCCTAAAAGTTGCAATGCCGTAGTTTCTACATGTCTTGTTACAGTCTCTTCGTTTACAACTGGGCGATATCCATATTCGTATGTAAATGTATAAGATGCACCGTATGCCTCTGTAATACTTTTTACGATTTTTTCAATGCGCTCTGCTGTTTGCTTCCGAAGTTCATTTCGTAAGCTTCTCACTGTCCCGCCGATTGTCGCACTATCAGGAATTACATTATGAGTTGTCCCTGCATGGAACTGTGTTACCGATAACACCAATGAATCTAACGGATTCGTGAGCCTTGAGACAATTTGTTGTAATTGAGAAACAAATTGTGTACCAATCGCGATACTATCAATTGTTTCATGCGGAATACCAGCATGTCCACCTTTCCCAATAATCGTAATCGAAAATGCATCTGGAGCAGCCATCGCTGGACCATATATAACGCCAATTTTCCCAACTTCTAGCGGTGACCAAAGATGTGCACCAATAATGCAATCAACGCCTTCCATAACACCAGCGTCAACCATTTCCTGTGCACCGCCCGGAAAGTTTTCCTCAGCATGTTGAAATAAAAAGCGAATTTCCCCTTCAATTTGATCATATTTTTGTGAAAGTGTGTATGCTGTTCCCAGTAACATCGCCATATGTCCATCATGTCCGCACGCATGCATAACTCCTTTAGAACGGGAAACAAAATCAAACTGGTTTTCCTCTTCGATAGGCAAGGCATCCATATCAGCACGAAGCGCAATTGTTCTTCCGGGTTGCTTACCAATCAATCGTGCCATTACACTATAACGCGCCGGACGCGAAACTTCTAGATGAGGAAAGGTTTGCAGTATATCATAAACCATTTGAGATGTTTGTTCTTCAGAATAAGAAAGCTCTGGGTACATATGAAAATGTCTTCTCCACCAAATAAGCTGTTCTTTTGAAATAGATGCTTCTTGGATTAGATCCATATACAATCATCCTTTCTTCATTCAATTACCTGTTATTATAACTTGTATGCTCTGTAAAATAAAAACTATTCTGATAATTATAGTTTTTATTTATTTGATGTTTTAGTCTATAAATAGAAAAAGCTCTGACCGTTTCTCTCCGCAGCCAGATGCTCCCCCAAAAGAAAGAATTTTTTAACTTGTATATATACGATATACTCAAAGGTTCGCCTTATCTATGAGTTGCAAAAAGAAATAAGCAGGTGCGACGCAAAGTCCTAATACACTACTCGTTCCAATAATAAGAGAACATAAGATACAAGAATATTTTACTGCCTTTGTTTTTTTCCATCCATAACTCCAAATTTCAATGCTTAAACCAATTAATATAATTGCGATAAGTACTTCCCCAAGTAATAAAAGGGCTAAAGTTGAGATTGACATGTATTGCCACTTCCTTAGTTATATAATAGTAATATTTTACCATACACAGAAGTGAACCTTAAGAAATAATTACAAAAAAACCTGCTGAGACAATGTCCCAACAGGCTTTTGAAAATATATTACATAGAGAAGAAAATCCAAACTGTACCAACAACCGTTATTGCCGCGATGAAAAAGTGGAATACGATTGTGATTGTTTGTATTACTCCCTCTCCTTCTGTCATGTGCATAAACATAACTAATTGTAATGCTGCTTGTGCCACTGCCATTACAAGAATGCTTGTTAAAATTGTTGAAAGTGGCAAGCTTGTGTGTAACGCTACATATAAAGCTAGGAACGTTAATGCAAGCGATAAAATAAATCCGAAAACGTGTGACCATGGAAATCCGCTATGAGCATTTGTATTGTTTTGTCCCATTATTACGCCACCATCCCGTTCAAGTAAACTAGTGTGTAAATGAAGATCCAAACAACATCAAGGAAATGCCAGTATAAGCTGATAATAAATACTTTACGAGCTGTAACTGGTGTCAGTCCTCGTTTTAAAATTTGGATAATAACACAAGTTGCCCAAATGATACCACCTGTTACGTGGGCACCGTGCGTTCCAAGAAGAACGAAGAATCCAGATAAGAATCCGCTTGTTTGTAGTGTAGCACCTTGGCCAACATACATGATAAACTCTTCAATCTCCATGTAAAGGAATCCAGCACCTAATAGTAACGTAAGGATAAACCATAGGAGCATACCATTTTTGTTTTCTTTACGCATTTCATGAATTGCAATCCCGCATGTGAAACTACTTGTTAAAAGAAGAAGTGTTTCAATCATAACAGGCTTTATTTCGAAAATTTGTGCTGGTGTTGGCCCGTCTGCCGTACGACCAGCTAATACTAGGTAAGAGGCGAAAAGTGTTGCAAACAGCACGATTTCAGCCCCAAGGAAAATCCAAAACCCTAAAATATTCAATCTACTTTGTTCAGCTTGATATTCTACAGGTAAGCTTTTATCTAAAGCCGCCATTTCGTTTCACCTCTCATGCAACATGTTCTGTCTTTTTAATTTCATCTACGCTAACGTAGTATCCGTCGTCGTAATCAAACGAGCGCCAGATCATACAACCTAACATACCAATACCACCGACAATTGCTAACCAGAACCAGCTAAATACTAATGCAAAACCTGCAAGACCGATAAAACAAGACATAATGATTGGAACGCCTGAATTACTTGGCATATGAATCGGTTTTAATTCTTCAGGTTTTGGTATAATAGTTTCGCCGTTTTTCTTCATTTCCCAGAATACATCGCTATGCTTAACTTCTGGTAATTTTGCAAAGTTGTAATGTTGTACTGGAGATTGTGTTGCCCATTCAAGTGTACGAGCATCCCAAGGATCTCCAGTTACATCGCGCTCACCATGACGAATGCTATAAACTACGTTGTAGCATAATAAAGCAAAGCCAACTGCCATCATTACTGCACCGACAGATGCGATTAGGTTTAATCCGCCCCATCCAAGGTTTGCAGAGTAAGTGTACATACGACGAGTCATACCATCTAAACCTAGGAAATACATTGGGAAGAAACAGATATTAAATCCGATCATAAAGATCCAGAATGTCCATTTACCAAGACGCTCATTTAGCATATGACCAGTCATCTTTGGATACCAGAATGTAAATCCAGCAAGCATCGCGAATACTGTACCTGCAATTAATACGTAGTGGAAGTGAGCGATTAGGAAGTAGCTGTTATGGTATTGATAGTCAGCTGCTGCCATCGCAAGCATAACCCCTGTAACTCCACCAATTACGAAGTTTGGAATAAACGCCAATGACCAAAGCATTGGAACTGTAAAACGGATACGACCTTTATAAAGCGTAAACAGCCAGTTAAAGATCTTAACACCCGTTGGAATCGAAATCGCCATTGTCGAAATCGAGAAGAATGAGTTAACTGCTGGTCCTGCACCCATTGTAAAGAAGTGATGCAGCCATACAAGACCACTTAGAGTTGCGATTGCAACCATTGAGTAAACCATTGCTGTATATCCAAATAATCGTTTACGTGAGAACGTACTTACGATTTCAGAGAAAATACCGAATGCCGGTAAAATAACGATATATACTTCAGGGTGACCCCATACCCAGAACAAGTTCGCCCAAAGCATTGGCATACCGCCGCTCGCCATCGTAAAGAAGTGAGCGTCAAATAGACGGTCAAATGACATTAATGCAAGAGCAACTGTTAATACTGGGAAAGCAAAGATGATGATGACACATGTAATTAAAATAGACCATGTAAACATTGGCATTTGCATTAACTTCATGCCTGGTGCACGCATTTTTAAGATTGTTACCATGAAGTTAATCCCTGTCATCAGCGTCCCGAGACCTGAAATCTGCAATGCAATTGCATAGTAGTTATTTCCTACACCAGGGCTAAATTCTGTACCAGCCATTGGGAAGTATGATGTCCACCCAGCGTCTGGAGAACCACCGATAACGAAGGCGATGTTAAATAACATAGCACCGACGAAGAATAACCAAAAACTTAATGCATTTAAGAAAGGATATGCAACGTCACGTGCTCCAATTTGAAGAGGAACAACAACGTTCATAAGTCCCATAACAAACGGCATTGCCATGAAGAGAATCATAACTGTACCGTGTGTTGTAAAGATACCATTATAATGTTCAGCGTTTAAATATGTTGTGTCAGGAAACGTTAACTGAGCACGAATCATTAATCCATCCATACCGCCGCGGAACATCATTACAATTGCTGAAATGATATACATCAATCCAATTTTCTTATGGTCAACAGAAGTTAACCACTCATCCCAAAGCCATCTCCACTTTTTGTACTTTGTCAGCACAAAAATGATTCCTAACGTCACAAGAACAATAGATACGTCCGCTCCGTATATAATCGGATCGCCTGTGACAAAAAATTCATCAAGCTTCACTATATTCACTCCAATCTGTTGGAATAATCGTTATTACTTTTTGTTTTTGTAGTAGTTGTAATCACAATATTCAAGTGATTTTGGATCTACATATTTTAAATGTGTATTAGAGTATGTCATACGCCCTACTACACCTGGTTGAATGATTTCTTTATATTTGTTTTCTGATAACTTAGGAGCACCTTTTGCTTCTTTTACCCACTTGTTGTACTCTTCTTTTGTTTTTGCTTCAAGTTCAAACTCCATGTGAGTAAATCCTTCACCAGAGAAGTTTGCACTACGTCCAGTGTAAGAACCTGGTTTATCAGCTTGTAGGTATAAATCCATAATCATGCCATCCATTGTATACTTCATTCCACCAAGTTCTGGAATCCAGAAAGCATTCATTGGACCAACAGAAGTTAATTTAAATTGAATTGGTACACCTGCTGGTACATTTAAATAGTTAACGGTTTCAATTCCTTCCTCAGGATAACTGAATAACCATTTCCAGTTAGCAGATGTAACGTAAATTTCAACAGGTTTTATATCTTTTGTTTGCTCTGGTGGCTTTTCCGATGCGTACGTTGCTTTTACAGTTGGGATTGACAATGCAATCACGATGATAACAGGGAAAATAGTCCAGATAACTTCTAAAAGAGTATTACCGTGTATATCAGGTGGCTCATAGTCCATATTTTCTGGTTTTTCACGGTAACGAATTAAAATAATTGTGAACAGGACGAATACGACTACAATAATTACTGACATCAGTATGAGTGACCAAATAATTAAATCATACTGCGTTTTTGCAACAGGTCCTTGTGGATTTAATACAGCGATTTTTTCGCATCCACCGAGGAACAAGAGTAATGATAGTGGAAGAAGAGAAGCCAACTTCCAAAATTTTTTTTTCAGTTGCACGATTGAAAATCTCCTTTCTCCTTGGATTGAAACTATGCCAATAAAACAATATAAACCTATTAATTTATAGATGGCAATAGTTTTTGAGATATTGTTAAAAAATAGACACAAATGCACAGTTTTTACGATGAAAAACATTTGTAACTTGCTAATATTGTAAACTATTTTTGAGATCATATTTCGATTTTTAAAATTTTAAGATAAATAAAGTTATACCAAAATATCCAATAAATAGAAAAAAGCTATCTCATAATAGGATAAGATAGCTGAATATTCCATATATTTAGTTTATTTTTACGAGATGTTTTTTTGCTGTTCAAATGTGACAATTTTTTTATATTTTAATCTATAAAAAATATAACAAATAATCATGAATGGAATACCGCAATATAAAGCGATGCGTTGGTCTGGAATAAATGCTAAGCTTATAAATGTAACAAAGTTTAAAGAAAACGCCGCAATAGGAACAAGAGGATAAAGCGGCGTACGGTATTTTAAGTCTCGTATATCCCCGCCGTTCTTAATAAATTCTCTTCTAAAGAAAAATTGAGATGCAGCAATGGACATCCAAACAACGACAGCTGCCATAGCCGCAATCGATGTTAATACTAAAAAGACGGTATCAGCGGCAAATACACTTGTTAAAAGAGAAAGGCCGGCAAAGATTAAGCTAAAAATCAAAGCATTGATCGGTACCCCTTTTTTCGTTAATTTTGTGAAGCGCGGACTTCCCATTCCTTGTTTTGCCATCGCCCAAAGCATACGAGAGTTTGCGTATAAACCAGAATTTGCCACCGATAATACTGCTGTAATAATAACAAAATTCATAATGTCTGCTGCATAAGGGATTCCAGCTGTGTCAAAAACGAGTACGAACGGGCTTTCTACAAGATTTGCTTCTTGCCATGGTAATAATCCTACAACTACAGAAATAGCAAGAACGAAAAAGAAAAGTGTTCGCCAAATTGTATTTTTTATAGCACGTGGTATTGTGATTTCCGGCTGCTTACTTTCGCCTGAAGCAATACCAATTAATTCTGTTCCCTGAAACGCAAAGTTAACGGTAATCATTGTAAGAAGAACAGCTGGAAGTCCGTTTGGAAATAACCCGCCATTTTCTGTGAAGTTATGGAACATTGGTGCGGGCTTACTGTTAAAGTCTAATAAACCAAACATAACAGCACCCCCGAGTAAAATAAAAATAATAATCGTCATTACTTTAACACTCGCAAACCAAAACTCAGCTTCAGCATAAGCACGTGCAGATGAAGCGTTTACAATAAAGAGTATGGCAGCGAATACAACACACCATATCCAAGATGCAACATCCGGAAACCAACGCTTCATTAAAATACTAACAGTCGTTAATTCCACTCCGACAGTCACAGCCCAATTTAACCAATACATCCATCCAACGACAAATCCAAAACCAGGTGAAATAAATTTGCTAGCATAACTTTGAAAAGAACCTGCTTCCGGCATGGCAACTGTTAATTCTCCAAGACAAAGCATCGTTAAATACATAACAAAGCCGCCGACTAAATAGGCAAGAATGGCTCCACCTGGTCCAGCATTGTGAACAGTTTGTCCAGATCCCATAAACAATCCCGTTCCGATAACTCCCCCAAGAGCAATCATGAAGAGGTGTCTGCTTTGCATCGTACGTTTTAATTCATTTGACTGCGTCTCCTTTTGGATCATATACCCCTCACCTCATATTTTAATGTTGTTTAGCGGAAATCATCAGTAAACCGCTAATTAAATTTCTCCTCACCGAAGAAACTTAACCAAGTTAAACATGTTTAAGTTTAACAAAATATCCCAAAGTTGTACATTTATTTTTCTTTTTATTTTAAAAAATTAGAATTTTCAGACCTCCATATTGGAATAACAATCTATAGAATCGTTCTAGTAAACTAACAAAAACAAAGGTACAATGAAGAGAGTATCGTTTTTAAAATGTAGGAAAATAATTATGTAATGGAGTTAGATATATGTTTAAGAGCATCAAATACATCTGTATTTTAGGCATTGTAATTATTGTTTGTGTGGCATGCAATAAAGAGGCTATGGGAGTGAAAAATAAGATCTTTCAAAAAACTCAGGAACTTCGTATAGACTTTTCATTTAAAATGAAAGAGCAAGTGATGATTGAAAATGTTCCATTTATAAAACAACTTCCTGAATTAGAACGTGGTTGTGAAGTGACAAGTTTAGCAATGCTACTGCAATATAACGGAATTCAAGTAGACAAAATGAAGCTTGCGAGTGAAATCGCTCGTGTCCCATTTAAAGCAAACGGTGTGAAAGGAAACCCACATGAAGGGTTTGTTGGAGATATTTACACGAAGTCTGAACCAGGCTATGGTGTATACCATCAGCCAATTTTTCAATTAGCACAAAAATATGTTCCGGATAAAACGATTGATTTATCCGGAAGAGAAATCAAGGATATATATAAAGTACTTAGTGCTGGTTCGCCAGTATGGATTATTGCTAATACAACTTTTCAACCGCTAGATGCGGATAACTTTGAAAGTTGGAATACAAATGCTGGAGAATTAAAGATTACATATTATGAACATAGTGCAGTTATTATTGGTTACGATAAAAACTATGTATATGTAAATGACCCACTAGCAGATAACCCGCGTAAAAGTATTCCACGTACTCAATTTGAAAAAGCGTGGGAACAAATGGGGAAACAAGCAATTACTATTCTTTAAAAATAAAAAGCTATCGATTTCGATGGCTTTTTATTTTTATTAGACAATATATATCAGATCAAAAACCTTCTTTTTTTGGGAAGGCGAGATAAACTGGCCATGCGTAGAAGCGGTCAGGGCCTTTTTCTGCTACTTGCCATGTTTTAAAACAAAAGGAGTAAGCGAGTGCTGGGCATGGGGTATTTTTCGTAGCAGCGATTTTGATGTTGAAACATGAAAATGAATTTATGTATATAGACGTCCCTCTTTCTTTTCGGGATGGCAAGAGCGTCTGGCCATGTGTAGATGTAGGGTGAGAATAAAGTTTGAATAGAACTTTCCCTTCAATCATTATTTAACAACAAATACAAAAACTCCATTTTGAAAAAAGATTGATCAAAATGGAGTTTTTCTTTTTAGTTAAGGATGAGATTTTTATAAAAAAGTTTATTCGTTTTCTACCAGTGTTGATTCGTAATTACGCCCGATTGCAGAATAAAGACATAAAGTTAGTTCTTACCGATTAATATTTCTAAATCAACAGTGATTTGAGCTGAACTCCCTTCCAAGAATGATTTAACTTGTTTTTCTGTGGTCGCCCATAATAAAGGAGTCATTTGAACTAACGATTGCATTGATAGACTATCAAGTGTCACGGTATAACATAATCTTGAACTATCTATCAATTGGAAGTTCTCATTAAATCGTTCAACAGTATCAACATTAGAATAAGATTGTTTTTCAGATCCATCGAATATAATTTCTCTTAATTCTTTTAAGTAGTCACTTCCAGGAACGACTTTAATCACTAAACCATCAGCTTTTAACAATCTATTAAATTCTGCATAATTGGAAGGTGATAAGATATTCAGAATAATATCAAATTGCTTATCTTTAAATGGTGTATTTGCTAGGTCGGCAACAGTCCAAATCTTATTAGTGTAGTTCTTAGCGGCTACCAAAACACCTTCTTTAGAAAGATCAATCCCTACTCCTGTAACTATTTTTTTATAAGCAGAACTAGCGATTTCACAAATGCTAGTTAGGTGAGAACCTTCGCCACATCCCATATCAATTACAGATATTGATTCTTTTTTAACAGCAACATGCTTATTTATGCTTTCAACAATTACCTGACTTAATAGTGCAAAAAAGCCATCCTCTGCAATAATTTTTCTTCGCGCTTCAAAAAGTTCCTTAGTGTATTTAGTTTTTACTAGTTGAGTTGTCAAGTTGATATATCCTTGTTTAGTAAAATCAAATGTATGGTTATTTGAGCAGATTAAACTCTTTAACTCAAAAACCTTCATTGTTGAGTCGCAAATAGGACACTTGAAAATATGTTCAAATTTACTTAAATATTCTGCGCTCTGCATTCTTTTGTTCATTTTATACAAAGAAGCCACCTCATTCATTTTTAGATAAATGAAAAAGGCATAGACAAATAAACCCTCATCATATTTTCAAAAAAATACGAGTCGGATTTTAAAGTAGTCTATACCTGTCACTATCTATATCGAATGAATTGAATAATCATGAAATTAACTCCTTTGTAGATGTATAGGTTTTAACCCATAAAGACACTAACACGATTAAATTTTTATTGCAACTAAATAATTTTAAACGTGTTAGTAGAATAAAAAGAGATACAACCGTATGACTTTATTTCAAATCTACAGAAGCGGTCAGGGCCTTTTTCTGCCGCATGCGAAGTTTCAAACAAAGGGAGAAAGCAAGTACGGGGCATGGTGTATTATGCATAGCCGCGACTTATGTATCGACACATGAAAACAGATTTATATAGTACAGAAAACATTGTCTTTTTTTGTAGCATAACAGATGGAAATGTTTTATAATTTGAAATAGTTAAATAAATTTGTAAGCGGATACAATATGTTTCTTACTAATTAAAGGAGGTTTATTATGCAGCAAACAAACAAAGCAGAAAATTTAAACCGTGGATTAAAACAACGACATATTACCCTTATGTCGCTTGGCTCTGCCATTGGGGTTGGACTCTTTTTAGGATCAGCTTCGGCTATTAAACTCGCAGGACCATCTATTTTATTTGCTTATATCATTGCTGGCCTTGCAATCTTTTTCATTATGCGAGCGCTTGGAGAAATGGCAATTGAGCAACCTGTTGCCGGTTCATTCAGTAAATATGCACATGACTATTTAGGTCCACTAGCAGGGTATATAACGGGCTGGAACTATTGGTTCTTATGGGTTGTAACTTGTATGGCTGAAATTACGGCAGCAGGAATTTATATGCAATATTGGTTCCCAAACACTGAACGCTGGGTGTGGGCGTTAATTGCTCTTGTATTAATGAGCGCATTAAACTTTTTATCTGTTAAGGTGTACGGAGAACTTGAGTTTTGGTTTGCTTTAATTAAAATTGTCACAATTATCTGTATGATCGTAATTGGCACCGGTATTATTTTATTCGGGTTTGGAAACGGCGGCGTAGCGACTGGAATTTCAAACCTTTGGTCACATGGCGGTTGGTTCCCAAATGGATTTTCTGGCCTTCTTCTCTCATTACAGATGGTACTATTTGCTTACTTAGGAGTAGAGTTAATTGGTGTAACAGCTGGAGAAGCAGAAAACCCGAAAAAAACATTATCTAAAGCGATTGATAACGTTTTTTGGCGTATTTTAATCTTCTATGTAGGTGCCTTATTCGTTATGATGGCAATTTATCCATGGAATGAGATTGGTGAAAAAGGAAGTCCATTTGTACTAACGTTTGAACAAATCGGCATTGCGAAAGCAGCAGGAATTATTAACTTTGTTGTCTTAACAGCTGCTCTTTCTTCTTGTAATGGAGGTCTCTTTAGTACAGGTCGTATGTTATTTACATTAGCACAACAAAAACAAGCACCAGAAAAATTTGGTCAATTAAATAAAAATGGAATTCCAAGCAAAGGAATTTTAGCAACAGCTTTCGTATTGTTAATAGGAGTTGCATTAAACTATGTTGTTCCAGCAAAAGTATTTACGTGGCTAACGAGTATTTCCACGTTCGGAGCAATTTGGACTTGGGGTGTCATTTTAGTTGCACAGCTTCGTTTCCGCAAAGGACTATCACAGGAGGCGCAAGGCAAATTAACGTACAAACTGCCATTGTATCCACTTAGCTCTTATGTTACGCTCGCTTTCCTTGCTTTAGTATTAGGTATTATGGCATACTCCGCTGATACACGTATCGCATTAATCGTTGGACCAATTTGGCTTATCGCTTTAGTAGCTGTTTATTATGCAAAAGGATTTCACACAACAGATAAAACATCGAAATCTTCTTCGCAAATTGGGTAAAGCTAATCCCTTCCTCATATGAGGAAGGGATTTTTTCTCCTCTACTGCTATATACAAAAATATTTCTCAACAAAATTCATCTTATTTTTACAAAATTTTATGAATTCCCCCTTTCTTCTTCCGTTATATTTCGGTAAAGTAATATAGAGACACTTTTATCCGTAGGGGCAGCTGATAGTTAGTTGAAAGAATCACACTCTTACTTAATTAAACTTACTTTAGGGGGATTATTATGAAGAAAGAAAAATGGCTGAAGCTCACATTAGCAACCGGAATGACTTTAAGTATGGCCACCATGTTTAGTTCAACGACTTTTGCTGAAAGCGCTTTAGATCCAGCTCCACAAATTGCAGCAAAAATTGTTAACGAAAACGCTGGAAAAAAAGTATTATTTGATAATACACATGGTCAAACAGCAGGAACAGCTGACTGGGTTATTGATGGAGGATTTTCTGATTTTGGAAACGGCATTGCAAACAAGGGGTTCTATGTAAAAGAACTACGTAAGTCAACACCTGTTACATATGATGACTTAAAAAATTACGATGTGTTCATCGTTCCAGAAGCAAACATTCCGTATAAAAAATCAGAACAAGATGCGATGCTGCAATATGTGAAAAATGGCGGAAGTATCTTTTTTATAGCCGATCATTATAATGCAGACCGTAATAAAAACCGCTGGGATTCTTCGGAAGTTTTCAACGGGTATCGCCGCGGGGCATGGGAAAACCCTGCAAAAGGAATGTCTTCTGAAGAAGCATCTTCACAAGCTATGCAAGGTGTAGAAAGTTCTGATTGGCTAGCAAACAACTTTGGCGTACGCTTTCGCTATAATGCAATTGGCGATGTTTCAACAGATAAAATTGTAGCGCCAGATCAATCATTCGGAATTACTACAGGTGTTTCATCTGTTGCTATGCATGCAGGATCTACAATTGCAATTGTAAACCCGAATTTAGCAAAAGGAATTGTCTACTTACCAGAAAGTTTACCTAAATGGAATAACGCTGTAGATAGTGGTGTATATAACGGTGGCGGCATCGCTGAAGGTGCTTACGTTGCGGTGGCAAAAGTTGGTTTAGGAAAAGCAGCCTTTATCGGTGACTCTTCGCCAGTTGAAGATGCAACGCCAAAATATGTTCGTGAAGATACAGGACAGTCTAAAAAAACATATGATGGATATAAAGAAGAAAGCGATGCTACTTTATTAACAAATGTCGTAAAATGGCTTTCTACAAAAGAATCATATACGAGCTTAAAACAAGTAAACGGATTACAACTAGACACACCAACACCATTAAAATCATTTGAACAACCAAGCGCATCAACTGAGCCGCAGCCAGAACCATGGAGCGCTCCTAACCAAGGATATCAATGGTTTAATTCAAGCACATTTAAACCTGGTTCTTACGGCTATAATAACAATAATACTGATAATAATAATAATGATGGAAACGTCTCAACAAGTGATTATAACTTTATTCACCCTAGTATTCTTCCAAACAACGGTGTATTTCAAATAAAAATACAAGCAGCACATTTATTACCAAACACTACTTACAGTAATTATTCTTTAGGTATTTATACAAGTGGTGGTACACAAGTAGCAAAAGTTCAAAATGCAAACGGAATTTGGCCTTCTTCTTACGGTTATAGTAATTCATTTTCCTTTACTACAAATAGCCAAGGTTCCGCTGAAAAAGTCGTGAATGTACAAATTGCCCCTAATACAGTAGGACAAGCTACATTACGCCTTCGTCAAAATACAACTGTAAAAGAAAATAAAACAGTTGTAATTGGAACACCTGCTATTCGATAAAAGGAGCCCCCTTTCGTGATGAAAGGGGCTTTTTTTATGTATCATTCCTCCTTTATCATTATATAAGAATATTTTTTTACAAAAATAGATCTTTATTGACTTCATAAATTTAATAAAGTAAACTATTAATCATATAAAATGATTAACTTTGTTTTTTATGTGAGGAGGAATTATATATGGAAGCTGCGCTACAGTTTGATGAAAAACAACCGCAAAAAAAGAAACATCCTCCAGGTTTGTATTTACTCTTTTTCACAGAAATGTGGGAACGATTTAGCTATTACGGATTACGAGGATTATTAACATTATATTTAACAACAGCCTTAATAAACGGTGGTCTTGGTTTTAGTAAGAGCTGGGCACTTACGATTTACGGCTTTTATACAGGCGCTTGTTATTTCACTCCATTAATTGGCGGATTTCTAACAGATCGCTTTCTTGGTAGACGATTAGCGATTACACTTGGTGGTATAACAATTGCCATTGGTAACTTGACGTTATTTGCACTGCAAAGCCAATTAGGACTATATCTTGGATTGGCGCTTATTATTATCGGGAACGGTTTCTTCAAACCAAACATTTCTACTCTTGTCGGGGAATTATATAAAGAAAATGACCCGCGCCGTGATGGTGCCTTTACAATTTTTTATATGGGAATTAACGTTGGTTCATTCCTTGCTCCACTCGTTTGCGGATATTTATCAGAAGATTTGTTTAAAACAACAGTAGACGGCGTTATGCATTACGGTTTCCGTTATGGATTTTTAGCTGCATCTATTGGGATGATTGTCGGACAAATTTTATTTACAACTTTATCAAATCGTTATCTTGGTGATATTGGTAAAAAACCGACAGCAGCTATACAAACAGGTACAAACAACAAAACAGCTGGCAATACACCATTAACGAAAAAAGAAAAACAACATACAACTGTAATTGTCATTTTAACGTGTTTCGTTGTGTTCTTCTGGGCTGGATTTGAACAAGCTGGTAGTTCTTTAACACTATATACAAATAGTTTTGTCGACCGCTCTATATTCGGTTGGGAAATTCCAACATCTTGGTTCCAATCTGTAAACCCACTATTCATTATTTTATTAGCACCAGCTATTTCAACGCTTTGGACGAAGCTTGCTTCTACAAAACGCGGTGATTTAAAAATCCCAACAAAAATGGGTCTTGGGATGATCTTACTTGGAATTGGATATATGGTTCTTCTTGTCGCTACGTTAAAAACAGGAAGTAACGAACAACAAATTGCCGAAAAAGCAAACCTACTCTTTATTGTCTTTACTTACCTGTTCCATACATTAGGAGAATTATTCTTATCTCCAGTCGGACTATCAATGGTAAGTTCCCTTGCCCCTGTCAAACTCGCATCTTTATTAATGGGCGTTTGGTTATCAAGTACAGGTGTTGCTAATATTTTAGGTGGACAGTTAGCAAACTTTACAACTTCATTAGGTTACTCAGAAGTATTTGCTGTTATTGGAGCTGTCGCTATTTTCCTAGGATGTATCTTACTATTGCTTTCCAAAAAATTAGTAAAGTGGATGGACTAAAAGAGATGAGGGGTTACCCCTCATCTTTTTTCAGCATTTTCTCCTTTTTCTATCACTTACTTATATAACTCTTTATGCTCTTTGTAGTCACTTGATACAAAGCGTTTATAGAAGAAAGAAATCCCACCTTCAACAAAAGTGGAATTTCTTTTTAACTATTTACCCCCACTGATGGAAGTTTCACTTTATTTTTTTCACCTGCACCAAATTTCCGGATACTACATATCGCTTAGAATTATCAAGTACAGACGAACATGTAATCAAGGTTAGTTCATTCTTCCCGTGATCTTCAACAACTTCCCATTTATCCGGCGTGACTTTTGTTACTTGTTGTACCGCATATTCGTATTCATTTTCACTATCATATAAATATACTTTATCATTCTTTTTTAATTCCGAAATATCGCTAAATAACACACCTTTTTTCGACATGTTATGTCCTGCTAATGCATAATTCTCTTTTCCCATCTCTTGTTTTTCTTTTACTGTTGTTGCACCTGATAATAAATTTTTCTCTGTTGAACCATTTAAAATCGGTAGTTCTAATCCAATACTCGGAATAGACATACGCCCAATCACTTGTGTTTTATCTAATGAAGCATTTGCCACGTCTGCTAAATCCGGTTGTTTTATTTTAGAAGCATCAACAAATTTCGTTTCTTGTTTTTTATACTTCATTTTCTTAATAGCTTGTATGTTTTCTTCTTGCATCTTCCCAGCTTTGTAACCATCATAAAATGGTTTTGCAATTAAAACGCCACCTACAATAAATAAAAGAAGTGCCAGTATACTATAAATCTTTTTCTTATTCATGCTTCAATTCCTTTCCTTCACAAAGTTCCTCTTATATAAAATGATAAAGTAAGAATGCTAGATATACAAGTGACATGTACAAGACAAAGGAAATGGCACTCCTTATTAAGAAGTGCCATGATTATCATTTTTGCAAACAATAAAAGCTCAATGTTCCATCTGCTTCATCTGCACTTACAAATATATTACGGTTGCTAATCTTATGAATCCCTTCTGGTGCTTTTCCTCCTGAAGGAACAAGACCAATATAAACAGGGAACATCGGGATCGTTATATCAAAAAAGAATACTGCATTTGCTCTTTCAGCAGCAACAGCCATAATCGGACTTTCTTGTATGATTCCTGTTGCAACATTTTCCACTTCACTGCCTCGGCTATTACTGCGACTATCTAAATATAAACCTTTAGCTGCCACTTTTTCATCAATAAGATTCATACTATCATATATAAGCGAACCATTTTGACTCCATACAGATATATTGCGTCCACCTGATTTCACACCATCTTTAAATTCATTTTTCCCTAGGTCTCCTTCATTAGCAGTAATTACAAAACGCCCTGATTGATCCCACGTTATACCATCTGGTTCTGGTCTTGCAATCAGTTCATCTTGAAAAGAAACAACACCATCATTTTGCAAATCTGCTTTATGCTTTGTTGTTCCAAGGCCAAATATCGTTTCAATGTTTTGTCCTTGCAAATTAACAATAGCAACTGCATTGTTTTCCTGTAATGTGACAGCAGCTTTTTCTCCATTTGGACTAATCGCCACATATTCTGGCTGCGGATCATGCTTGTACACTGTTCCATTTCCAATCTGACTTATATCAATTGATAGCTCATGGTGAATTCCTTTCAATACATCTCCATTAGGGAACGTGATGATAGAAATTGTACCCGGTCGCTTTGTTTTTTTCATATTGACTTCGTTTCCGTCATTTGGATCTCCTTCTTCATCCTCATTACAAACAACAAGCTTTGTCCCATCTTTTGATAAAGCAATAGAATCTGGCCCTATACCCACCTCGTATATTTTCACAATATTTTTGGATGATAACTCTATAACTGCTATCTTTCCTCTATGCGCATTATACAAGTTATCCCCGGTACGAAAAGCAACAAATGCATACTTACCATCTGGTGTAACTGTTGTACTCGTCACCTCTGCTTCGGAATGAATTCCTTTCAAACTCACCGTCCCTTTCAATTGAATGTCTTGTAAATTTTCAATTGAAAGGATGCTAATTTGTCCTAAGTCTGCTTCTGTTACAACTAACGTCTTACCATCTGGTGAAGATGCCGCGATTTCTGCTTTTTTGCTTGGCATTGGAAAAATAGCCGTTCTTTCTATTTTTGTATTCTTATGCTTATTACTAATAAATTTATTTACCATTTCCTCTATTTGCCCACGAAATGCTGGGTTTGAAATACTCCCTTTTGGTAAACTTTCTATTTTATTGGCAAATTGTTTCGTTTCTTGATTTACTTCTGCGTTTACATTACTGCCTGTCCATAAGACACTCGCTATAATTCCCCCAGATAGCAAAACCTTCTTCATTCTCTAATCCCCCCACTTTCAATACTTCTTCTATTGTAAAAAGGATTTGTAAACTCTCTCTATAGCATTTCATTAAGCTTTTGTAAAAATGCGGAAAAATTTTTCGGGTTTTAAATATAAAAAAAAGATGTGCTCTTTGGCACACCTTTTACACAACCTTGTTACGATATAAAGAAATATGAAATATTGTTGTTTGGATTAGTAAAATGATAAATATTACATACAGTGGATATTCCGGAATGTTTCGATTAAATAGTGGATAAGCAACTAACGTGGCAGCTGCGATAGGTAGAATACACCATAATGAAAGAAGGGTAGTTCGACACGCTTTCGCCGTCAATATTTCTTCCCTCTCATCTTCACTTGGAAATAATAACGGAAATGTCCAAAATGATAATTTCTTATATTTCTTTTTTTGCACCTTGTAACCAATGAATATCCCTACCCCTACAATCAATAGCAATGTAATTGGCAGCATATTCATCGTAACAGTCCACGTTTGCTTTTCAGTACTGATGATGTTTGCAAGTTCCGTAATGACATGAAAATTCTCAACGAACCCCCAACCCGCTATAACAAGTATACCTATATTTATTAGATAAGAAAGACCAATTCTATTCATTTTCTCCCTCCTCCTTTTGCAGTACAAATACATCTTCCATCTGCAAGCCAAATACATCACAAATCATAAGCGCTAATAATAATGATGGTACATAATCCCCCTTTTCAATAGCAGCGATCGTTTGTCTCGTTACCCCCACCTTTTCAGCCAATACACTTTGCGAAAAATGAAAGCGGGCTCGTAGTTCTTTTACTCGATTATAAATGGTCAATTTTACCACCCCTCACCATTATTGTATGCTAAACTTTACAAAATGTAAACCCAATTTAACATTTAATAATAAAAAAATCTACTTTGCTTTTGCAAAGTAGATTTTTACTTTAATCTAAAATAATAACACGAACTTGTTTTCTACCCCAAGCGCTAGAAGCCCCTTTATCTGGTACGAAGACATCAATACGGTATCCTTTGATAGCTCCACCAGTATCAGCAGCAATAGCTTCTCCATAGTTTTGAACCCACACGCGTGAGCCCAATGGAATAACCCTTGGATCAACGGCAATTAACTTCATGTTTGGGTTTGCAGTTAAATCATAGTGCCCCCAAGCAGAATATACATGCTCACCTGGCTGTTTCCCATTTTCACTTGGATCATTTGTGTAAGCCGTAGCTTCTACAAAAATTTCACGACCGCCTTTAGTTGGTTTTTCTGGAGTTTTTTCATCTCCTTTTGGTGCTTGTGAAACCTGTGGAGCTTGTGAGGCTTGTGAGTCTTTCAAAGCTTTTTCACGCTCTGCAGCTGCTTGTTGTTCACGAGCAATTGTATCTTGTACGCTCTTCATATCTGCTTCAATCTTTGCTTTTTCTTGCGCAGCAAGTGTCAGCTGACTAGAAATTTGATTATACTTTGCTTGTACAGATTGTAGATTATCTTGACGTTTCTTTAAGTTGTCTTGTAAATCAGCTTGTACTTTTGCTAATTTTTGTTTATCGCCTTCTAAAGATCTTTCTTTTTCATCAATTACCTTTTTATCAGCTTCAATTTGACGAAGATCTTGTTCTTGTAAACGAAGAATCTCTTTATCTGCATCCATAATTGTAGAAACTGCAGTCATACGTTGCAGAAGCTCTGCAATGTTTTTTGAATCTACAATTACTTCTACTACTAAATTTATATTTGAGTTATCTTGAACAGAGACCATACGTTTTTTCATAATATCTTTACGCATAAGTACTTTTTCTTCTAAACTAATAATCTCTTTCATCTTTTGCTCAATTTGTTTATGCGTTTCATCGATTTTACGCTGAATTGCATCTTGCTCTTCTTTATTTTTTGCAATTGTATTATTTAAGTCTGATAATTCCTTTTGAATGCCCTCAATGTCTTTCATTACAGCTTGCTTTTCTTTTTCTTTTTGCTGAATGTCATTATTATTATTTTGCAATTGCTGCTGCATGTTGTTTAATTTCTCGTCGTTTGACTCAGCTTTTACAGCAACTGTACTAGTGAAACAAATAACTCCAGCTAATACAAAACTACTGATACGCTTAAAATAGTTCATAATCCGACTCCCTTCTTCTACATTTATACATGATTTATTTTACAGTTTGTTTACAAACTCATTAAATACAGTTTATTTTTTATAACAAAATATAACGAATCATAGAAAAACTGTAATAAACTTATTTTAATATCTTTATTTTTCCATATATAAACATTTAAAAATAACACTACAGCCCAATATAAAGCGAAAAATTTCTCAATGAGAAGCCTCCTTATTCTTCATTGAACAAATCGAACTCTTCTGAGCAGATTTCTACTTATTCCTTCATTACTCACAAGTAACGAGATAAAATGAGATTTTAAAAATCTCACTACCTATTATGAAAAGAAACAGAAAATCATAGAAGCTTGGAGAGAAGACTATATAAATCCATTTTAATTTTTCAACATCTTTGTCTGGCTCTGCCTCCTAGGCTCCGCTTTTCTTTATAAGTCGCTGCTATGCAAAATACAACATGACCGCTACTTGCTTGCTCCCTTTGTTTTAAACCTCGCATGTGGCAGGAAAAAGGCCCTGACCGCTTCTATGCACGGTCAGATGCTCTCGTCCTCGCCTAAAAAGAAAGGGGGGTTATGTCGGTTTTTCAATTTGCATTTATATATGTTTACAGATTACAAAATCAAATACAGGAATTAGAACATCAAAATGTGATCACTTCATTTTTTTGTAAGAAATTGTCGTCTCCTTTGCATTTACTCTAATTTTTCTGAATAGTATTATATTTTATATAAATACTTTTTGCTAAATCCATACGGAGCGGAGGAACTATTATTGTAAGCAGTAGCTTACTAGGGGTGAATCTTTTACAGTAGGGTACCCTTCAATCCCCGAGCCCGACAGCTAGCTTCGTAAGCATAACTAGAGAGATTGCCTATGTTATGACTGAAGAAAATCAATGCTAATCTACTACTAAAAAAAGAGGGATTCATTATGTTCATTGTGACAAATACGCTTTATATAAAAATAGATTGCGAAAACGAAGTACTAAAAGCATTAAAACAATATTATCCATCTCCTAATATGCTAGGTTTTATTAATATAGAAATCTCCTATACAAAACATGTTAGAGATACTACAGAATTCTTTATTCGCACATTATGGAAAACGCAAGAGGACTACCGAGAATGGCTAACTTATCAAAAGAAATCTACTACAATTACATGGCAGCAGCAAATTCAACCATATATCATTTCTTCCAAGTCTAACGCAGTTCAACTACATTAGAATTCTACTAAAAAAGAGTATGGAAGCAATATAGCTTCCATACTCTTCAAAATTAACACACTTTCTTTTCTTGACAGTATAAGTGAATAACATGTTCATTCTTCCGAAACACATCATGTGTTATATTTTACCGCCCGCTCCTCCCGACAACTATAGCTCTTGTGTAAGGAGCCATTCATCATAAAAAACATTCTCATTATACTTCCGCATAAAGGAAGTTCTACTTTATCCCGCATTAACGGACAGTAAGATCCCCACCTCAAGATTCAGAGAGAAGCAAAGAAGATAGGTGGGGGATAACTGCCCGTAAAAGCCCGATTGGTTCAACTAACCGTCAGCGGGGGATGAAGAAAACCCCCACTGACGGAAGTTTCACTTTATTCCATATTTAACGAAAATATTTTTGCTAAATATGGATTTAAAAACATTGCTGTTGGATCTACTGTTTGTCTCACCTCTAAAAAATGATGCAATTTTGGATATACTTGCTGCAACGAATCATATGTCATTGTATGCATTTTTCCCCAATGCGGACGTCCTTCATACTTTTGAAAAATACGTTCTACTGCTTGAAAATAAGGTGTGTACTGCATCCCTCTGTACATATGAACCGCAATATAAGCAGAATCTCTTCCATATGACGGACTAAGCCAAATATCATCTCCTTTTGCATAGCGACATTCAATAGGAAAATGTACTTGAAAATTTTTTTCGTAAATGAGATTATAAATTTCTTCTACTGCTTCTTTCATATATTCTGCTGGAATACTATATTCCATCTCATAAAAACGGACGTTGCGAGCAGTTGCAAACACCTTATAACTTGGACCTACAATTTTGGTATTTGGTACTCCCTTAGCCGATAATTGACTAACACTTTTACTTATAGAAGGAAAAAGGCGACAACTCTCTGATAACAATGAAAAAGCCATATTTTCTATTAAAGCTGTTTTGAGTTTATGCCACTTTAGTTCTCCTCCTACTTCCTCCGTTACGTTTGTAATTTTCACTTGAACATCGTCAGAATATGGAAAGATAAAAAACTCAAAATGACGATTCTTCTTATATTCTTCCAATTTACTCATAACAGTAGCAAATGATTCTTTTTTACTTTCATAAGCAAGTGAATATGCTGGAATGACTTTTAGTTTGACTTTTACAATAATCCCTAGCATGCCAAGTGACAATTGAAACCCCTTCCAATATTGTGGATATTCTTTTTCAGAACACGTGATCACTTCTCCTGATGCAAGAACCGCCGTTACTTCCACAACTTGTGTTGCTAAATTTCCAAGTGAAATTCCTGTTCCATGCGTGCCTGTACTAATTGCCCCAGCAATAGACTGCGCATCAATATCCCCTAAATTCTCTTGTGCATATCCGTTCTCTTGCAATATTTCACCTAACTGATATAGCTTTGTACCTGCCCATACTTCTACAATTAATGTTTGTGAATCAATCCCGCTAATCCCTTGTAATTCATCCAAAGAAATTAAAATCTCTTCAGTTTGAACAAGTGATGTAAAAGAATGCCCTGAACCAACCACACGAATACGCTTTCCAACTTCTTTTGCAAAATTTACAGCCTGGGCCACTTCTTGAATACTTTTCGGATACATCGTATACTGCGGCATTCCTTGCACATTCCCTGTCCAATTTCGCCACTTCTGGCCCCTTATAGAAAGCATTGCCCGTCCCCCCGATATGTTCGATATTCTCCTACTACTTCACCATCAGAAATACGATGTAAAGAAGAAAATCTTTCACATAACTCCCCTGCTTTACTATGCCGAAACACAATCCCCTCCCCAATTCTTAATTGTTCTGTTCCTTCATAGTAAACAGGTGTTTGCACTTCACCTGCTCCTTCTAACGGAAGTAACTTTGCTCCACTTGGCATATACGGCTGTGGTTGCTTCTCCTTTCCAGTCATTCCCGATGCAATATATCCTCCACCTAAACATGTATAAACACGAGGTTCTGGCTGGCGGACAATTGGTAATACAAATCCAACTGCTGGCTCAAATGCAATATCTTTGTAATAATCAAAAAGTAGCGGAGAATAAAAAGCAGACCCAACCGTAATTTCTGTAACAGACTCATCCTGAACGGTTGTCTTTATACTGCCTGTTCCCCCGCCATTTACAAAACGTAATGAAATTCCTTTTTGCCCTAATGCTTGTACAATTAACTCTCGTCTTTTTGCAACTTCTCTTACTGATCGTCTTTTTAAATAAGAAACTACTTTGTTGTGTAAGCTTTGTTTTGGTACATTATCTCCTACACCTGCTATCTGTGCTTCATAACCCATAACACCATCTATTTTGAAACAAGATGATTGTAAAACTCTATCAGCTACTTGTAATACTTGTTCTGCGGTACGCAAAGGAGACCGTTTTACTCCAAAATGAAAACCAAGAAAACGACTGCTCATATCAATATCAAAACAAATGCGAAACTTTCCTTCTACTTGCAATGCAATATGCTCCAAATACAGAATGTGCTCTTCGCAATCTACCATACAAGTAATCTTGTATCCTTGTTTTGTAAGTATACTTATTTTTTGCAGAGCCTCTTCATCCCATGCCGGATATCCAAGCAATAAATCATCAAACCCCTGTTCAATTAAAAACAGGACTTCCGCTGGTGAGTAGCACATAATTCCTTGAAAACAAGAATGTGATTGTAAAATTTTCTTCATCACTGAAACAGAGCGCAATGATTTGCTCGCAATCCGAACACGTTTTCCTTTATGAAGCTGAATAATAGATTGAATATTTCTCTCTAATGCATCTTCATTAAGAAAGGCACATGGCATTGAAAGTCCTTGAAACGTTCTACGATCCACATCTCTCCCTCCCCTTCTATATATTTCTTATATATATATTGGAAGGAACATGGAATTTTCCTCTTCAAAAGAAAAAAAGTTCCTTCTCATCGAAGAAACTTTTTTTCTTATTTCATAGAAATTGTGGCTTGTACTGGATAATGATTGGGATACATATATGTTTTAAACAAAAATTCGTCATTAACGATTTACGTACGTATCAAACCATAAGTGAATATAACCAGCTGTAACGCGCTGTGCTTCCGTTAAGCGTTTCCCTGTCATTGGTGTCACTTCTGCCCGCCATTTATTTGCATATTCTTGAGATGTAGCTGCTTTTACAAACCCATTTTTTGTTGAATCATTCACAATACCTGGATAATCTTGTTTAGCTGCTGCCGCCGCTCCGTGAATCCACTCTTCTGGGTTTGTTCCCTTCCAATTCCAATATCCGTTACCATCTGCAACTTTATAGTTATCTTTAATTGTATCAACAAAATTTTCATACTTGGAGTGGAAACCCATTGGATAAGAAAGATTCGTAAAGTTTGCTGCGTGCATTGGCTGATTTACATCTCCTAAATAATGAAGAGATAATCCTAAATAGAAGAATGCTTGTTTCATATCTTTGTTTTGGTACGCTTCACCAGCAAGTTTAAAATATTTCGATCCCGTTTCTTTTGCCTGTTTTGCAAGAGGGATATATGTTTTCTGTGTATCTGGATCATAAAAGTGAGAAGCAAATGTACTATTATCATAATAAGGATTCTCATAATCAGCTGAATAAATCCCGTTTTCTAAGTCTTCACGCCACTCATTTAATAAAGCAGTTTCATTTGGTTTTACAATTGTTGTATTACGAGACATAATATCAATTGCACGATTTACAATCCATAAATGAGAATTAACACCTTCTTTATGTCTATCCTCAGCAGACCATCTTAAAATTGGTGCCTGATGCCCACCACAATCATTTGTGTGTGCAAACGCTATACTTTGAACTGGAGCAGCCAAAGTAACCATAGCAGCTAATGCCAATACTTTCTTTTTCATAAAAAAACCTCCCATTTTATATGTAGTCCTAACATAAAATAAAATTCTCTAGTGATATTTGATTAACCTACGATAAGAATATCTTATTTTCCAATCACTTTCTATCATTAAAGTGAAATATGTAAATGTTCATACCCTATTTTTGGGATTCATATTATAGAGGGTGCTGAAAAAACCATAAATATTCAATCATACATGCATAAAAAAATCCGTCTTTTTGGAAGAATGATAGTAGGCTAAACTATCTCCAGAAAGCACAGATTTACTCGTACGATAACTACATTTGAAGAAACTCAATCCCTTTTACACATATTATTTGCTTACGTGGGCAATTTAAACCTCGCATGTGGCAGGAAAAGGACCTGACCGCTTCTCTATACACGGCTAGATGCTCTCGTCCTCCCCTAAAAAGAAAGGGGTTTTTATGTCGGGTTTTTATGTCATTTTTTTAACTTGTATATATATAGTTTTGTAACACCCTCATTCGTTTATTACTAACGTTATGAATAAATGATATAATCTATTTTTATCTTATGTAATAAATTCATTGAAAAGGTGAGAAGGCATGGAGAAATGGTTTACACTTCGAGAAATTGCTCGAAATACATCTATACCTATTCAAACGGTAAAGCGCTATGTAGAGGATTATCAGTCATATTTAAATATGCGTAACGAAGAAGGAGTTTATATATTTCATGAAACATGTGTTTCTACACTACAAGAGGTTAGACAATGCTATAAAGAAGGAAAGAATAAAGAAGAAATTAAAGAGATTTTGAACAAAGTTTGTAACAATTCCACAGCAATGGTAGTCAAGGGGAGTACATGTAATGAGGTCCCTCTATTATTAGAACTACATAAACATTTGGAAAAAGAAAATAATGTTCATCAAAATCTTATGAAAATGGTTCAGGAGCAAAGTAAAGAGATAAGTAAGCTACATCAAAAATTAAATGAGCATTTAGAACAAAAAGAGCGTATCGCAATAGAAGAAAGAGATCGTACATTAACACAGTTACTTAGAGAGATGCAAAATGTAAAAAGAGAACTAGCAAAATCAAAAAAGAAACCTTGGTGGAAAGTTTTCTTTTTTGAAAAGAACTGAAATTACATTTATATACATGCTTATCTCGCTATTCACGGATAGTAAGACCTTCACTGATTAAAGTTTCACTTTATTTTTAGTAGAATCATGTATGTTTCCTTTCTTTTTGAAAATGCTAGACTTTTTTTGACGATTTTATTAAGGTAAATATTGTGCACAAAAAGGAAAGCTCAAATTTGAGCGTTGGGAGTAGTTTATGACAGAAAATAAACAACAAAAACGCTTAATACTCTTGCTAACTGTTGTGCTGGTTGCAGTATTCCTATGCGTTAGTTGTCAAAGTAAGAAAACAAGTTTGAAAAAGTCTCATGATGATGTAGCGGATGTACATGAGGATAAAGATTCGGAAAAATCCAGTCAGAGCGATTCTTCTAAAGCAAATGTTAAAAATAATGTTTCTACCGAAGTACAGAAGGAAGCTACTTTCGTTAAGTTAGGACAAAACGACAACGATCAAACTTCAAACAGCATGAATAATTTAATACAGCCAGTACAAGTTAGTAAGGCACAGGAAAAAGAAAAGCTAGAAGCAGCTAGACAGCAAGCTGAAGCAGCTAAACAGCAGGCAGATGAAGCTAGACAGCAGGCAGAAGCAGCTAAACAGCAAGCAGATGAAGCTAGACAGCAGGCAGAAGCAGCTAAACAGCAAGAGGATGAAGCTAGACAGCAGGCAGAAGCAGCTAAACAGCAAGAGGATGAAGCTAGACAACAGGCAGAAGCAGCTAAACAGCAAGCAGATGAAGCTAGACAGCAGGCAGAAGCAGCTAAACAGCAAGAAGAAGCTAGAAAGCA
The DNA here is from genome assembly GCF_044543425.1 of Bacillus sp. NPDC077411. Lineage (NCBI taxonomy): Bacteria > Bacillati > Bacillota > Bacilli > Caryophanales > Bacillaceae > Bacillus > Bacillus sp. NPDC077411. The sequence continues at coordinate 114,099 of NZ_JBITWA010000012.1, read as the reverse complement.
AGAAGAAGCTAGAAAGCAGGAAGAAGCTAGAAAGCAAGAAGAAGCTAGAAAGCAAGAAGAAGCTAGAAAGCAAGAAGAAGCTAGAAAGCAAGCTGAAGCTAAAAAGCAAGCTGAAGCTAGACAGCAAGCTGAAGCTAGACAGCAAGCTGAAGCTAGACAGCAAGAAGAAGCTAGACAGCAAGCTGAAGCTAGAAAGCAAGAAGAAGCTAGAAAGCAAGAAGAAGCTGGAAAGCAAGAAGGAGCTGGAAAGCAAGAAGGAGCTGGAAAGCAAGAAGAAGCTAGACAGCAAGAAGAAGCTAGACAGCAGGAAGAAGCTAGAAAGCAAGCTGAAGCTAGAAAGCAGGAAGAAGCTAGAAAGCAAGAAGAAGCTAGAAAGCAGGAAGAAGCTAGAAAGCAAGCTGAAGCTAGACAGCAGGAAGAAGCTAGAAAGCAAGCTGAAGCTAGACAGCAGGAAGAAGCTAGACAGCAGGAAGAAGCTAGAAAGCAAGAAGAAGCTAGAAAGCAAGAAGAAGCTAGAAAGCAAGAAGAAGCTAAAAAGCAAGAGAATAAAGGTCATGTACTAAATGCGTTTGAAAAACGTGTTGCGGAGCTAGTTAATGTAGAACGAGCGAAAGCGGGCTTATCTCCATTACAGATAGATACAGAGCTTAGTAAAGTAGCACGTATAAAATCAGAGGATATGTTGAAAAATAATTATTTTGATCATAATAGTCCGGTTTATCATTCACCATTTGACATGATGAAACGTTTTGGTATTTCTTATTCCGCAGCAGGTGAAAATATTGCTAAAGGGCAACAAACACCAGAAGAAGTTATGAACGCTTGGATGCACAGTCCAGGGCACCGTGCGAATATTTTAAATGGTAATTTTACTTATATAGGTGTTGGTTACGTGGAACAGGATAATATTTGGACGCAACAATTTATCAAAAAATAAATAAAAATTGTTGATAAACTCGAGTTTTTAGCAAAAAACTTTTTTGGACTTGCAAGTGATGGGATTTTAATTATGAAACGAATTCAACCGTTTGATAAATGTATTCCATAAAGAGTTCAATAAAAAGTTTTGAACGACAGAAGTCATTTTTACGAATGACTTCTGTTTTTTTATTGTAAGCGTCAAATATTCTCCACCTACAATTTGTAAATAGCCCATAAGATAATCTTCTTGCATACGATATAAATACAAATTAAAAAATCGACATAAAAAAACTCTTTCTTTTTAGGCGGGCGAGAGCATCTGGCCATGCAAGGTTTAAAACAAAAGGAGAAAGCAAGTAGCGGTCATGTTGTATTCTCCATAACAGCGACTTAGATGGCAAAAAATTAAAATAGATTGATATAAATAGAATGAAGACATGCAAAACTCTATTTTTCACTACCTTCTAATATCTTTCATCTCCTATAACCCCATACGCAAATTTCCAAACATACCAATCAATTTCATTGCGGAGAAAATTAGCATTATGTCATAATAGCACAAGAGAGGTGAAAGAGTTGAAATACTTTATTTATTTTATTGTTATCATCGCATTTTTCGATACATTTTCACAATTACCAATTATGAGTACATACGCACAAAATCTCGGGGGAACTCCTCTTATTATCGGTCTTGTCGTTGGAATGTACTCGTTCGCTAATATGATTGGCAATATTATTGCAGGTGCATCTGTTGATAAATATGGTGCAAAAAAAGTTCTTTATATTAGCATGGGTATTACAAGTCTCATAGTTTTGTTATATACCATTGTTCAAAGCGGAGAACAACTTATTATCGTTCGTTTTCTGCACGGATTTAGTGATGGTTTCTTAATACCAGCTGCCTTCACTTTCTTATCAAAACAAACAAACTCAACAAAACAAGGGAAAGCAATGGCTTTATCTGGTGCAGCCGTTGGAACAGCAGCTATCATCGGTCCTGCATTCAGTGGGATTATGAAAGCAAAAGCTGGTATACACTGGGTCTTCATTACAATTTCTATCTTAATGATACTTGGTACAATGATCTCACTTTTCTTGCTGCCAAATAACATAACAAGAACAAAGTCATCACGGATACAAATGATGAACAAAGAAGAACTGCTTGAATTATTAAAGTTCGAACCACTATTACAAGCATATATCGGTGCTTTCACCTTAATGTTTTCACAAGGAATTGTCACATATATGTTACCTGTAAAAATAGAAGCCTTAGGACTAAAAACGTCTACAACAGGAATGATGCTTAGTGTCTTTGGAATCACTGCAATCCTCTTCTTTTTACTACCTACAAATCGTATATACGATTTCTTTAACCGTCAAAAAATGATGGTTATCGGTATTGCAATCATGGCATTGGCACTATCATTGCTTGGTATATTTACAACAAAGAGCATGCTTTTTGTTGTAATGATGATTTACGGAATTGGATTTGCCATTCTCTTTCCTTCTATTAATGCCTTACTTGTTGAAAATACAACAGAAGACAATCGCGGAAAAGCATTTGGATTATTCTATGCATTCTTCTCATTAGGCGTTGTTGCCGGTTCTTTTACAATTGGAGCAATCGGCGCCTCACCGAGCGTAAGCTTTGTAATCGGAACAGCTTTCTTACTTACTTTTGCTTCAACAATTTATGTACGAGGAAGATTTAAAAAAGCAATGATGGAATAATCCCCATCGCTATCAAGCTAACAAAACAAAATACCCCCTAAAATGAAAAAATACGCTATTCTTTCTGTAAACTCATAGGAAAGAATGGCGTTTTTGTATGTCTATTTCTGTATGGGGTAGCACCACATCGCCATCAAGCTAATATTTTAGAGTATCCCAAAAACGAAAATTTGATCTCTTCATAGTTGACCATGAAAATTCAGTTCATTTTTTTCGTTTTTGGGAACAATGAATGTCTTAAGTTGATGAGCATATGATACTCCCCCTATAGAAAAATTGGGTAGATCAGGCAAGATGTTAATGATATTTTATTGATGTAGTTACCAATGTATATGCCATACATAGTAAGAATAAAAAGATAAATATATCTAGTGTTAAAAAAATATATAATATTACTTTTATTTTTTTAGACTTATCATTTCTAATCATATATATAATAAATAGAATTGTAGTTGATTGAAATAAAATAGTAAAAAATACAAATACGGTAGAAAACACTATATTTGGTATAAATATGGTGTTCGCAATAAGCAAACAACTAATTACATTAAGAACAAATGTAGTTACTATAAAAATATACTTATAAACGTTTTTAATTTTGATCACCTACTTTATCATTTTTTCTTATTTGATAATACAGTTGTTTATTTTTATGGTTATATATAAGTATTTTGTTATTGTTTTCGTCTACAATATAAACATCTTTTTCTTCCCAATCTATTCCATGAGATATATCTTTTTTAATAGAAAATAAAACCTTTTTATTTTTAAAAGGAATTGAATTTCGATTAGCATGAATATCTATTTCATGTTCTTTTATTTTGAGGCTATAATCCCCTGAATAATTGGAGAAAAAAGGTTTTAATTCACTATAAATATATAGAATTTCTTTTTTATCGGTTTCTTTATAAAAGTGTGAATTAATAACCTTTAGATCTGATGTTTTTATATCCTTTGGTATAAGTAAAAAAGCAACAAAACAACAAAGTATAACAATAATAGTAAATAAAGAATATATATATACATAGGTCATCATCAAATATCTTTTGTAATTACTTTGTTTTATTATTTGATTTTGCAAATTTGAATCCTCCTTTAATAAAGAATCAATTGAAACATTAAATAGTTTGCTTAAGGCTAATAAATTGGTTAAATTCGGAAGACTTTTTCCTAGTTCCCATTTAGATATAACTTGTCTTGAAATAAATAATTGGTTGGCTACATCTTCTTGTGTCATTTTATTTATCAATCTTAAATGCTTTATCTTCTCTCCTATATTCATGTTTGTACCTCCTTTAATTAATTTAATTTATTCTAATATTAAATAGTAAGAAACGAATCGTAGCATTACAAAAAAAAACATGCAACGATCTGTTGCAGACCTTTTTATTGTGATTTATCTTCTATTTTTAATAATTAACAATCAAGAAGCTGAGTTATATATATATCCAAATTAAAAAACCGACATAAAACCATTTTTTTAGGTGGGCAAGAGCATCTGGTCATGCGTAGAAGCGGTCAGGGCCTTTTTCTGCCACATGCGCAGTGAAAACCAGAGATAGCAAGCGAGTACAGTTTCCTTTTTCTCTGCATAGCAGCAATCTATATGTCGAAAAGTTAAAGTGGATTTATATAGCTTATGAAAGGGAGGAATACAAGACTAGAGGATATGGCAAAACGATTATTGGAAGAAGGCGAATAATTGTTAAGAGTCAATGGTAAACGGACCGTAGGGGTAGCGTCCCGAAAATGCGGACTTACAGCGTTAATCTGTTTGTAGCATTAAAAACAAAGGATTTAACAACGATAAGACTTTTGAGATAAGTCATACGATACACTAGCAGGCTTTATTTGATGTGAAATCGATTAAGTCCCAAAACGTTTTTATATCAATACTTGCCTAAAAGTTGGAATGAACCCCTTCTAATTTCTATTCTATATTTAATAACCCATATATTTCTAGGTTTTGTTCCAAGTTTTTCATTTTAAAAAGCATATTGAGATAATCACTTTGCTGACAACGGTAGCTGTTGTTGCTGTTCATAAACAGAATCTAAATAAAAAAATAGAATAACTTTCGACAATTCCCCCGGAAATATTTTTTCTCTCTGCACAACTCGATAAAATATTTAGGAATTTATCCCGCTATTTGTGGGCAGTAAGACCCCCACCTCAAGATTCAGAGAGAAGCAAAGAAGATAGGTGGGGGATAACTGCCCGTAAAAGCCCGATTGGTGAGAGCTTTCCGTCAGTGGGAGATGAAGCCCCCCCCACTGACGGAAGTTTCACTTTATTACAAACTATAAATCCATTTTAAATTTTCGACATAAGTGTATAACTTAATAATGTCGTTACTGCAAATGCCGAAAAAACTCGAAACGGTGTTTTCTTCCCTACTTCATATCCCTTCCATCTTTTCTTAAAATTTTAATATTCACCTTTTAAAATACTTATTGCATTTGAAGGAATTTCTAATAAAAAACGGTCGATATATCAGTGGACATGTAAGAAGGAATTATCCAAAAAAAAAAATGGTTCAACGTATCCGTTGAACCATTTTTTTTATATTATTTTCCTTGCGTTTTTTCCCAATCCGCTAAGAATTTCTCAATTCCTTGATCTGTTAATGGGTGTTTCACTAATGAAGCGATAACATTTGCTGGAATTGTTGCGATATGCGCACCGTTTAACGCTGCGTCTGTTACGTGAACAGAGTGACGTACAGATGCTGCAATAATTTCTGTTGGGATACCATGGATCGCGAAGATATCAGCGATTTGACGAATTAAGTCCATGCCGTTATGACCGATATCATCTAAACGACCTAAAAACGGAGATACATATGTTGCACCAGCACGTGCTGCAAGTAATGCTTGTACTGCTGAGAACACTAATGTTACGTTTGTGCGAATTCCTAAATCAGCGAACGCTTTCACTGCTTTTAAACCTTCTGTCGTCATTGGTACTTTCACAACAACGTTTGGTGCAATTTTCGCTAATTCTTTTCCTTCTTCAATCATTTTATCTGCTTCTAGGCTAATAACCTCTGCACTTACAGGTCCTTCTACAACACTGCAGATTTCACGAATACGCTCATGAAAATCTACGCCTTCTTTTGCCACAAGAGATGGGTTCGTTGTCACACCTGCTAATACGCCAAGGTCGTTTGCCTCTTTAATTTCGTCAATGTTTGCTGTATCAATAAAAAATTTCATGTTTTTTCTTCCTTTCTGAATGTAAGTATGTGTTTATTTTTTCTTAATACGGTCTAATTCAACCAAAATATTTTTTACTTTTTTCCTTTGCCACACTTACTACCGATGTAACTGCATTGGAATTCGTTGAAATAATACCGATTACATATTGCTTTTTAAACGAGATTTTGTACATCTACTTCTATTCATTTTACGGTAATATTCGCAAATGCTTGCAACATTCCGTAAAAAACATAAATGATTACTGTCATACACGTTACAGAAATATCAAAGCAATAACTAAAATAATTGGTCAGACGTCTGTCCATATAAACGAGTGTAAAGCCCCTAAAAACATCACTGTTGATAAAAGATGCTACTTTCTCTTTCTCAATGATGACACCGTTTACAATTCCTCATTATAAGAACAGCTAGCAATCCCACTCCTATTGCAAAGAATGAATTCATGCCAGCAATAAGTGTACGTAATAATGCTAAAATAGAACCTACTAATAAGTCAATACCTCTAAGTTAAAATTACGATAAAAGTCATAATCTTACATGCATTTGACAGTTCAATATACGCTAAATTTAATGTTGCAATAACAAAGCTAATTAAACCATCCTACAATCTTCTGTACTTCTCGTAATTTATCTCTTGATGGCATACCACCTTGTGCTCCTAATTTCGTTACAGAAAGCCCGGCTGCAATGTTTGCAAAACAAATTGCTTTTTGCAATTCTTCTCCTTCTGCAATCGCAACTGCTAATGCACCGTTAAATGTATCTCCAGCTCCTGTCGTATCAACAACTTCAACAGATATGCTTGGTACATGAACAATTTCTATACCATTATGGAAGCGAACACCGTTTCCACCTTCCGTCATTAACAATTTATTGGGATATTTTTCAAGCAGCGATTCAATTGGTGATATAAAGTCATCTAAAACAATTCGACATTCATGCTCATTTGGTGTAATATACGTTGCTTTTTGCAATACTTCCTCTGGCAACATTTGCGCTGGAGCTGGATTTAAAATAACTGGAATTTGATGTTCTTCACAAATATTTAGTACATATGTTACTGTTTCAAGTGGAATTTCTAGCTGTAAAACAACCATATCCGCTTGCATAAGAAGATCTTTTGCACGATTTACAAGTTGTTCATTTACAGAACGATTTGCACCTTGCACAACAATGATACTATTATCTTCTTCAGCCAATACGATATGGGCAATGCCTGTTGTTTCATGCGTAATCGCTTCCACGTATTCATTAAAAATATGCTCATTCTCTAAATTTTTTCGAACGAATTTTCCATAATTATCATTTCCAATTGCTCCAACCATCGCAACATTTGCACCTAAACGTGCTGCAGCTACAGCTTGGTTTGCACCCTTTCCACCCGGAACAGTATAAAATGCTTCACCAATTACTGTTTCACCAGCTTTCGGGCGTTTTTTTGAGATGGCAACTAAATCTATGGAAACACTGCCAACTACTACAATATTTGGCAATACCTTCCCCTCCTTACTGTACCGAATGCAATCAAATCATTTCCTGCAACGATACGATCAATTGCTATTAACCGGCACTTTTAATACTCTAGAAACAATAACAAAAGATACCCCCGCTAGTTTCGCGACGTCTTTTATCGCACATTCTTTTCTCTCTTTACCATATGTAACCGTTTACGCAAATAATATAACGTATTCATGAAAATCCGTCAATTGTTTGTAAATGACAAGATCATCTCCAACTCCTTTACTTTTTCAACATCCAAAATCGCTCTCCCACCAGTAAAAATTGCGATTATATAAAAAGCATCGCCACTACAGGCGATGCTCTTCTTTATGATCAATAAGATACACTTGCACTTGTATCTTTCTCTTCTTTTTCATTCTTTTGTTCTTCTGTTCCCTTTTTACGATCAGAAAGCTTAATTTTCTTCAAGAACAATGTAAATACAGCACCAACTAGAATAAATACTAATCCAGTTATAAATACATGATGAAGAGAATCTAATAATGATGTCTTTAATACAGGCACAATACTGTTTGCAATTGCTTCTGGCATCTGCTTCATTGCTTCTGGACTAAATAACATTGAATATAGCCCTTGCGGATCTGTGTGAATCATATCTTTAAACTTCGTCACGATTTGTCCTGCTTGTGGTGGGAACGTATTCAGTACAGGCACTAATTTTTCTGTTAATACTGTACCAGATGTGTTATTCATAATGGAACCTAAAATCGTAATCCCAAATGTACCACCGATTTGACGGAAGAATTGACTTGATGAAGTTACAATTCCAAGATCTTTTTTCGGGAAGCTTTCTTGTAATGCTAATGTTAAAGTTGGCATTACAAGACCCATTCCAAAACCAATAATCATCATATACGACGTTGCAACAAGCTTACTTGTATGCATATCCATTGTCGTTAACATTCCAAATCCGCCAGCCATAACTAGCATCCCAGTAATAATTTGTGGTTTTACTCCAACTTTTAACACAAGTTGACCACCAATAATACTCGTGATGATCATCGTGATCATCATTGGCGTCATAATCGTTCCTGATTCAGCAGCACTTACACCAACAATACCTTGCATAAAGAATGGAACAAACATGATTGCTCCAAACATTCCAATACTCATAAAGAAACCAATTGCATTTAATAATGTAAATGTACGATTTTTAAAGAAATGGACAGGTAAAATCGGTTCTTTCGCTTTTTTCTCGACCATCACAAAGCTGATAAGGCCAATAATCGCAAGAGCAAATAAACCAATGATTTGCCAAGAATCCCAAGCGTAGTCTTTTCCGCCAAATGTTAATGCTAATAATAAGCTCACAACACCGACGATCATCGTGAAAATACCAGCGATATCAATTTGAATTGGCCCTGTTTGTTTCTTCCCTTTTAAGCCCATTGCGATAAAGATTGTCGCTAAAATTCCAACTGGTAAGTTAATGTAGAATACCCATCTCCAGTTCATTGAATCAACAATCCAACCACCAATTTGCGGACCAATGACAGAAGCAAGACCATAAAGCGCTCCAAAAACCCCTTGCCATTTCGCACGTTCTTTTCCTGTAAACATATCCCCAATGATAATCATAGCCATCGGCATCATAATACCGCCGCCAAGCCCTTGAATACCACGGAAAATAATTAATTCAGTCATACCGTTCGCCATACCACAAAGCGCAGAACCAATCATGAAGACGATTAGTCCTGTCATATATACAGTGCGGCGACCTAATAAATCGGCTAATTTACCGGCGATTGGTACAACCGTTGTTGATGATAACATATATGCTGTTGTTAACCATGTCATTAAACTTAATCCGCCAAGTTCACCGACAATACGCGGCATTGCTGTACCAACGATTGTTCCGTCTAATGCAGCAAATAGCATCGCGATAACTAAGCCAATTAACAACAACGTTCTATTTTGATTTGCTTGTTGTTCCATATAATCTCCTCAACTCTCTTTAGTTTGTCTCTTTCTTCTCTGATGATTGACAAATAATTGCTTCTAGTTTTTCAAATAATCGCAACAAGTCTTCTCTCTCTTGTACTTCTAATTCGGAAAAGTACTTGGCAATATGTTGATTACGAGCAATCATTGCCTCTTCTAGAACAGCTTTCCCCTTTGTCGTTAACTCAATTACAACCACACGGCGATCATTTTCATCATGATAACGCAAAACCAAATCGTGATCGATTAAACGATCAATCATGACTGTAATGGCACTCGGTTTCACATACATTTTCTTCGCTAATGTTGTTGCTCTTGATGCACCGTAACGATCTAAAATTTTTAAAATATAAAATTGCGGTGGTGTTAATCCAGATGACTGTAATTTCTCTAATAACTCCGTTTGCAATTTCTTTCCAATAGAAAATGCAAGAGCTTGAATTTTATCTATATGAGTCATGTCATTTTGCATATTTTCTACCCCTTATTTAAACAATAAAATATTTAACGTCTTTAAATATTAAACTCCGAAATTAATAATGTCAATGATTTTGTTTCTTGCAAACTTTCGTATTTTTTCGGTAAAAAAATACGAAAATCATGCTATATACAAGTTAAAAAAGCGACATAAAAACCCCTTTCTTTTTAAGGGAGACGAGAGCATCCGGCCATGCATAGAAGCGATCAGGGCCTATTCCTGCCACATGCCAGGTTTTAAACAAAGAGAGCAAGCAAGTAGCGGTCATGTTGTATTCTGCACGGCAGAAACTTATATGTCGAAAAATTCAAATGAATTTATATAGATGAAATGCTAGGATGATTTTCTCATAACAAAAAACTACCATTACTATGCATACACCACATAGCAATGGTAGTCTTTACTTTTTTATGAAATCAATTCAATTGTTTCAATAATTTCAATGCTATCCTTCACAGATTGAACAATTGTACAATTTTTCATCGCAAGCTCTAATGCCTTTTCTAACTGTTCTTGCGTAATTCCTTCTGCCTTTATTTTATAGTGTAAATGAACGCTCTCCAATGGTTTCGGTAAAGTTTCGCTTCTTCTAATTTCCGTTTCCATTGTAAATTCATTATAGATAATACGTTTTTTTTCTAAAATCGTTCGAAATACAATTGCACTGCACCCTGCAATCGAAGCAATCAAAAGTTCTAATGGTGTATACCCATTCTCTTTTCCAATTTGCAATTCACCATATGGAATCTTCGTTATGATTTCATCGCGCTTGACTATTAGTTGCATATGTATTCTCCTTTTCCATTTGCACCTTTTGCTGTCTCTTTTTATTTATATAATAATATATATAGCAAAAAATAATAAATGGAATACCGCAATATAGTGCCATGCGCTGTTCTGGGATGAAAGCTAAACTAATCACAACAATGCTGTTTAAAACAAGCGCTGCAATTGGCACAATTGGATATAATGGTGTCTTATATTTTAATTCTTCTAACTTGCCGCCGCTCTTTACATATTGTTGTCTAAATCGAATTTGTGAAAATGCAATAATAATCCAACTTGACACCGCAGATAACCCTGCAATAGATAGTAAATACATGTATACAGTACTTTCCGCGAATACGCTTGTTAATAACGATAGCGCTGCAATAATCATCGTTACAACTAATGCTGTAATCGGGATCCCTCTTTTATTCACCTTCTTAAAAGAAGTTGGTGCCATTCCCTCATTTGCTAGCGACCATAAAATACGCGTTGCTGCATATAATCCAGAGTTTGCTACCGATAATAGAGCAGTGATAATAACAAAGTTCATAATATCCGCCGCATACGGAATACCAATTTTATCAAAGACAACAACAAACGGACTTTCAATAACTCCTGCTTCTTTCCACGAAATTAATCCTACTAAAATCGTTATAGTTAAAATAAAGAACAACATAATACGCCACACTGTATTACGAATAGCACGTGGAATCGTTTTTTCCGGTTCCTTACTTTCACCTGCCGCAATTCCGATTAACTCTGTTCCTTGGAAAGAGAAGTTTACCGTGATCATTGTTAGTAACACAGCTCCAATTCCATGTGGAAACAACCCACCATCATGTACGAAGTTAGAAAAAAGCGGTGCTGCTGCTTTTCCATCGTATGGTAAAAAACCAAGTAGTGCACTTCCACCAAGAAGAATAAATGCAATAATGGTAATTACTTTAATACTCGAAAACCAAAATTCTAATTCTGCATAGCTTTTTGCTGATACTGCATTTGAAATGAATAAAAGACTTCCGAACAAAAGGCACCATACCCAAACATTTACATCCGGAAACCATCTTTTCATCATTAGACCAATTGATGTTAACTCTAAACCAACAGTTACAGCCCAGCCTAACCAATACAGCCAGCCAATCATAAATCCTGTTCCAGGTCCAATAAATTGCGTCGCATATTTTTGAAACGATCCCGAAACGGGCATGGCAACTGTTAATTCACCAAGGCAAAGCATCGTTAAATACATAATAAAACCGCCCACTAAATAAGAAAGAATCGCTCCTCCTGGTCCTGCTTGATTAATTGTATATCCTGATCCGAGAAAGAAACCTGTCCCGATTACTCCTCCAAGTGCAATCATAAATAAATGTCTACTCTTCATTGTACGATGTAAATTCTCATTCGCTGCCTGATTCATCTTCTTCCTCCCCTTGAATACCCCTCTATATTTTAAAATTTCTGATAATACCAAATATACAATAAAGCGTTTACAATTTCTATATAAAATTAAAATTTTTCTAAAAAAATAACTCTTGCATAAAATAAAATGCAAGAGTTATCCCGCGATTCGCGGGCAGTAAGACCCCCTACTGATGGAAGTTTCACTTTATCTGCTTTCCAGTCGTCTTGAAAAAAGAGACAAACCATAATTTACAATGAAATACATACATGCGACGAGAAGAAATATTGGAATCATATAGTTTACATTTTGACCATTAATAATTTGAGCATTATGCATTAATTCTGGCAATGAAATTACGACCGCCAACGATGTATCTTTTAAAAGAGATATAAATTGACTGACAAGCGGCGGCACCATACGCCGCAACGCTTGCGGTAAAATAATGTGCTGAAGCGTTTGTACATACGTTAATCCAGAAGCACGTGCTGCTTCAATTTGCCCTTTCTCAATTGAGAATAAACCACTGCGAACAATTTCTGATATCATCGCTGCTTCAAATATCGTCAAAGCCACAATGGCCGCTGTTGTAATCTCTAATTTCAATCCAGCTTCTGGGAGCGCAAAATATGTAAAGAAAATAATTAATAACAGCGGTAAATTACGAATGATTTCAACAATACAAGCAAGTATTGTTGATACAACCGGTATTTTCGTATATCGCAACGTACCGATGACGCTACCAATGATAAAACTAAGGAAGATTGCAATAAGAGCGATTTCTAGTGTAACAAGTAATCCTTTTAATAAAAAAATAATATGATCTCCTGTATAAGCACCTCGAAAATCCATCTACACAGCTCCTTTCGCCAAGTGTTTCTCTAAGAAGCGAACACCCATGCTAAGCGGAACAGTTAAAAGTAAATAAAACATACCAACAAATATATATACATCAAATGTGACAAATGTTCTTGTAGAGATTAAATCACCTTGGTACATTAAATCCGTCCCAGCGATAATCCCTAATATAGAAGAGTTTTTCACTAAATTTAGAAATTGATTACCTAGCGGCGGAATTACAATTTTTATCGCTTGTGGCAAAATAATATAATACATCGCTTGTACATATGTTAAACCAGAAGAACGTGCTGCTTCCATCTGCCCTTTCGGAACTGATAAAATTCCTGCACGAATTGCCTCTGTAATAAAAGCCGCTGTATATATCGTAAGTGCAGTTGTACCAGCAACAAATCCACTTAATGTAACACCGATTACCGGAAAAGCAAAATAAAAAGCAAATGCAACGAGGACTAAAGGGATATTCCGAATAAACTCTACATATGTTGCCCCAATCCAATTTAAAACGCGAATTGGCGCAATTCGCATCACTGCGATGATGATGCCAAGAATAAAACTACCAATTAACGCAATCAAACTAGACAGTACTGTGTATTTGAATCCTTCTAAATACAAATCTAGATTATTTGAGAGAATCGAAAAATCGGGCACAAACGCTCCCCCTCTTTTTTCATAACAAGAGGATGATTATTTCTCATCCTCTTGTATCCTATATTTGTGGTATTACTCCGGCTTTTTCCCAATCCACTTTTCATACAATTTATTGTATTCACCGTTTGCTTGCATCTCTTTGAGTAACTCATTCATTACTTTCGTAAGCTCCGTTTCTCCTTTTCTCACCGCAATGCCATATGGCTCATCTGTGAATTTTTTTCCAACCACTTCATAGTTTGCGTCTTGCTTTTCCATACCATATAAAATAGCATTATCTGTTGTTAAAACATCGCCTTGTCCTGCCTTCAATGCCGTAAATGCTTCGCTATAATTTTCAAATTCAAGTACAGTCGCTTCCGGTGCTTTGGCACGAATATTGTTCGTAGAAGTAGAACCTTTTACAGCTAACACTTTTACCCCTTTTTTCACGTCAGCTATATCTTTAATTCCACTTCCTTTTTTTACAAGCAAAGATTGCCCAGCTTTAAAATACACATCTGAGAAATCAACTTCTTTTTTGCGTTCCTCGGTAATTGTCATTGTCGCAATAATTGCGTCAATATCGCCGTTTTTAAGCATTGGGATGCGCGTTTTAGAAGTAACTTCTTTTAATTCTAATTTATTCTCATCGCCTAAAATTTTTTTCGCGAGTGCTTTTGCAACATCAATGTCAAATCCTTCTACCTTTCCTGTTGCTGGATTCTTTAATCCAAATAGATTCGTATCATACTTCACACCGACAACTAATTTTCCACGTTTCTTAATTTGATCAATAACAGTTTCTTTTTCATTTTTTACAGCTTCTTTTTCTTTCTTATTTCCACACCCAGCTACAACCAATACAAATAAACAGGCAAAAACGATAAGCGTAAACCACTTTTTCATTTTAATCATCAAATTCCTCCTTTAACGATTCAGCACACGACTTAAAAATAATCGGGCGCGTTCTTGCTTTGGATTTACAAAGAAATCAGCAGGCGAGGCCTCTTCCACAATTTCACCCTTGTCCATAAATAAAATGCGATCAGCTACCTCGCGGGCAAATCCCATCTCATGTGTAACAACAACCATCGTCATGCCTTCTTTTGCTAATGTTTTCATCACATCAAGTACCTCACCGATCATTTCAGGATCAAGCGCCGAAGTCGGTTCATCAAACAGCATAATCTCCGGCTTCATCGCTAGTCCCCTTGCAATGGCAACGCGCTGTTGCTGTCCCCCTGATAGTTGGTGCGGATAGGCATTTACTTTATCCGTAATCCCTACTTTTTCTAAATAAAACATGGCAATTTTTTCTGCTTCTTCTTTCGGCTTTTTAAGTACTTTTATCGGGGCAAATGTAATATTTTGAAGCACCGTTTTATGAGGATATAAATAAAAGTGTTGAAATACCATGCCGATACTTCGTCTTAATTGATTTATATCTTTCTTTCCCTCATGTATGTTGACACCATTTACAACCAATTCACCATTCGTGATCATCTCTAGTTGATTCATGCAGCGCAGCAACGTGCTTTTCCCTGACCCCGACGGGCCAACGACCACGACGACTTCCCCTTTTTCAATTTGCAAATTAATATTTTTTAAAACTTGAAAGTTGCCGTAATACTTGTTGACATCGCGAAAAACAATCAATCTACTCCCCTCCTTTACAACTCAAAAGGCCTGTATAGTTTTTTATATTCGAAAACATCTAAAAAAATAACTAGTAATCTTTTAAACAAAAGAGAAGCAAAGAAATCACCTTCTTTGCTTCTTTCACTTCTTTTAGGAAACCTCTTCTTGTTTATCTTTTCCATATACCATTTCATTCTTAGTCCCTTTTCAATGTAATAAGCTGGATCACCACGAAATTCTCCTTTTTACAAATGATTTTCAGAATATATAAAAAAACACAAAATATACACCTTATGAAACACAATATTATTCCGATAAAATAAACACATTTTTGTATAAAAACACAAAAGGGATCTCAAACAATTTATCTAATCATATGTATTCAAATGAACTTATCTATCCACTTCGATTTGAGTACATATAAGTCGCTGCGTTGCAGAATACACTATGACCGCGACTTGCGTTCTCCTTTTGTTTTATAGCAAAAAAGGCCCTGACCGTTACTATGTGCCGCCAGACGCTCTCGCTCACCTAAAGAAAAAAGGTTTTTTCGGTTTTGTGTTTATATAGTAAAAAACTGACCTAAAACACTATAATAGTGCTTTAGGTCAGTTCTCGTTTTACTTACCATTCAACAATTGCTTTTCTCGCAAGAATTCTCTTATAAATACCATTTGTTAATGTTTGAAAATACTCTGGCATTTCTTTACCGTGAAACTTTTTCATAATCGTTCCATATAAAGCAACATCTCGAAGGCGCATGAAAAGTGGTAGAGTATTATATACGGAATCATCGAGAATATGCTCTGTCTCATATCCTTCTCTCAATACTTGCAACTGGTGACGTGCAAACATCACCTTTTTTTCTTCTGACCAATCTTTTTGCAGGGCAGAATAATATAAAATCATTGCAATGTCATGTGCAAAATAATTGTACGTGGCATCATCAAAATCAAAAATGGTTAACTCCTCATTTTCATAGTGAAAATTCTTATGATGAATATCTCCGTGAATCAATCCAAATGTGTGATTTGTCACAGGTAAATTTTTAATTTCTGCTACAACTTCATACCCAATTTCCTGTAGCTCCTTATCTTCCTGTAACATATCAATAACAGTAATTTCATCTTCCATCCACGTAATACGATTCTCCGTCTTTGGATAATCCATCGTAAGTCGATGTAACTGCCCAATTGCTTTACCCCAAGCGTAAAAAAGCGTATCATTCCAAACAGCAGAATCTACATCTTTCACTCTTTCTCCTTTTGCATAGTCAAAAAGTGAAATGTAAAAAGATGTGCCATCAGTTGCTTGTAGACTTTCGACAAATAGAGCATTTTTTGATCGATGCGGCGCGGCTACCTTTGCACCATTTTTTCCGAGATATGCTAGAAAATCTAATTCGGCCTCAATTTGCTTATATGTACGATGAGATGAATGTGTCAAACGTAAAACATACGGTGTACGATCTTCTCCCTCGGCACGAAAAATATAATTTTCAAAGTCCCCTAATGGTTCTTCCATAACCGTTACTCCGAAGCGCTTCGCTCCTTCTTGTAAAATTTCTTTTGTAAACACTTTTTCAACTGCTAATTCCATATGAACACTCCTCTCTTCTCTACATAATTCGCCATAAATCTTAAAATCACTGCTGAGAATTGAAAAAAGGAGTAGAACATTCTACTCCTTTTCCATTCCAATAATAAGGAATTTATATCGATAACAGCATTACCATTTCCCTTCCAATATGAGCGTATACATACCCATGCTCATAACAAACAGCGCAACCCCTAACGTAATAATCCATAACGGAATTTTCAGTTTTTTAACTTTAAAATAAGCTCCGTACCCTTTATATTTAACAGAGCGATATACACTAATTCCCCCTACACAAATCATGAAAATGCTTAAAATATGTACGACATACGGCAAGCTCCCACCCCTTAAAAAAACCTCTTTATAAGATTATCACATCGCCCTTCTATTTACAGTAATTTCTAAATAATATTTATCATGAAAATATCAAATGAACTACCCCCCACTTAAATTCTAACGAATTTTGAAGTGGGGGCTTCTCAATTCCACGACGAAAACAACTCTCCCTGAGAGTTACTTCGGGTTATTCCCCCCCTAGATGTCCAACTTCATGTTTACACAGACAGGGAATGGGCATGCACCTATAATCTTTTTAAGAATATGCTAAATCACATATAACCGAAGGGGGCTTGCTTATTATGTCTGAGTATTTTGGGTTTATAGAAAAATGCGATACAGTTCCAATCGAATTTCCCCCGCAGTACCAACCTCAGCAGCCGGGTATTGAATCTTTGATGATTCCAAGACCTATCTCCGAAAATCCTAATTATTCTGGAAGCAACAAACTATTGAACAAAGTCGCCATCATTACTGGAGGAGACAGCGGGATCGGTCGGGCTATCACCATTGCTTTCGCAAAAGAAGGGGCGGATATTGTAATTGTTTATTTAAATGAGCATGGGGATGCATCCGAAACAAAAGACAGAGTAAACCAATTGGGCAGACAATGCCTGACAATCGCAGGTGATATTGGGGATGCCGGATTTTGTCATTATATCGTTAAAAAGACAATAGAAGTATTTGGCCATCTTGAAATCCTGATCAATAATGCGGGAGAAGGACATGCACAAGCAAGTATCACCGACATTTCAGCAAAGCAGCTCGAACGTACTTTTAAAACAAACATTTTTTCATATTTTTATTTAACACAAGCAGCCATGCCCTATTTAAAAAATGGAAGCTCTATTATCAATACGACTTCACTCGCCGCATACAACGGACTTGATCCCGCGATTGATTATGCCGCTTCCAAGGGAGCTGTCGTTGCATTTACCCGCTCGTTAGCATTATCAGTCATTAATCAAGGAATCCGGGTCAATGGCGTTGCTCCAGGTCCTGTATGGACCCCTCTTATTCCTTCAAGCGCTCCTCCGGAAATTTATGCAACATTTGGAAGCAATACACCAATGAAACGTACTGCACAACCTTTTGAACTAGCACCTGCCTATGTTTATTTGGCGTCGGACGACTCCTCATATATGACAGGACAAATTCTTCATGTAAACGGCGGAGTGATTATAAATGGATAATATGAAACTTCCATGAGTGGGGTTTCTTCATTCTCCGCCTATCTTGTTTGCTACAGCATACTTCTAAATCATTCTAATGTGAGTAAATAGTTGATTAACGCATCTTGCTCTTGTTTTGAAAAACCTGTAGAAGAATCTACCCAATATTCATGTCCTTCTCCTGTAATATGTGCGTCTTGTAAATCCTTTGAATTTTTGTTTGCTTCGATTACTTTTCTTCTCAAGTTTTGATCAATTAATGCTCGTAAGCTGTTAAACGGATTAGGCTCAATTCCTTTTGATACCGTTCCTGTCATACCTAGTTCACTCTCCACGTTTTGGCCAACCGCAACACCTCCATCATGTAAATACGGTGCTCCCCAATAAAGCCCTAACAAACTTGGAACTTTGTAACCACCAGGTGAACCATTTAACATATATGCTAAGTTAATCTTATCTTTTTCTAATGAATAGGCTGGAACCTTTAACAATTTTGCTCCTTTTGGCACAGGTACAGGTGTATCTGGTGAATAAATAATTGGCTCCGCTAAGTCTTTACCTATTGCTTCAAATGATTTTGCTCTTGATGGCTCGGTCTTAATTTCATTAACTGGAATAATCCTATTATTTGTGTAGGTTTGTCCTGCATGACAAGTAATACAACCTGCACGTGCAAAAACGTTCTTCCCCTTTTTCATCGTCTTATCATCAACAGATAATGGTGGTTTTGGGGAAACGAATGTATTTTGTAATGCAGACATTCCATTATTTTGCTCCATAACCCGATAGCCAGGAGAACTTGATACTAAACCATTAGGAGAGATTAAAGACGGCCTTGGAAATGTCGGAAGCGTAATTAATTCATTTACTCCCGGAACTCCTGGAGTTGGGTCTACTGAAGCAAAAAACTCAGATGGTTTCTTTCCACTTTTAGGATCATATCGATATTTTAGATTCGCTGCATTTTGTAACATTGTTCCTAAATAAACTTCCTTGTCGATTTTGAAAAGGAATGGACTAGCATGTGCTAATGTCGTTAAATCTGACCCTTGAATATTTACAGCACTATTAATTACACTTAGTCCTTTAAATGGACCAGCTTGTGCAAACCCATTCCACCCATAAGGATGATCTCCAAATGTAAAAGAATCTGGAATTTGTGTTGGATTATTCACCAAATCACTACTCGCATCAAAGTTTCCGCCTGGCCATTTTAATAAAGTACGATCTACAGCCTCCTCTATCATCTCTGGATCAGGAAGCGGAGCTTTTTTTCCATCAGAAGTTACTACTGTTCGCCCTAAATCTTTCATATAGTCTTGTAATGACTTAATTTCTGCACGAGAAAAATAAGCTGTTGAATTTGTCCCTAGTGCTAAAATGAGACCGCCATTAAAATCATTATTTGCAGCACCTTCAATAACTTGTTTTGTATCTCTAGTCACCGTTGCGTGGCATGCAGCACAGCTTACCCCTATCTTCTCTCTTCCTTCAGACTTAATAATAGGCATTCCTAATACTTCATTAGAACCTCTTGCAACATCTAAGCCAGTATCAACCTTTGTTCCTTTTTCAAACGTTTTATCTCCTATTTTCACAGTTTTCGCCAGTTCAACACGTAAATTTGTTGTCCCTTTTCCATGTAAGTCGTGAATTGCTTTTTTAATATTTTCTAAAGTTAACGCACCATTTAAAACACCCATTATGTCTGTAAGAAACACTTCATTTCCAAATGTTTCTTCATAAAAAGACTCTCTCCCCAATTTTAATAAATTCTTATTAATTTTCACTGCTCCGTTTTGTGGTGATAATAACCTTTTGCCCTCTTCCGTTTTCAACAACTCATTCGCCTTTTTTTGCGAAATCGTTTGTCCCCAAATATCATATGCTGGTTGATTTTCCGCAGTTCCATAATGATTCAGTTTACTTTTTACAATTTGCTCTTCAGAAGGAATATAAGCGTATGTTGGTTTTGAAAAGTTAAAAAGAACAACACATACAAACATTATCCCCAAAGCAAGAGATCTAGCCGACTTCCTATGTTCCATTTACTTTCCTCCATGTTCATCAGAAAATATTACAAACGCTCAGTAACAGCCTTAATATTCCCTGTCAAAAAAGAAATAAATACAAGAACATAATTTCCGTCTTCTTTTTTCATTTTATAAACATCTAGCGTATACAATTTTGTGATATCTTAGCTTATTTCTAAAAGCCTTTTCAAATAAGGCCTGTAAAATATCGAAAGAAAAATCACTATAAATATTTAATCAGCAATACGAATTTTTATAACGCAATATACATTTTTCTCTTCCCTTTCTAAAAAACATGTAGTATACTTACTTCAAAATCAGAGGAGAAAGGGAGCAAAGGACTATGCTTACAAATACAACTGTAGTTACATTTGCACAAAAACATCATCATCATACGTAAACCCTTGAAACCTAGCGGAAAAATTCACGCGTAGGTACAAGGGTTATTCCCGTTGTACCTACGTTAGGCAAAGAGCCATGTAGGTATTTTTTATCTACATGGCTCTTTTTTATTTCCAAAAAACACTAGGTACAATAAATCATAAAACAAAAAAACTATCATCAAAAGGAGTTAGACAATCATGGACACAAAAAAATGGGGTTTATGGATTTTAACAGCATTCGTTGTTGGAAATATGGTTGGCGGCGGCGTGTTTATGCTTCCGGCAAATTTAGCACAAGTATCAGGGCCAATGGGTTCCACGCTGGCATGGACAATTACCGGGCTTGGTGTATTTATGATTGCACTCGTATTTGGAAACTTAGCAATGCGAAAACCAAATTTAAAAGCAGGTCCGCAAAGCTATGCGCAAGCAATGTTCACTTCACCAAAATCTGGGAAAGTTGCTGGTTATAGCATGGCTTGGGGCTACTGGGCTGCAAACTGGGCTGCAACAGCTTCTGTTATTATTTCATTTGCAGGATATTTATCTACATTTTTCCCAGTTATGCAAAGTAAACAAGTTTTATTCACGACAAATGGTTTCTCATTAGAACTAGGAAAATGCCTAACATTTGCTGTATGTAGTATTATGCTATGGGGCATTCAATATATTCTTTCGCAAAATATTGATCGTGCTGGTAATATGAATTTACTTGCAACTGTCGCAAAAATTATTGGATTTACGATGTTTATTATCATTACATTATTCATTTTTAATGCAGCTAATTTCGGCGATGGTCAAACGTTTATGAATGAGGCTGGAAAATCCATTCCATTAGGCGGACAAATCAACGCTGCTGCCATCTCAACACTTTGGGCGTTTATTGGTATTGAATCAGCTGTTATGCTTTCAAACCGTGCAAAGTCACAGCGCGATGTAAAAAAAGCAACGATTTTCGGATTAGTAATTGCGCTTCTTATTTATGTATCAATTACATTGTTAACAATGGGTGCTCTTCCGCAAGATGCGCTAAAAGAATCACAAAAACCATTGGTTGATGCATTAAATATGGCTATTGGTAATAAAGGTGCATACATTATGGCATTTCTAGCACTTGTCTCTCTATTCGGTTCTACAGTAGGTTGGATCGTTGTAAGTGCAGAAGTTCCATATCAAGCAGCGAAAAGCGGACTATTCCCTGCTTTCTTTGGAAAAACAAATAAAAAAGGAAGTCCAACAAACTCATTGTTATTAACAAATATCATGACACAAATTTTCTTATTCTCTACTATTTCTGGTTCAGTATCAGAAGCATATAACTTTGCAATTGTTGTCGCTACGCTTGCTTATTTAATTCCATATCTTGTTTCAACATTGTATCAATTAAAACTCATTATTACTGGTGAAACATATAGCAACATGCAAGGCTCTCGCAAAGTTGACGGAGTAATCACAGTACTTGCTCTTATATATTCAATTTGGGTTATCAAAACAGGGACATCTGATATAAAAACTTTCTTACTAGGAATAGGATTATTCGTAATTGGATTAGTTCTTTATCCATTTATCATGAAAAATACCGCTGAAAAGAACATAGAAACACTTGATACAAAAATTAATTAAATTCAAAAACACTAGCTCTTTACGGAGCTAGTGTTTTTCGGTTAAAATTCATTTTTTAATTCTGATACTGTTAACGGTTTTGTATATTGAACTACCCTCACCTATCTTCTTTAGAAAAGTGGAAGTGGCTCGTCCAGAATGTGAGGGGGATGGAGCTTCTGACGTAGAGGTGTATTTTACCTCGTAGGAAGAAGCGAAGCCACCGAACATTCTAGCCACTGGAACTAGACAATACTCTCTCTGAATCTTGAGGTGGGGGTCTTACTGCCCGCAAATAGCGGGATAAAAGTTAATAGGTACACAAAACCTGTATATGAATTCATCTTAAATGATGAATATTTTTCAAAGGAATTGCAAAAATAACATTATATTTGGTTCTGGCGAAAATCTCGAATGTTTTCAAAATATACATAAAAATACAGTGTAAATACCGAACAATCTAGACCATTTTCATTATGAAAGTTCATCATAAAGAATTTAACTGCGAAAGAAACAGACGTATTTATTAGTTAATATTCATTTCGATTTTGCTATTTAATTCTTTTTGTACCAGAACTGAAAAAAAGAACAACAACTATTAAAATAAGTACATTTGCTTAGAATAATTTAGTAAATTAAGATTCTTTTTTATTCTGTTTCAAAGGGGAGACGGTCATGCTTCGAAGAAATTCTCGAATAAAGTCAAAAAATAGATCGCTCTTATCTCCAAAAAAGGAGATTCAAAAATATTCCCAACCTCTTTTTTCGGATTTAGAACAAAATCTCCATTTTTTTCAAATGGCTTTTACCGATTGTTCAGATGTAATTTTCCGTTCCTTTTTAATTGGGAATCAAATCAAAGCTGTTTTGATTTATATTGAAGGCTTATCTGATCTTGAAGAAATGGATAAAAATCTCCTTTCTCCTTTAATGCAGGATATAACCGAACAAAAAGACATTATAAATCAATTAAAGAAAAGCAAAATTGCGGTAGCCAGTATACAAGAAGTGGATACCGTCCATGAAGGAATAGAGTCGATTCTGCAAGGAAATCCCCTTCTTTTAATAGAGGGAGAGAAACAGGCTCTTTCTTTAGGGTTGTCTAAATGGGAGAAACGGTCAATTGAAGAACCGGTTGCAGAAGGGGTGATACAAGGGCCAAGATCCGGTTTTGTGGAGACTTTAAGAATCAACACATCTCTCTTGCGTAGAAAAATTAAAAGCCCAGATTTGAAATTGAAATCGATGAAAATCGGGCGCTATACGCAAACAGATGTGGTAATTGCTTACATCGAAGGACTTGTAGACCAAACGCTTCTTGAAGAGGTTCAAAACCGGCTACAACGAATCGAACTGGATGGAGTATTGGAAAGCGGATATATCGAAGAATTGATTGAGGACAATTCTTTTTCGCCATTCCCTCAAATCCTCAATACAGAACGCCCGGATGTTACAGCTGCAAATCTTTTGGAAGGAAGAGTAGCTGTCATGATAGATGAGACACCTTTTGTTTTGATTTTGCCTGTCACGTTTTTTTCGTTGCTTCAGGCTCCGGAGGACTATTATCAACGATTTCTTATAAGTACTTGTATTCGATGGATGCGCTATTTATTTATTGGGATGTCTCTTCTGGGTCCCTCCATATATGTAGCCATCATGACATTTCATCAAGAAATGGTTCCAAACATGCTGTTAAATAGTATTGTCGCATCACGTGAACCTGTTCCTTTCCCGACAATCGTAGAAGCTTTTATCATGGAACTTACATTCGAAGCATTACGTGAGGCAGGAGTCCGGCTTCCGAAACAAGTTGGGGCTGCTGTTAGTATTGTAGGTGCTTTAGTAATTGGTGAAGCTGCTGTCCAAGCTGGTCTGGTTTCCGAAATTATGGTCATCGTGGTGGCCATCACCGGTATCTCCTCCTTCATGATTCCGCGTTATGTTCAAGGGACAGCATTTAGGATGCTTCGTTTCCCTTTAATGTTCGCTGCTGGAACGCTTGGATTACTTGGAATTATGTTTGGGATAATTGCGATTAGTATCCATTTGTGTTGCTTGCGCTCCTTTGGAGTTCCCTATCTGAGTCCGATTGCTCCCGTAAAAGTGCGCGGTTTGAAAGATGTGTTATTCCGGGCGCCTTGGTGGATGATCAGTCCTCGTTCCCATTTAACAGGAGAATACGATTCTGACCGACAATCTTCCAATCAGAAGCTTAATCCATCAAAGGGAGGTGAATAAACATGTTGGAGAAAGGAAAGATTTCTGCCATTCAGATGGGGCTCATAGCGTATCCTATGATTTTAGGAACCACTGTTCTGGCCGTTCCTACAATTATGGGCAGGGAGGCAGAACGGGATATGTGGATTTCCCCTATTTTTGCTTCATCCATGGGCTTTCTTTCAGTGTTTCTTGCTTACCGGCTTAACAAGATCTATCCCGACGAGACGTTTATTCAATACAGCGAACAGATTATAGGACGCTTTCTTGGAAAGATTATTAGTTTTTTTTACTTGTTCTTCTTACTGGAGAATATCGGTAACTTCCTACGGCAATATGCAGAGTTCACAGTGGGGGCTATTCTCCCGCAAACACCACGTATTGTTATCATTTCCTGTCTTACCTTGCTTTGTGCCTTTGTAGTTTATGGGGGAATAGAAGTATTGGGCAGGCTGGCTCAACTTTATATCCCATTATTTATTGTTCCTTTATTCATTATGCTTCTTCTTCTTCTGCAGGACTTTGAGACCAAAAATATGTTTCCCATCATGATGCATGGGATTAAGCCTTCTATATCGGGAGCGATTATCCCAGGGTTAGGTTGGTTTACAGAGTTTTTCGTCATTTCATTTTTATTACCTTTCTTAACAGATAGGGAGAAGGGAAAGAAATGGGGCATGATCTCTGTTTTGGCAGTTACACTCACGATGGTAGTAATCAACCTTACTGTCCTTTTCTTATTTGGAGGAAAAATGACCAGTAACTACCTTTATCCGGTGTTTGAGGCAGCTCGATATATCAATATTAGCGATTTTTTTGAAAACCTAGAAGCCATCGTTATGGTGGTTTGGGTAACGGGGATTTTCCTTAAAATATCGGTTTTCTACTATGCTCTTGCATTAGGTACTGCTCAATGGTTAAATTTGTCTGATTATCGTCCTGTTGTCTTTCCTTACGGTTTGCTTATGGTCGTGTTCGGCATATGGGCACACCCTAATATACCGGAAATGAGTCAGTTTTATAAATTGGTAAGCCCGCTTTATAAACCGCTTTTCCTCCTTGTAATTCCATTATGCCTCCTGTTTCTGGCTATGGTTCGTCAGAAACATAACAAAAAGAAGGGAGAGCACCAACAGTGAAACGTTATGTGCCTATTAGCAGAAAAAAATCACTCTTAGTTCTTCTCGTTTTTATATGTCTTCTTCCACTCACAGGTTGTTGGGATCGAATAGAAACAACTGAGATGGCAATTGTATTAACAACAACCATTGATAAAAGCAAAGATCAGACTAAAGTGTCGGTTCAGGTTTTAATTCCTAAAGGGGAGAAGAGTGCCGGACAAGCTAAAGCGGGGGGAGACGATAAATCGACTATAGTGAGAACCGCATTGGGTAAAAATGTTTCGGATGCTATGTCAAAAATTCAAGCGAAAACCCCCCGTGAGCTCTTCTGGGGGCAATGCAGAGTTTATATTTTTGGGGAACAGGCTGCGAAAGAGGGCCTTCATGATGAAATAGATTTCTTTGTACGTCACCCAGAACCCCGGAATCGTTCATATTTATTTGTCAGTGAAGGGGATGCAGCTCATCTTTTAACACTTCAGTCTCCGCTTGAGGGATATATAGGGAAGTCCCTACGGAAACTTGTGGATGAACGAATGGGTCCAGTTGTCACTTTAAAAGATTTTCAACAAATGGTTACGGGAGAGGCGGGGGGAGCTATTCTTCCTTACATTAATACTAAAAATTTGGAACAGATTGAAGAAAAGGAAACACTTGGTCCTATTCTTGAAACATCTATTTTTAAGAAAGACAAAATGATTGGAAAAATTAATTCAGAAATGACAAAAGGGCTCCTTTGGTTAAGAAATGAAATTCTAGAAGCGGTCGTGGCAGTGAAACCTCAGGGGGAAACAGAGACCATAACGATGGAACTCACTCAAGAACATACAGATATAGCTCCTAAAATTGAAAATAATAAATGGAAAATAACAGCAAATATTAGAACTGAAGGAAGTATCGTAGAGAACGCTACTAATTTAGATGTTATGAAACCAGAAATAAATAAAATGATTCAAAAAAAATTGGCAAAGGCTATTCAACAACGGCTTAACCAGACTTTAGAAAAGGTACAAAAAGAAATGAAAACGGATGTTTTTCACTTTGCAGAAGCTTTTGAACGAAAATATCCGGACAAGTGGGATAAAGTAAAGGATAGGTGGGATGAGATTTTTCCACAAGTGGAAGTTGGCATTGATATCAAAGCTTATGTGCGGAGGCCGGGATTAGGAACGAGACCTGGAGGTTTGCCTAAACAAGAGGGGGAAAAGAAATGAAGATAGGACCAATAGTTGGTATTACATTCTTAGTGTGCCTTATGGCTCTCTATCAGTGGCCGAAAATGAATCGTTATCCAAAAAAGGATAAATTCGTTTTTGTTTCTTTGACAGCAATTGGATGGATTCTGGCTATACTGCTCAATCACTTTCCTGATATGCCAGGTCCTAACAAATTGATTCAAATTATTTTCGAACCGCTTGAAAAGATGGTACCAAAATAAAGAAAATCGAGAAGGTTGATTCTAGTGCAAAGATAAATTGATAAGAAAATAGGACCTATATTACCTACTAATTTGTGAGTTATGATGCGATCCCAAATAACTTATGTATTGATCCAACCTCATTTTGAGCAGCCTTCATCCTTGGGTGAAATCGCCCTTTTTTTATCATATACCTGGAACGGACTCGCTGTTTTTATATTTATTTCATAAAAATTAATCTCTTTATTTCTAAACAAATACCACCTTATTTGTTCTAAAAGGTGGTACTCCTTTACAATAGTTTGCAATTTCCCTTTTCTGCACAAAAAATTCTTAATAACCGTAGCCATATAAAGTGAAACTTCCATCAGTGGGGGTTTTTTCATCCCCCACTGATGGAAAGCCCACCCAATCGGGCTTTTATGAGCAGTTATCCGCCACCTATCTTCTTCGCTTCTCTCTCATTCTTGAGGTGGGGGTCTTACTGCCCACGAATAGCAGGATAAATAAGGCGGACCTTGGCATAGGTAAGGGGGTGGATAAGGATATCCATTCCCCCACCAATAGGACGACTTACACCATTCATCAAATTCTCTCCTCTTTAAAACGAAAAGTTCCGATAATTAAGAAGCGTAGGCTATAATATTTCCTATTTGTTTAATGTAAATAAAACCTTTTATAATAAGGATATAACTAATCAGAAAAAGGTGACATTCCTACCAATGAAAAATCGTGTTCTTCAATTACTATTCGTTGTTGCAGTTTCAACTATTATACTAATAGTATTAAACAGATCATCTATATCGTTATACACCTTCGTTGGATCACTATTCTTTATTACAGCTGCTGGCATTGCTTTCATCATCTTTATTGAAAATCGCTCCCCGCAAAGTACGTTAGCTTGGTTTTTAGTGTTAGCCATTCTCCCTATTTTTGGCGTATTTTTGTATGCTTTATTTGGCCGAAGCAGATGGCGCCGAAAAAAACATTTACATCGTGCTGAAGAGCAAAGAAAGTTGTTCCGTGAAATTTTAGAAGGAAGACGATTGAAACAGGCAATACCATCGTCTCTAAATGAACACTCTGCCCATTTGACTACGATCATTCAAAAGTTTGGCGGGGGCCCTATTGCAGATGAAACGGCAACGAAATTATTAACAAACGGAGAAGAAACATTTACAGAAATCTTGTCCTCCATTCAAGAAGCAAAACATCACATTCATATTCAATATTACATTTACCGGGCTGATGAAATTGGCACAAAAATTCGGGATGCTTTAATTGAAAAAGCAAAAGCTGGTATAACTGTCCGCTTTTTATTTGATGATCTCGGAAGCTATCCATTACGAAGCACCTTTTTGCAACCGATGAAGGATGCAGGAATTGAGGTAGTAGAATTTGACCCTGTCCTTTCTCCGTGGTTAATCGAAACTGTCAATTACCGTAATCACCGAAAAATCATTATTATTGACGGGAAAATTGGATTTACAGGTGGATTGAATGTTGGGGATGAATATCTTGGTCGTTCTAAGAAATTTCCAATTTGGCGAGATAGTCATTTAAAACTTGAAGGAAAAGCATTATACAAACTACAAGCCATCTTTCTAGAAGATTGGTTATACGCATGTAGTGGATTAAATAACTATTCTTGGGAACCTTTTATGAATAAAGAGTATTTTCCAAGGTGGACGACTCAGGCAGAAGGTGCTGTCCAAATTGTCGCAAGTGGCCCGAGTGCAAATGACAA
This sequence comes from Bacillus sp. NPDC077411, assembly GCF_044543425.1. Classification (NCBI taxonomy): domain Bacteria; kingdom Bacillati; phylum Bacillota; class Bacilli; order Caryophanales; family Bacillaceae; genus Bacillus; species Bacillus sp. NPDC077411. Next base: position 85,366 of record NZ_JBITWA010000012.1, on the reverse strand, counting down.
AACAATTCGAAATGCCCTATTAGCGGCAATGACATCAGCTAAACGGTCCATTTGGATTGCGACGCCATACTTTATTCCGGATCAAGAAACATTAACATTACTACGTTTAAGTGCAGTCGCTGGAATTGATGTCCGTATTCTGTATCCTGGCATAAGCGATAGCGTTATAAGCGACCAAGCTTCTCAATCTTACTTTGCTCCGTTATTGGAAGCAGGTGTTTCTATTTATCGTTATAAAGATGGATTTATGCATGCTAAAATTGTATTAATTGATGATGAAATTGCAACAATTGGTACAGCAAATATGGACATTCGTAGTTTTGAATTGAATTATGAATTAATCGCCATATTATACAACTCTCCGACTGTCCTTGATATTAAACGTGATTTCGAACAAGATTTTAAGGATTCTACAGAAATTCGCTGGGAAGTATTTCAAATAAGAAGTATTAGAAAAAGAATGCTTGAATCACTGATGCGACTTATTTCGCCACTTTTATAAAGTGAAACTTCCATCAGTGGGGGGCCTTATCCCCCACTGATGGAAAGCCCGCCCAATCGGGCTTTTACGGGCAGTTATCCCCCACCTATCTTCTTTGCTTCTCTCTAAATCTTGAGGTGGGGGTCTTACTGCCCACGAATAGCGGAATAAGGGAACATCTTCCAAATTGGAAGATGTTTTTTCTTTGCTTCACTTATGAAAACACGTTATCATAAGAAGGATTGTTTACTTTATGAAAATAATGTTAGGTGGGAAATACATGTTAGAACAATTTCATATACATGAGGGATTAAAAGAGCAACTTGTAAATATTCATGAAACAAATAAACATGCAGCGGGCAATGCTGCTACTTTAATTGGAACAAAAATGTATAAAGCAGCGGATAGCAGTATTATTGAAGATGCAATTACTGCCTTACTTCTTGGTAAAAATGTTCTATTAAAAGGACCTACTGGAAGCGGTAAAACCGTTCTTGCTGAAACGCTATCTTATCTATTCCAAAAGCCAATGCATAGCATTAACTGCTCTGTTGATCTAGATGTGGAAGGTATTTTAGGATACAACACATTAACAACAAAGGACGGTGCCTCTGAAGTTACTTTCGTGGACGGCCCGTTGATGAAAGCGATGAAAAATGGTCACTTCCTTTATATTGATGAAATTAACATGGCAAAACCAGAAACGCTTCCACTTCTTCACGGTGCACTCGACTACCGCAAAATGATTACAAACCCATTCACACAAGAAGTTGTGTATGGCAGTGATGAATATCGTGTAATTGCTGCAATTAACGAAGGATATGTTGGAACGAGCGAACTAAATGAAGCGTTAAAAAACCGTTTCGTTATTATTGAAGTTCCTTATATTCAAGGTGAAACATTAAAAGAACTGTTATTAGCTGAATCAAAATTACAGAATGCAGCAACAATCGAAAAGTTTGTGGCATTCGCAAGCGACTTAATGCCGCTAGCTCGCGATGGTCGTGTAAGTGAAGAAGCTGCAAGTATTCGTGGTATTATCGATGCATGTGATTTAAGTGTATATATTCCAGTGATGCGTGCAATTGAACGAAGTATTATTGCAAAATTAAGCGATGAAACGGAACAAATGACAGTACGTGAATTAGCAGAAAGCTATTTCTTTGAGGGATAATTCATGAGACAAATTTTTAGCGACAAGAAAATCGATGCGTCTCTGTTTCTGCAAATGGAAAACTTAATGTACGCCCTTCTAAAAGAAGAAAATGCGTATTTAGAATATGGATATAAAGCATATTATGACGAAATCGAAAATAAAATTGTCATCAGTCATTTTTGGGATGATCGAAGTGAAGCGGATAAAGTAATCGGCTTAAAAAGTGAAGTATATTTAAAAGCGCTTGGCTACAAACATCATTCCGATATGAAACTGATTCGTAGTTATGCAAAAGAATTACAGCAATCACCGCTTAAAAATTTTTTAACGCAGTTATTCGTTCTATTAGAGGATTTACGAGTTGAAGAAATTGTAAAACGAGAGCGTCCTGGTACAAAACCAATTTTTGCACGCCGCAAAGAAATGTATCGAAATTATTTCAGCTCACAATACGAAATTAACCGGATCCGTAATTATCATGCTGATATGCTTATTTGCTTATGTTACTTAACAGTAACGAGCGACAAATACGAAATGTTTAACAACGACTACTTTGAGCACATTGAAGCAATATTACACGAAACGTTCCAAACGCGTACAACAGAAGATACGATGTATGTTGTCGAAAAAATTCGCTATCGTTTAGAAGAACTTTTAGAAAATGATATGATTAATAACTACTTTGGACTTGCGCCGCTCAATACTTCTGTCGTTTTTGACAAAATTGAAGAACGAGTAGATGAATTAGCAAACGATGATGTTCAAATCGTTGATGATGACGATAATAAGAGTAAAATCAATGAAAGTTTTTCGACTTGGCATCGTGAAAATAAAAACAATGAAAACGAAAACTTCTTACGCTTTGAATTAGAGAGCGGTACAAAAACAAATATGATGGGTGATACGGCCCGTGAATCTGAGGATAGTGATCAAGCACTTGCTTCTGTGCAAGGTACTTCCCAAAAAAGTACGCAGTCGAACTTCGACGGTGCAGATACTGAAGATACGAGAGCATCTCATGCTTCTAGCCAAAATGAAGGTGTATACGGTAAATATAACGCCGGCGCATCGCATACTTTTAAAGAAGCTCGCAAACCGCAGCCTGACGAAAAGAAAGACTATCAAGCGATAAAATCTGTCGTAAATAAAGATGTAAAAGAACTAAAGAAGATCATCGAAAAAACAATTGAAAATAAAACGAACGCAAATGCTGATAAATACTACGGAAGACTTCGTAAAAAGTTCCTGCGTATTTATACAGAAAAACAACCGCGTATGTTTTATAAAAAAGGACAAGAATCACAAGAGCTTGACGTTGTCTTTCACCTGTTAGTTGACTGCTCTGGTTCGATGTATAACAAAATGGAGGAAACGAAAAAAAGCGTCGTTCTTTTCCATGAAGCTTTAAAATCGTTAAAAATTCTGCACGCTATTAGTGGATTTTGGGAAGATGCTTCTAGCGCCACACACGAAAATAAACCAAACGTCATTCATGAAGTCGTAACGTATCAAAACTCAACGCTGCCAAGCATTGGTCCAGAAGTCATGCAACTTCGTGAAGAAGAAGATAACCGCGATGGATACATTATTCGGATCGTTTCCGAAAAACTAGCGAAACGTCAGGAAAAGCATAAATTTTTGCTTGTCTTCACAGATGGCGAACCATCTGCATTAGACTACCAACAAGACGGTATTTTAGATACACACGAAGCTGTGAAACTTGCTCGCAAAAGCGGCATAGAAGTCATCGGAATCTTTATCGAAGAAGGCGAAGCAAAAGAAGCAACCTATCAGCTGATGAAAAATATATACAACCACCACTTCTTAGTAGCGAATCATGCGGAAGATTTACGCTTGAAGATTAAACCGTTATTGAAGAAATTACTATTGAAGACGATTGAATAAAACCAGGAGCTGAGGTGCAGCTCCTGGTTTTTTGTTGTTTTATGTCGAAGAGTCTTTAAATTGTGTCGAATCGCCGATATATAGTAAAAAACGGTCGATATATTTGAAAAATCGCCGATAAAAAATGAAAATTTTTTGGGCATATTAAGAATCAAATATGTGTGAAAGGATGTTTCATTTGTCCACAAAAAAGGATGAACAATATACGGATGTTACAACTGCTGAAGCTAGACATCAATATGTCATTCCTGAGGAATTTCCTGAAGGGCCTTACGGTTCTTCTGCTAACAAAAAGTTAGGAAAATCAAATCCTTGGGATAAAGATCAAAAAACACATAAAGCATTTAGCAACGAATATGAAAAACAATTTGAAGAAACGGAAAGGCAATATCCCGATACCGAATAAGATAAATTTCTTATCTAGGCTAACTAAAAAAGAACCGATTCAACACATTGAATCGGTTCTTCTCATTAGCTAATTACTAGCTCAGTTTCTAATTTTTTTTTTAATTTCTCAAGCATATCTGCTGTCATTTTGTCTAAATCATATTCTGCTTTGAAGCCCCACTCTTCTTTTGCTGCTGTTGCATCAATTGAGTTTGGCCAGCTATCTGCAATTTTTTGGCGAGCTGGATCAACCGCGTAATCCATCGTGAATGTTGGAATGTGTTTACGAATAGATGCCGCAATTTGTTCTGGCTCGAAGCTCATTGCTGTAATGTTAAATGCATTGCGGTGTTTTAACTTACTTGGATCTGCTTCCATTAACGAAATGATCGCTTGCAATGCATCTGGCATGTACATCATATCCATGTATGTTCCTTCTGCAATGTAAGAAGTGTACGCACCTTTTTTAATTGCTTCGTAGTAAATTTCAACTGCATAGTCAGTTGTTCCTCCACCAGGAGGCGCAACGTATGAAATTAAACCAGGGAAGCGCACACCGCGCGTATCTACACCAAACTTTTGATAGTAATAATCACATAATAGTTCTCCAGCTACTTTGTTTACCCCATACATCGTAGTTGGACGCTGAATGGTGTCTTGCGGCGTATTATCTTTTGGCGTTGCCGGACCGAATGCACCAATTGAGCTTGGCGTGAAAAACTTACAGTTTAACTCACGTGCCGCTTCTAACGCGTTTACAAGACCGCCCATGTTTAAGTTCCAAGCAAATAGCGGATTTTTTTCTGCCGTTGCAGAAAGTAATGCTGCTAAATGAATGATTGTATCCACTTCATTACGTTTTGCAATATCATGTAATTTTTGACCATCCGTTACATCTAAAATTTCAAATGGGCCAGACTTTACAACTTCGCTATCTGTTTCACGAATATCTGTTGCAACAACGTTTGATGCACCGTATACATCACGAAGTTTCGTTACAAGTTCAGAACCAATTTGACCTAAAGAACCGGTTACTAGAATTTTTTTCATTTTCCCCACTCCTCATTAGCAAGCTTTCATAGATGTAAATGTCTTAAATAATACCCATTTCTTTTCCAACTTTTTCGTACGTGCGAATTGCTTCATCAAGCATTTCTTTCGTATGTGCTGCTGTTGGCATATTACGAACACGTCCTGTTCCTTTTGCTACAGTTGGGAACACAATTGATTTTGCGTATACGCCCTCTTCGTTTAGACGTTGGCTAAATTGTTGTGTTAATACTTCATCACCAATAATACACGGTGTAATTGGTGTTTCACTTTCACCAATGTTAAAGCCAAGCTCTTTTAAGCCTTGTTTCAAATAACGGCCATTTTCCCATAAACGGTCATGCAGCTCAGTGCTTTCCATTAAAATTTCAATTGATCTCATACAAGCCGCTGCATCAGCTGGTGTTAATGCTGTTGAGAACAAGAATGGACGAGAGCGAACTTTTAACCAATCGATTAAGTTTTTCTTACCAGCAACATATCCACCGATTACACCAATCGCCTTCGATAATGTTCCAATTTGAAAATCTACTTTATCAGATAGTCCAAAATGTTTTACTGTACCAGCACCTTTTCCAAGTACACCAGAACCGTGTGCATCATCAACATATGTCATTAAATCTAACTCTTCTGCAATTTCAACGATTTCTGGTAGTTTTGCTACATCGCCATCCATTGAGAATACACCATCTGTAATAACCATTAATTTATTGTATAAACCAGATTCTTTTGCTTCGATCGCTTTTTTACGTAAATCTTCCATATCGGAATGTTTAAAAACGATAATTTTTGCTCTTGATAAACGGCAACCATCAATAATAGATGCATGGTTTAATTCATCAGAAAGAATTGCATCATTTTTATCCATAACAGCTGAAATCGCTGCCATATTACAATTAAATCCAGATTGATATGCAATTGCTGCTTCCGTATGCTTGAATTTGGCAATTGTTTCTTCTAATTTAATATGCAAGTCAAGTGTACCGTTAATTGTACGAACAGCTCCTGCACCAACACCATATTTATGAATCGCGCCGATTGCTGCTTCTTTTAAACGCTCATCTGTTGCTAATCCAAGATAGTTATTTGAAGATAAATTAATATATTCTTTTCCGCCAATTGTAATGATTGGTCCATTCGAACTCTCAAGCGGATCAATAACGTTATAAAGCCCCTTTGATTTTAAATCCTCTAGGTTTTCTACTAAAAAATTGTCAAGTGTTTTGCTAGACATCGTGAAACCTCCCTATCGTTCATATAAAGAAAGTATTACCATAATACTCCCTTTATTAGCTTAACACGTTTTTAAAAATTGTTATAGGAAAATAGCTTAAAGTAAACGCTTACATCTACTGATTATATCTTATCTAATGACGGAAATCTATTATTATTATTTAGATTTTGATAGAATTAAAAAAACGCTTTCAAGGAGTGGATACAATGTCTTATACAGAATCTGACGTTTACAATGAGGACTTATTTTTTGAACAATACATGAAACGTAGGCATCGAACTGATAACCCAAACGACACGATTGAAAAGCCTGCTCTCTTACAATTACTCGGCCATATAAAAGATAAAAGTATTCTTGATCTTGGCTGCGGTGATGCACAACTTGGAGTAGAACTATTACAGAAAGGCTGTCAATCTTATACCGGAATTGAAGGCTCCCATCGCATGTATGAAGAAGCTAAGAAGCAATTACAACATACAAATGGAATTGTCCATCTTTTAAACCTCAAAGACTATACATACCCATCTTCTACTTTTGATATCGTTACATCTAGACTTGTCCTTCACTACATTGAACATATTGATGATACTCTCAGACAGATTTTTCAAACGTTAAAACCTGGCGGGACTTTTGCTTTTAGTGTTCAGCACCCAGTTATCACTTCTGCATTTGAAAGCTTACAAAGTACTGGAAAAAGAACAAGCTGGCTTGTTGATGATTATTTTAAAACTGGCAAACGTGTTGAGCCATGGATTAATGAACAAGTGATTAAATACCACCGGACAATTGAACAATATTTCATATCTTTACAGAAAGCTGGTTTTACGATTACTAGTTTACGCGAAGCAACACCGGAGTTGCAGCATTTTCAAAGTGAGGAAGAATATACACGTAGGCTGCGTATCCCCCTGTTTCTATTATTTTCGTGTACAAAATAAAAAGGCGATGTTGATGCATCGCCTTTTATATATTTTCCCTTTTAATTAACCGCTTGCGGAAGTATACGTCTTCCCTTTCCTTGCGGGATACAAAGCGGTGTACCGAATAACGGGTCTGTTATAATTTCACAATTCATGCGAAAAACATCACGTACAAGCTTATCATTAATAATATCTTCTGGTTTGCCTTGTGCATAAATTTGTTTATCACGAATTGCTACAATATGATCTGCATAACGACAAGCTAAATTTAAATCATGCAGCACCATTATGATTGTCCGTTGCTCATTCTCATTTAACTCAAATAATAAATCAAGCACTTCAATTTGATGTGTCATATCTAAATATGTTGTTGGCTCGTCTAATAAAATGATATCTGTATCCTGAGCAAGTGTCATTGCAATCCATGCACGCTGACGTTGTCCACCAGAAAGGGCATGAACATCTCGTTCTGCAAATTCAGTCATCCCCGTTGCAGCTAATGCTTTCCATATCATTTCTTCATCTTGCTTTGACCATTGCTTTAACCATGTTTGATATGGATAACGTCCTTGTTTAACAAGCTGAAGAACAGTTACTCCTTCTGGCGCTTGCGGGCCTTGTGGCAAAATTGCAAGCTGGCGAGCAATTTGCTTCGTTTGCATATTTTGAATAACTTGATCTCCTAATAAAATATCCCCAGATGTTGGTTTTAATAAACGTGCAAGTGAACGTAATAAAGTAGACTTCCCACAGCCATTTGAACCGATAAAAATCGAAATTTTCCCTTTTGGAATTTCTAAATCTAATTCATCAATAATAATTGTTTCACCATAAGACAACGTTAATGATTTTGTTTCTAATGCTTTTTGCATGTTTATCTTCCTTTACTCCGTTTTTTAATAGATAGTAAATCATCTATATATTTTTTCTTTACCTTTATGAATTTCGACTTTTATAAAGTAAATAAATAAAATATGGAGCACCGATTGCTGATGTAAATACACCTGCTGGCACTTCAAGCGGAGCAAAGATTGTGCGCCCAATTAAATCTGCAGCAAGTACTAAAATCGCACCTACAACAGCTGCTACTGGAATTAACGCACCATATAAAGAACCTACTAACCTTCTTGAAATATGTGGTGCCATTAAACCAACAAATCCGATTCCACCTGCAAAGGCAACCGCTCCTCCAATTAACGCTGTACTAAGGAGCAAGAGGAAAAGACGTGATTTCGTTAGACGAATACCAAGTCCAGTAGCAATATCATCACCAAGTTCTTGTGCATTTAAATGTCTCGCAGCTATAAATGCAACCACTGTTAAAATAAGAACCCAAGGTGCTAACACCCCTACGTTTTGCCAGGAAGCTCCGTAAACAGTACCGGTAATCCACACATTGGCTTGGCTCGCTTGATAGATTGGTGCTAGCAGCATGAATAATGTTGTCGCTGCTTTCGTTAGTGCCCAAAACCCAACACCAATTAAAACAAGACCAGTCGGCGATAATCCATCATTTCTCCACGCAAATAAATATACAAAAAATGCAACGATGGTTGCCCCAATAAAGGCCGCAAGTGGCATATAATGGATACTTACTGTTAATGCATTATTTTTATCACTAAATATAGCTAGGAATAATACAACCGCTACACTTGCCCCGCCCGTAATGCCAATAATGTCAGGAGAAGCAAGCGGGTTTCGAACGAGCCCTTGTAAAATACATCCGGCTACAGCAAGAGCTATTCCTACGAGAATTGCAATTAGAATACGTGGCATACGAAACTTATTTACAACCATATTAGACATTGCATCACCGTTTCCGATAATTGCTTGCCATACATCATATGGAGCTACTTTCATCTCTCCCATACCCGCACTTGCAAAAAATAATCCGATTAAAACAACTAATAAACCTAACAAGACGAGACAAGCTCGTTTATACATTAAAAACGAGAGACCGTCTTTTCCTATACGAAACGGAATGTACTTCTTCATTTGCTAAGCCCTCTCTTACGTGCGATATAAATAAAGAATGGTGCACCAATAAATGCTGTCATAACCCCTACTGGTACTTCTTGTGGCATAATCACATATCTCGCAGCAATATCTGCAAGTAATAACAAAATGGCACCTAACAATCCACTATACGGAACTCTCCAACGATGATCTACACCGACAAGAGCTCTTGCAAAATGAGGGATAATAATTCCAACAAATCCAATTGGTCCTGCAACAGCAACAGATCCACCTGACAATAAAACAATAATAAGCAGTACAAGTGCCTTCATTATCACTGTTCGTTGTCCTAGCCCTTTTGCTACATCTTCTCCCATCATGAGCGTATTCACTTTCCCTGCCATCAGGAGAGAAGCAATCCAGCCAACTAATAAATATGGAAATACAGATTGTAATACTTCTAACTTTCTACCTTGTACAGAACCAGCAAGCCAAAACAATACTTCTTCTAATGCTTTTTCATTTAATACAAGCAGTCCCTGTGTTAAAGAAGAGAATAAAGCACTTATCGCTACCCCTGCCAATGTTAACTTAAGAGGAGTTGTCCCTTCTTTTCCTAAAGAACTAGAAGCAAATACAAGCGCGGCAGCAACTGCTGCACCTAAAAAGGCAATCCACGTAAACGCTGACAAAGATGAAATCGAAAAAACAACAATCGCTACAACAATGAAAAAGGCAGCACCTGAGTTTAATCCGATAAAATCCGGAGCAGCGAGTGGATTTTTTGTTAAAGTTTGCATAAAGCAACCAGCGATGGCTAAACTAGCACCGACACTAGCAGCAATAAGCGCACGAGGTAAACGTATGTTTTGAATAATAATATGTTCATTCGAACCATTAAAATGGAAAAAAGCATCCAATGCTAATTTCCCACTTGTATTTGTATATCCCAAAATAATACTCCCCCAAATACAAGCAATAACTGCAATGATTCCACCAAATAATCCAACCCATTTTGCCTGATTTGTTTTTAATAACATGCAGCGTTTCTCCTTTAATACATAATGATACGTTGTTAGTGTATTGTAACTTAATTCGCATCGTCAATGATAGTAATAATTATTTTCAATTGAACCTATTGACAATCTATTTGTAACACCTTAATATCAACCTTGTTAATTGAAAAACATTCTCAATATCTAGGGGGCTACATAATGAATTTCATCAAGCAAAAATCATTTGCATTATTTGTATTCGTGTTATCATTTACCCTTCTTTTAGGGGCATGTGGGAAATCAGATAACAAAGCTGAGCCTAAAAAAGAAGAAAAGAAAGAAATGATTACTGTAGAACATGCAATGGGTAAAACAGAAGTTCCTGCTAATCCAAAGCGTGTCGTTGTTTTAACAAATGAAGGAACAGAAGCTTTACTTACCCTTGGTGTAACACCAGTCGGTGCTGCTGAAGCACCTACCGGTAACCCATGGTATCCACATACGAAGGACAAACTGAAAAATGTAAAAACTGTCGGTACCGAGCTTCAACCCAATGTAGAAGCAATCGCTTCTTTAAAACCCGACTTAATCATTGGTAACAAACTGCGTCACGAAAAAATATACGAGCAATTAAAAGGTATTGCTCCTACTGTTTTCTCAGAAACACTACGCGGTGAATGGAAAGATAACTTCAAACTTTATGCAAAAACAGTAAATAAAGAAAAAGAAGGTCAAAAGGTACTAGCTGATTACGACAAACGTATAAAAGACTTAAAAGGTAAACTTGGAGATAAAGTAAATCAAGAAATTTCTATGGTGCGCTTTATGCCTGGTGATGTACGTATTTATCACGGAGATACATTCTCTGGTGTTATTTTAAAAGAACTTGGTTTCAAACGTCCTGGTGATCAAAATAAAAATGACTTTGCAGAACGTAATGTATCTAAAGAGCGCATTTCGGCAATGGATGGCGATATTATCTTCTACTTCACATATGATAAAGGTAATGAAAAGAAAGGTTCTGAATTAGAAAAAGAATATATCAACGATCCTCTATTCAAAAACTTAAATGCTTCCAAAAATGGCAAAGTATACAAAGTTGACGATGTCATTTGGAATACAGCTGGCGGTGTAATGGCTGCGAACTTGATGCTAGATGACATTGAAAAACGCTTTGTAAAATAAAGTGAAACTTCCATCAGTAGGAGCTCTTCATCCCTACTGATGGAAGGATAAAACATCTTATTGAAATGGTATAAATCGGTAGTTTCCATCTCTTAATTTATTACTTAGTAAAAAACAACTCTAGCATACAAGAGTTGTTTTTTATTTTGTATTCTTATGCGAAATATGTTATATTTAAAAAATATCCAAAAGAACAGTTCAGTATATCAGAAAAATTTATTTAGTTAAAATTTTCTGATTAGCGATTATTTTACATTCTTTTCGGACAAGAAAGAATACACTTGAAAACGCTTATTTTAAATTTTTCAAGGGAAAAATATGATAACGGAAACAGTTTTCACAGAATTTACAAAATTTTTTATTCTATTTCCATATAATTCTATTGACTTCTAAATATTTTGTAAATTAAAATGATTACATAAATATCCGTTGAACAAGATTAGGAGGAATGAAAATGGATGCAGCTTTAAAGTTAGACAAAGCTGAAGAACAACAATCACCAAAGAAACATCCTCCGGGATTATATTTGTTGTTCTTTACAGAAATGTGGGAAAGATTTAGCTACTATGGAATGCGCAGTCTTTTAGTTCTTTATTTAACAACTGCAGTTATTAGCGGAGGGCTAGGGTTTGACAAAGCAGCCGCTGTACAACTTTATGGTACATTTACAATGCTCGTATATTTCACGCCAATTATTGGTGGGTGGTTAACTGACCACTTTATCACAAAACGCCACGCAATTACTATTGGTGGTATCATTATGGCAATTGGTAACTTTGTTCTTTTCTCAATGAATACATCAACTGGACTTTATTTAGGATTAGGATTATTAATTATCGGTAATGGATTTTTCAAACCAAACATTTCAACTCTTGTAGGTTCACTTTACGGTGAACACGATAAACGCCGTGACTCGGCTTTCACAATCTTCTACATGGGTATTAACTTAGGCGCTTTAATTGCACCGTTACTTTGTGGTTTCTTGGCAGAAGATTTCTTTACATCAACTGTTAACGGCGTTATGGTAAAAGGATACAAATACGGCTTCTTAGTTGCTTGTATTGGTATGATTATTGGTCAAGTTCTCTTTAACTTACTAGCTAAACGTTATCTTGGTGATATCGGAACAACAGTTGTTGGTAAAAAATCAAAAGATAGCAATGCAAAAGTTATCGAGAAAAAACCTTTAACAAAACAAGAGAAAAACCGTACTTGGGCAATTATTATTTTAACTTGCTTCGTTGTCTTCTTCTGGGCAGGCTTCGAACAAGCAGGTAGTTCTTTAACTCTTTATACAGATAAATTCGTTGATCGCACTATTTTTGGATGGGAAATGCCAACTTCTTGGTTCCAATCTGTTAACCCATTGTTTATCGTTTTATTAGCACCAGTTGTTTCTGCGTTATGGGTAAAACTTTCTAAAACAAAAAATGGCGATTTAAAAATCCCAACAAAAATGGCACTTGGTATGATTCTATTAGGAATCGGTTACCTTGTATTAACATTAGCAGTTTTAAAAACAGGTAGTGATGAAGCTCATATTGCTGCAAAAGCAAACTTACTGTTCATTGTTATCACATATGTATTCCATACAATTGGTGAGCTATTCTTATCACCAATCGGTTTATCTATGGTAAGTGCAATCGCTCCTGTAAAGTTAGCTTCTTTATTAATGGGCGTATGGATGGCTGGTACTGGATGTGCAAACAAGCTAGCTGGTATCTTAGCAGCTTACACACAATCTTTAGGTTATTTAGAAGTATTCTCAAGCATTGGTATTATCGTTATTGTATTAGGTTTAATACTTCTTATGTTCTCTAAGAAAATTGCACATATGATGGAATAAATGTAAAAAGCGGAGAAATTTCTCCGCTTTTTTTAATGCTCTTCTAATGCAGTGATGTCTACTTGTACTGTGTCATGTGGTGTTTTTATATCGTGCACATTCGCAAGCCCATTTGTCTCATCACAGCTTTCAATCCAAACAGGCACACCGTGATATGTAACGTCAATTCTACTTGATGATGATAAAATTTGTTTTACTCGCTTTATATCCATAATCGTTCCCTCCTTATTCTTTTTTATATTGCCGTGTCTGAATGAATTTTATCCTCGCCTCTCTCTTTATTTCTCAACAATCTGGAGATAAAGTCTCACTATCTGCGAATAACGGGCGCATGCCAGCAGTTATCCCCCGCCTATCTTCTTTGCTCCCCTCTCAATCTTGAGATAGGGGTCTTATTGCGCGTTAATGCAGGATAAAAAAATAGGTATGTACAAGTACATACCTATTTTTTGCATAATATTTCAATTTTAAGAAAATAATGTTTTTAAAATTTTATTTACTTTCTCATTGTGCACTTCATAATATACTTCTAAACCACGTCTTTCAAAACGGACAACTTTATTCTGCTTTAATTTTGTTAAATGTTGTGATACTGTAGATTGTGGAATTTCTAATACTTCCTGCAACTGTGTTACATTACAAATTCCACGCTGCACTAGTTCCATTACAAGACGAAGACGAAGCGGATGAGCTAGTGCTCGTAACATTTGTACATCTTCTTCTGAAATACGACAATCAAATTGATTTTGATACATATTTTCCCCTCATTTTTTCTACTTATTTTATATTTATACATGTTTTATTTTTATATTTCTTATTCGTTATTCCATTCTATATCCAATAACTTCCTATAATAAAAACCACATTCCTCCTTTATATAGAGAGAAAACTCTCTTTTGATGTTTGAATATTATACTATACGACTTAGAGAAAAAGCAAAGTATCTACAAGGCTGTTCATTGCTTTCAAAAATAAATTTCTCAACATTTTTGTTATATTTTTTGTATCCCCTCATGATTCTTATGTTTAATTCAGCACATCTCTGAAATGTATAGTAGAGAGCTAAAAATTATACAAGAATATATAAACAACAGATAACATATCCTATCCGTATACACTTTTTGCTGTATATTAATCCCTTTACTTCTCCCAATTTTTTCATGAAATGTAGCGGAATTTTTACAGTTACAGATTCTATGTAATAATTATACTTTACCAAGTTGACAATAGTGATTAAGGGGACTATACTAAAAATGTAATTTGATTGTGAAATATTTCACATTTTTTGTGAATTTATTCACAAATTATATATAGGAGATGTCGCAATTATGAATACATGGACACAAATTTATGACCCATTACACAATATTTGGCTATCAGCACTTGTAGCCGCAATACCAATTTTATTTTTCGTATTATGTTTAACAATCTTTAAAATGAAAGGATACGTATCTGGATTTTATAGTGTTATTTTAGCTATCATTCTTTCTATATTTGTCTATAAAATGCCAGCAACTATGGCCGTATCCTCCGCTGCCTTCGGTGTAGCCGCTGGATTTTATCCAATTTGTACAATTGTTATCGCAGCAATTTTTCTTTACAAACTAACTGTAAAAACTGAACAATTTAACGTTATTCGCGATAGCATTTCTAGCATTACAAGCGACCCTCGTCTTCAAGTATTATTGATTGCTTATTCTTTCGGTGCTTTCTTAGAAGGTGCAGCAGGTTTTGGTGTACCAGTTGCTATTACAGCAGCATTACTTGTAGGTATGGGATTTGATCCATTAAAAGCAGCGGGTATATGTTTAGTTGCTAACATTGCCGGGGGCGCGATGGGTGCAATGGGTATTCCAATTACAGTACCTGCTCAATTAACACAACTTGACGCATTAACTGTTGGTCGTCATGCAGTTGGGATTTTACCATTTATTAGTTTCGTCTTACCATTCTTACTTGTTGCAATCGTTGATGGTTTCAAAGGAATTAAAGAAACTTGGCAAGGTATTATTGTAAGCGGCGGTTCTTTCGCTATTACTCAATTCGTTGTAACATATTTCCTTGGTGCAGAACTTACTGATATTTTCGCAGCTGTAGTCAGCATGATCGCATTAGCATTATTCTTACGTGTATGGCAACCAAAATCTTCAACAAAAGCAAAAGCAAATAAACAAGAAAAGCATAGTTATACAATGAAACAAATTTTATACGCTTGGTCACCATTTGTATTCTTAACTGCATTTGTAACAATTTTTAATTTAAAAGCAGTAAAAGCCTTATTCCTTCCAAATGGTGCATTAAGTAGCTTAGTATGGAATCTTCAAGTACCTGGCCTGCACAATCACGTGATGAAAACAGCGCCAATCGTTAAAGCAAATACACCGTTTCCAGCAATCTTTAAGTTAGATGTATTCTCATCAACAACTACTGCGATTGTACTTGCCATTATCGTATCTTTACTTGTATTCCATGTAAGCGGTAAGTTAGTAAAAGAATTAACTATTGAAACATTAAAAGAGTTAAAAACACCAATTTATACAATCTGTAGCGTAATTGCATTAGCATACGTAACAAACTATTCTGGTATGTCTTCAACTCTTGGATTAGCTTTATCATCTACTGGTGATGCATTCCCTATTCTTTCTCCAATCTTAGGTTGGATTGGCGTATTCTTAACTGGTTCTGTAGTATCCAGCGGCTCTCTATTTGCACCTCTTCAAGCTGTTACAGCCGCTCAATTAGATATCGTCCCTTCTACTCTCGTTGCCTTAAACGTAGTAGGCGGTACAATGGCAAAAATGGTATCACCACAATCAGTTGCTGTAGCTTGCGCGGCAGTTGGAATAGTTGGTAAAGAATCAGAACTATTTAAAATAACAATAAAATATAGCTTAATCTTCCTATTCATTATTAGCTTACTTCAACTTAACGCTGCATTCCATATTTTCTAATACAAAAGGCTGATGACTCGTTCATCAGCCTTTTTCTTTCGTCTCCATTTTTTTAATCTCTACTCGCTTAATTTGATGAATATCTTTTTCAAGAATAGTAAATGTCCATTCACCAACAACAGTCGTATCCCCTTCTGCAATTGGTTGTCCTTGCATCATTAGCCATCCCCCAATTGTGTCAACATCTTGTTCATTCAAATGTAAACCGAACAAATCATTAATTTCACTTACTAACACTTTTCCATCAACAATTTTACAATCGTCACTAATATGTTGAATAGGTGGATGCTCATCTTCATCATATTCATCTCGAATTTCTCCCACAATTTCTTCTAAAATATCTTCAAGCGTAACAAGTCCTGCTGTTCCACCGTATTCGTCATATAAAATTGCCAAAGGAATACGTTTTTTTTGCATGCTCAATAACAAATCATGTATTGGAATGTTTTCCATTACTTCAATAACCGGCCTTGTATATGTCGTGATTGATTTTGCTTCTTGCTTTTCTCCATCCATATAACGGATAAAGAAATCTTTTACATTCACCATTCCTATAACTTCATCTTTATCTTCACCGAATACTGGATATCTTGTATATTTTTCTTGGCGAATCATTTCAATATGTGTTTCAAATAAATCTTCCGCATATAATCCAACAATTTCTGTCCGCGGCACCATAATCTCTTTGGCAAGGCGATTGTCAAATTCAAAAATATTATTTACATATTTAAACTCTGCTTGGTTAATTTCTCCGCTTTCATAACTCTCTGATAAAATGAGGCGGAGCTCTTCCTCTGAATGTGCTACTTCATATTCAGAAGCAGGTTTTAATCCAAATAAACTTGCCACAAAACGTGCTGCATGATTTAATGTCCAAATAAATGGATACATAATGCGATAAAAATATATCAGTGGCTTTGAAAACATCAGACTGACTTGCTCTGCTTTTTGGATTGCAAATGTTTTTGGTGCCAATTCTCCAACTACAACATGTAAAAAAGTAATAACAGCAAATGCAATAATAAAAGATACAGTATTAGCAATTGGAGGAGAGATTTGAAGTGTAATCAATACAGGCTCTAATACATGTTTTACGGTTGGTTCACCTAACCACCCCAGTCCCAGTGCTGTAATGGTAATCCCAAACTGGCACGCTGACAAATATTCATCTAAATTAGAAATCACTTTTTTCGCCGCTACTGCTCCCCGCTTTTTTTCTCCTACAAGTTGATCAATGCGACTACTGCGTACTTTAACAATCGCAAATTCAATTGCAACAAAAAAGCCCGTCAACGTAATTAAAGCTGCAACTAGTATTAAATTCCCTATTTCCAAGTATCTCCCTTAGCTGTAGGCAGCTAAAGTTACACCTCCCGCAATGATAAGTTTAACTTTCTTTATTTTCTCTCATTTCCTCACAAGAAAACCTGTATAAATTTCACAAATTTTTATTTCTCATATAATTCAAGGGGCAAACCATCTGGATCTTGAAAAAATACAAAACGTTTTCCAGTTATCTCATCAATTCGAATGCTTTCAGTTTGTATACCGTGCTTCTGTAAATGCGATACAGCTTCTTCTATAGATGAAACAGAAAATGCTAAATGTCTTAATCCTGTTGCTTCGGGAAAGCTTATGCGCTTCGGAGGGGTAGGAAATGAAAATAATTCAATTTGATATGTATTCCCAACACACAAATCCAGCTTATATGATTCTCTCTCTTCTCGATATACTTCACGTAGAATTTGAAAACCAAGTACTTCTGTATAGAATTTTTTTGATGCTTCATAATTGGAACAAATAATGGCAACGTGGTGAACAGCAGTAATATTCATCTTCTCTTTCCCTTTCTTGTATATTCTCCATTGAAATGAAAAACCTATATACAAAGTCACCTATCAAGAGGGTTACTATGAAATTTTTCACATTTGGTCTCGGACTCATTGTCGTTTTTTTCTTGCTTTTATAGCAAGTAATAATAGAAAGCACATTAAGTTCAAACCAATTATTATCATGCTTATTGTACAATTAATTTTAACGTTCCTATTATTAAATACACAGGTTGGCCTCATCCTCATTACAGCAATTTCAAATTTATTTAATGAGTTATTAAAGTATGCCGCGGCAGGTGTAAACTTTGTATTCGGTGGCTTATTAAACAAAGGTGAAATGTCTTTCTTTTTAAGTGTTTTACTGCCAATTGTATTTATCTCTGTCTTAATTGGTATCTTACAACACTTTAAAATTTTACCATTCATCATTCGCTGAATTGGTTTTTTCCTTAGTAAAATAAATGGTCTTGGTAAATTAGAATTCTAATTAGAATTATTTCAGGAGCAGTAAAAGATTTACATGAAGAACAAGGAAATGTCGGTGCTAGATTCGGTTTGAAACTCCTATACGGAGCAACATTAGTAAGCATTCTATCTGCGACTATTGTTAGTATTATGATTTAAATTAAATCTTTTTTCCTTTATTTTTTGTATACAATCATTCTTAAACAGATGCCTTTTTATAAGGCATCTGTTTTTCGTGCAAGAACTTTTCATACAATATAAACATCTTTATAATACAATATATTTCATATATTTCATATATTTCATTTTTATGTCATTTAAAAATTTTTAATGAAAACTAATTGTATTTATGTACAATAGAAAGTGTGTCTTTTTTAAAATTATAAGAAAATATATGAATTGATTGTTTAAAGGAGAAATATTAATGAAACCTGATTTAGAAGCGCTAAATAGAGCATTACAAAAAAAACGCTCTAAGAAAAAACGTATACTATGGTTTGTTCTCATTCCTTTATTCCTCTTGATTATTGGAGGAGGCAGCTATTTCTTCCATATATATAATAAAGCACAAGCTGTTGCTAATGGTGCTTACTCAGAATTAGGACGCGGCGATAAATCGGACAAGCGCGAAAAAGCAGTAAAACCGATGACTGATAATATTTCAATCCTAATTATGGGTGTTGATGAAAGTGATACACGAACAAAAGAATACGGAACTGCAACTCGTACAGATGCATTGTTACTTGCAACTATTAATAAAAACGATAAATCCTTGAAATTATTAAGCATTCCTCGTGATTCTCGCGTATATATTCCATCAGAAAAGAAAGAAGATAAGATTACACATGCACACGTATTTGGTGGCGTTGATAGCACAATTAATACAGTAGAACGTTTTCTAGATGTTCCTGTTGATTATTATGTAAAATTTAACTTTAAATCCTTTATAAAAATTGTTGATTCTCTTGGTGGTATTGATGTAGATGTACCAGTTACCTTTACTGAACAAGACAGTAAAGACCAGCAAGGTGCTATCCACCTTGAAAAAGGTCGCCAACACTTAAACGGCGAACAAGCTCTTGCACTAGCAAGAACGCGTCATATTGACAGCGACTATATGCGCGGTCAACGTCAACAACTTGTTTTAGAAGCAATTGCTCAAAAAGCATTATCTGTGAATTCAATTAACAAACTTGGTGACTTACTTGATGCAGTTGATCATGATATAAAAACAAACTTAACTTTCGACGATATGATGGCAATTACAAAAAACTCAATGGACTCCCGCTTAAAGATTGATAAATTGCAAGTAAAAGGCCAGGATAAATATATTGATGGTAAATACTTTTATGTCCCTGAAGAAAAGAGTGTTCAAGATATTACGAAGGAACTACAAGGCCATCTTGGTGTTACAGGTAAATTAGATCATAAGAAATTATAAAAAAACAGCTGTTGTAATACAACAGCTGTTTTTTTATGTGCTTATCTTTCCCCTATAAAACTTATACTTCATGAGACAATTCAAAGAAAACTTCTCTCACTATTCATAGGCAATAAAACCTTCACATCAAAATGCGAAGCAAAGAAGACAGATTAGAAAGAAAACTCCCACTGGTGGAATTTTCACTTTACTCTGCTGCATAAACTTTCTAGTTATAGGTAATTATATTACAAAAATGTAACGTTTTTTATCAAAATATTACACATGTAATAAAATTAATAGTATACTAGTGTATAAGAATCACTGCTTTTATCATTTATACGTTAGAAATATACATATTAATAATCTAAAAAATTTTCTTTTCGGAGGGAAATAAATGAAATTACGCAATTTGATTATTGGTTCTGCGATTGCTGGTGGAATCATTCTTTGTGGTGGTGGTGTTAGCGCTTATCAATATGTGTCCAAATTAAATCAGCAGTTAGATACCTACGTTTTACCCCACACAACATTTGAAGGTATTTCCATAGATAGGAAAAAGAAAGCAGACGTTCAAAAAATAATTCAACAAAAAATTGATGAGTTAAATAAAAAATCTGTGAATTATGCCTTACAGGATGACAAACATACATATACTTGGCAAGAATTAGGGGTTGAATATAACGGTACAGATGTTGCAGATAAAATTTTTAAAGAACAAAAGGGCAATATTTCTAGTCGTTATAAAATGAGAAAACAAGCTGAAACAGGTGAATTAAAACGCGACTATAAGTTAGAGCCTTCTATAGACGCAGCAAAATATGATGCATTTATTAAGGAAAAATATAATGATTCCTTAGTAGAACCTATTAATGCCGACTTATCTATTTCTGGAACAACAATTAATATTAGCGAAAGTAAAGATGGTGAAAAAGTTGATAAAGAGAAATTAAAATCCCTCACAACAGAAGCCATTACGACAAATAAACAAGATATCCAAGTTCCAATTAAAGCCTTGAAACCCGAGCGCTCAACAGAAGATGTAAAAAATATGGGGATTCAAGAAGTAATCGCTGAATACTCTACCCCATTGGCTGGACGAAACTCAAGTCAAACTTTTAATGTAGAACGTGCTGCCGATACATTAACAGGAGTATTTGTTGCACCCGATGAGACATTTAGTTTTAATGGTCGTGTTGGCATAACAGATGCAGCACATGGCTATAAATCAGCAGGTATATATGTAAACGGAAAAGTAGAACAAAGTGCTGGGGGTGGTGTTTGCCAATTAAGCAGTACATTATATGGCGCCGTATTACGCGCTGATTTAGGAGTTGTAGCTCGAAGTAATCATTCTTTACCAGTCCATTACTTACCTCTTGGTCAAGATGCAGCAGTTGCTGACTACGGTCCTGACTTGAAATTTAAAAATAATACTGGTAAATATATTTATATTCAAGCATTCACGAGTGGCAGTAGTGTAACTGCTCGTATTTTCGGTACAAATACAGGAAAAAATGTAGAGGTTTCTTCGAAAGTTATAAGTGAAACTGATAAAAATATTGTGGCTGTAACATATAAAAAAGTAACACAAAATGGGCAAGTGCTCTCGAGCGGTCAGATTTCAAAAAGCACATACAAAAAGGCGGGATGATTCACGCCTTTTTGTTTTGTAATATAGAAACAAAATTACCGATATGCGCTTTTGCTTCTTCTATTGTCCACATACGATTTCCATATTGTTCAGCTTCTTGCCTTACTTTCTCCCAATCTTCTTTTTTGTGTATTTGAGCAAATTCTTGTAATAATTTTTCCTGCGTTTCTTGTTCTTCCTGTTCTTTAAATTGTTGCATAAGATTAGTCATTTCTTCTTCATATATACTTAATGTACAATACGCTCTAAGAAAATATTGAAATGTTGAATACATAAATTCCCCGCCTTTCTTATTTCTCAGAAGGATAAGAAGTAATAATTTTAAAACCAAGCTGACTCCCTTTATCTCTTTGCAACACAGTTACTGTATTACGAAGTCCATCTTTTACGCGCATATCCTTTTTTAATACCGTTTTTCCAACTGCAAAGTTATGCTTCGTATTCAATACAAGACGATTTTCCTTCGATTCTTTCAACCATTTTTCAATTTCTTTTTCATGCTGCTTTAAGCTATCCTTTACCGCCTTTGTTGCTGTTTCTTTATCATAATATGTACTTGCGGCAGATACATTATCTGTACGTAATCGTTCTTTCAACTGCTCATCTGTTTTGCCAACGTGACGTTCTAGCGTATGACCATTTTTTGGCGGTCCTTCCATTTCATCTAAAATCTTATCACTAACGTTTACAACTGATGCTGCATTATTTTCTTTCGGCTTAGTCTGACTTGAACATCCGCTTAATACAAGTATCATCATAAGCATGATGCTTATCATAACATTCCCTAATCTTTTCATCGTATCACCTCTTTCATGATTATTGTATTATCTTTAGAAAAAGTCAATTTTATCGTACCTATTGTTATTTCCTAGTAATTCTTTCTATAAAAATATGACTTTTTCTTCAAAGAAATCTATGATTTCCCACAATTCTATTGTCCTAATATAAAAACTATGATGTAATGCTATATAAATCAATTTTAATTTTTCAGCATATAAGTCGCTTCTATGCCCGGCCAGATGCTCTTGTCTTCTCCAAAAAGAAAGGGGGTTTTATGTCGGTTTTTTAACTTGTATATAAAAAAAGCAAAGGAAAACTAATTTATATGGCAGAAACGATTCATTCTTTTCTTATAGAGCATCAAACAATGGCAATTCCGCTTAGCATCTTATTCAATATTCTTATTAGCCTAGCAGCTATTATTCCTAGTGTTTTTTTGACTGCTATTAACATTTCATTATTTGGGATAACAACAGGAACACTCATCTCAATTGCTGGAGAAGTATTAGGAGCTATTATCTCATTTTATTTATACCGGCTTGGCTTTCAAAACATTGCTCAAAAAAATATAGATAAATACCCAAAAGTAAGGAAACTTCTTTATGTACAAGGAAAAGAAGCATTCTTTCTCGTTTTATCGTTTCGCCTCATACCATTTATTCCGTCTGGAATCGTAACACTATTTGCAGCCCTCGGAACGATGTCCATTCTGACTTTTAGCATCGCTAGTACTCTTGGGAAAATACCGGCTCTACTTATTGAAGTGTATTCTACTTACCAAGTTATAAACGGAACAAGTGAAGCAAAATGGATTATAACAATTGCTGGTTGCGCGGGCTTATTTTATTTGTGGAAAACATGGAAGAAAAAATGAAAAAAGGAGCATATGCTCCTTTTTCATTATATAAAGGGGAGTGGAACCTAGTTCACACCAACTGCATCATAAGACTGCTTCACAGCTGCCACTTCTGCAGAGTTTGCACCGTATAAATCAGCTGCTGCTTGTACCAATCCAGCACGAGCTTGACTAAATGTTGTAGATTCAGTGAAATATTGTGTATTTGCACGATAGTAGATTGCACCTACTTTATCTTTGCCAATACCATTTACCGTTACACCATAATGTGTACCACCATTTGCCAATAAGTAAGCAGCTTTATTAATAATACTACTGTTTGTATGCACGCCGCCGTTATCGTCCGTTCCTGTATAGCGTTTAGAATAATGATCTGGGTCACCATATTTTGTTGGATCACTCATAGAGCGAAGCGCATCCCCAGCTGTACCAGGCGTATAAATATCTTCACCAATTTCCCAATCTGGGTTACGGTTATCAGCGTATTCTATTAATGTTCCAAAAATATCAGAGATTGCTTCATTTAATGCACCAGACTCATCTTGATAAACAAGGTTTGAACTATATTCTGTAACGGCATGTGTTAATTCATGCCCAACAACATCTAACCCACCAGATAATGGAACAAATGTATATCCATCTCCATCACCATACACCATTTGTGAACCATTCCAGAAAGCATTATTATAACCGCTCTTATAATGAACTGTTGATTTTAACGGTGCACCAGCATCGTTATAAGAGTTGCGATTAAACGTGTTTTTGTAATAGTCATATGTTACACCTGCATAATAATGTGCATCCACTGCCGCTGCATCACGGCTAGCATTAAAGATATTATCCACATCTGCCCATAATGTTCCAGGAAGAGTAGTGCGATTTTTTCCATCATAAGTGTAAATTGCCGCACCGCGTGTATTATCTTGTAAATAATAGCTAGATCCAGATAATGTTGTATTAATAGATTTTGTATCTCCTAATACCCCTTTACCTGTCCCAACTTTATTTGTTCCTGTTACAAGTTTAATCGGTGTCTTATTCGTAGCATTAGCACCATGAATTGTATTGTATTTATTCAGTACTTTACCACTATCAGCTTCAACGAAATAATAATAGTTTCCTGGCTCTGGATCTAAGAAATTTAGTTTCACAACATATGCATATGTTGTTTCCTCGCCATTTTGATATACAAATAAGTCCGCTGACGGCTCTGCTTCATATTTTGGATTCAGCCCCAAATCTTTTTGTGCAGCTGCAATTGCTTGTTTTCCGTCAATTTTATTTTTATTTTTTAGCTTCTCTTTCTTATCTAAATCAGGCGCAACAGTTCCTGATACAACTTTTAATACACCATCTTTCCCAATATGAGCTACTTGAGTAGAACCCCACACTGGTACACCTTCATACACTTGCTGTAAGCGTACAACTGTTGCTTCTCCTACAGAATCTTTTACAACTTGTTGCACTTTAAAAGATTCTTCTGCACTTTTTTCGCCTAGTTTATAATCTTTTTTCGCAGCGTTTAAATAATCAAATACAACAGATTCTGCTTTTTTCCCAGACGTACCTGTTAAATCACCTGCTACAAACTCTGGAGACTGGACAGTCTCATTGTATTTCTTTGTAGAAAGTACATTCTTTGAATCTGCAAACGCAGAGCTTGTCCCCCCGAACGTTGTCACTGCCATTCCCGCTGCTAACACAAACGCTAAACTCTTTTTCTTCATCATTCTTTTCCCCCTAACAAAAATTTTTTAAAGAGTAGATTTATAGTAGCATTAAGTTTCCACTATTAAAATACTGAAAATTAAAAAAATTTTTTTCTCAAGTTTTGTAGAATTTTGACGAACAATTATTTAGCCCTCCTGTTTATCAGGACAGAGGGTTTTGCTGTTATTCTATACTCACATTAACTTGATTCCAATGTGATAAACGAGCTGCAATCTTAATATTTAAATATTTTTATTTCTCAAGTTTTGTAGAATTTTGACGAACAATTTAAAAACAGGAATAAAAAAAACTGACTCAAAAGGCCGTTTTTTAACGACATTTCGAGTCAGTCTCATTCCCAATGGTCACCTTACATATTTATTGTTTCAACTGTATTAGTAGCTTGTCCAAAAACATCTGGTTTATAAGCATATTGCGTATCAGCCATTACAACTAATGCCACCATTGTTAAAACCATACCTATTACTACTTTTTTCACCCTTATCCCTCCCGTATCGTTTCGAGCGCTTCAATTGCTAACTTATAATAATGATTGCTTTCTGTAAATTGCAAAGAATTCGTGAAATATTCAGCGAGTTCTATATATACTTTCTTTAATTCTTGTATATTTCCTGCATTTTTAAAAAAAGGTATTGCTTCTGTTTCTAAAAATACTTTATATACACTTGGCTCTGTAAAATACTTATAACGAAGCATAAGGAGTAAGTACAACTTCGTATTACATCTTTCATCTCTCTTAGCAGAAATAATCCCCTTCTCAATCCACTCTTTTGCTTCTTCTAATTGTTCAAGGTGGATACATTGAAGGGCCATCTCATACAACGTCTCGACGTAGTTCACATCTTCATCTCTTTGATATTGTAAACTTTCTACATAATATTTTTTGGCTTCTTCATACTTTTTCATTTTATAATGTACATTGCCAATATTACTTAATACCATTGCCAGCAATACATCCTTATCAGAAAAAGCGTCTACTTCTCGTAGTATACTCTCATAAATTTTTAACGCTTCATCATACTGTCTTCTTTCAATATAGCTCAACCCAACAATGACTTGACAATTAATCACATTTCGAAATTTATATTCATTTCGAAATCCTTCCATGGCAATATTAGCAAAATGAAGTGCCATATATGGAATTTCCAAATGAGTATATGCAACCGCTAAATTATAATAAATTCCAGTTTCATAATAATTTTGTTCTTTTGCCATTAACTCTGTTTGAATTAGAAACCGTAATCCCTCTTGCCATTTATGCTGTAGGCAATAGCATAAAGCCTGACTATACTGATATAGCAGCTGCTGAAATGGAGAATATTTTTTATAAACCTTTTTTAGTTTCTCCAACTCCTCTTTAAGGGCTGGTATATTTCTCTTCATAATTAAATATCGTGTATATAACAACTTATAATAATTTACAATCTCAAAATCAACAATTTGTTGCATCTCTACTTCTAGTTCTTTATATAACTCTTCAACTTTATATTTATCTAAGTGAACTAGTGCTTTTAACCACTCCTCTAACTTTTCTTTCACCTCAGCTTCAATATCTCTTAAATCCGAAACTGCAATCTCTAATCTCGTACATAATAACTGCAATATTTCTTCTGAGGCCTCAATTTTTCCATTTTCAATTTTACTTAAATATGAGACGGAACAAATGCCTTGACAGAGTTCTTCTTGTGTCATTTTTTGTTGGAGTCGTTTGTAAAAAATTTGCTTACCCATTTTTTCTAGATTTTGTTGCATAGTCCCCTCCTCCATTCTAAGTTATCCCCTAGTACTTTAATAATACATAAATTTTACCAAAATATAAATTGATAAATAAAAATATTCCGAAGGATTTTTTATTTTTACTTTATAACATTTATGATATGTATAGTTTTTAGCAAAAAACTTCAAAAAAGAGGTATACTATAACCAAAATATGGAGGTGTTTATGTTATGGGACATTATAAAGACGATAGCTACGCCTTACACACAGACTTATATCAAATGAATATGGCCTATACATATTGGAAGGATAATATTCATAATCGCCGGGCAGTATTCGATTTATACTTTCGTAAGCTGCCTTTTGAAAATGGTTATGCTATTTTTGCAGGGCTCGAAAAGATTATAGAGTATGTGGAGAACTTTCGGTTTACAGAAAGTGATATTGCTTATCTCAAAGAGCTGCAATTTGAAGAAGATTTTTTACACTACTTACAAAATATGAAGTTTACTGGCTCCATTCGCAGTATGCAGGAAGGCGAGGTTGTCTTTCATAACGAACCCCTTTTGCGTATAGAAGCACCACTTGGAGAAGCACAAATTATTGAAACCGCACTTTTAAATATTGTGAACTACCAAACATTAATTGCTACAAAAGCTGCACGGATGAAGCATGCAGCTGGTGATGATGAACTTCTTGAATTCGGAACACGCCGTGCTCATGAATTTGATGCAGCACTTTGGGGAACAAGAGCAGCATTCATCGGCGGTTTTTCTTCAACAAGTAATGTTCGAGCTGGAAAACGATTTGGTATTCCTGTTGCTGGTACACATGCTCATTCATTTGTACAAGCGTATCGCGATGAGTATGTAGCCTTCAAAAAATATGCGGAAACACATGAAAAATGCGTTTTTCTCGTTGATACATACGACACATTAAAATCTGGTGTACCAAATGCGATCCGCGTCGCAAAAGAATTTGGTGATCACATTAACTTTTATGGCATCCGCCTTGATAGCGGAGATATGGCGTACTTATCTAAAGAAGCGCGTAAAATGTTAGATGCAGCTGGATTTACCAATACAAAAATTATTGCTTCGAGCGACTTGGATGAATACACGATTTTACATTTAAAATCGCAAGGAGCCAAAATTGACGTATGGGGTGTTGGAACAAAACTAATCACGTCGTTTGAACAGCCAGCATTAGGCGCTGTTTATAAATTAGTTTGTATCGAAGATGAAAACGGTACACTAAACGACACAATTAAAATTTCGTCCAATCCTGAAAAAATTACAACACCAGGATTAAAGCGTATCTATCGTATTATCAATCGTATCAATCAGCATGCAGAAGGCGATTATATTGCATTAGACACAGAAGAACCAGAGCAAGAAGAGCGTTTAAAAATGTTCCACCCTGTTCATACGTATATTAGTAAATTTGTCACGAACTTTGAAGCAAAAGAGCTGCATCATGATATATTTGTGAACGGGCAGCTCACATACGAATTACCTGACATCCTTCATATTCAGCGCCATGCACAAAGCAGCTTATCATTCTTATGGGAAGAGTATAAACGGACGCTGAATCCAGAAGAATATCCAGTCGATTTAAGCCAAGTGTGCTGGGATCATAAAATGAATTATATTCAAACTGTGCGAGAACAAATTGCAAATTCTATGAAAAAATAAGGAGAGAAGCCCTCGCTTCTCTCCTTTTACAATTCTTTTACCCTCAATACACGCATCGCATTTAACACAGCCAGCAAAGTTACCCCAACATCTGAGAAAACTGCTTCCCACATCGTTGCAATGCCGAATGCCCCTAATAAAAGAACAACTCCTTTTATCCCTAAGGCGAAGATGATGTTTTGCCATACGATACTACGCGTGCGTTTCGCAATTTGAATAGCCGCTCCTATTTTCGAAGGTTCATCTGTCATAATGACAATGTCGGCTGCTTCAATTGCTGCATCTGATCCTAAACCACCCATCGCAATCCCAATATCCGCTCTTGCTAATACAGGTGTATCGTTAATACCGTCTCCAACAAACGCAATTTTTTCTTTCGGATGTTTCATCGCATCAATTTTCTCAATTTCTTCTACTTTTTGCTGCGGCAACAGTTCGGCATGGACTTCGTCAATCCCCAGTTGTTTCCCAACTGCTTCTCCGACTGATTTTGCATCGCCGGTTAACATAACGGTTCTTTTTACACCAAGTTGTTTTAACGATTGAATTGCTTGCTTAGCATCCTCTTTGATTTCATCAGAAATGACAATGTATCCAGCATACATACCATCTACAGCTACGTGTACAAGTGTTCCAACAGTTTGCGGTTGCTGAAATGGAATATTTTCTTTTCTCATTAACTTTGCGTTTCCAGCAAAGATCTCTTTTCCGTTCACTTTCACAACTGTGCCGTGACCAGAAATTTCATTATACTCTTCAATCATATGCTCATTGACTACTTTTCCATATGCAGCTCGAATGGACTGCGCGATTGGATGATTCGAATATACCTCTGCAAATGCTGCATACTGTAACAATTCTTCTTTCGTCACAAATTCGCTTGGCTGCATATCTGTTACTTTAAAGACACCTTTTGTTAACGTACCTGTTTTATCAAATACGATATGTTTTACATCATTTAATGCTTCTAAATAGTTACTGCCCTTTACTAAAATTCCGCTCTTAGATGCTGCGCCAATACCTCCGAAGAACCCAAGTGGAATCGAAACAACCAATGCACAAGGACAAGAGATAACAAGAAAGACGAGCGCTCTATAAATCCAATCTGAGAACGTTGCCCCCTCTATAATAAGCGGTGGAACAAAAGCTAATACTGCAGCTGTAACGACGACAGCTGGTGTATAATAACGAGCAAACTTCGTAATAAAGTTTTCTGTCGGTGCTTTACGACTACTTGCATTTTGCACTAAATCTAAAATTTTCGAAACAGTAGATTCACCGTACTCTTTCGTTACTTCAATTGTTAATACACCATTTTGATTAACAAAACCGCTCAATACATCACTGCCGATCTCTACTTCACGAGGTACAGATTCTCCTGTTAGCGCCGATGTATCTACCATTGATGCTCCTTCGATTACTTTACCGTCTAATGGTACTTTTTCACCCGGTTTAACGATAATGAAATCACCAATTTGTACATCTTCTGGCGACACTTGTTTCGTTTCATTTCCTAGCTTTAAGTTTGCATAATCAGGTCGAATATCCATTAATGAACTAATCGACTTACGGGAACGATTTACCGCAATGCTTTGGAACAGTTCACCTACTTGATAAAAGAGCATTACCGCGACAGCTTCTGAATAGTTTTGAGTCCCAAAAGCACCAAGTGTCGCAATCGCCATTAAAAAGTTTTCGTCAAACACCTGTCCGCGTACAATATTCTTTGCAGCACGTAAAACTATATCGCCGCCTATAATCATATAAGCAATCACGAAAAGTGGAATTGTGATCATTTGCGGTAATGAAGCTAGTGCAGCAATAGCAGTTAAAATCGCCCCAATCGATAACCGCCAAATCATTTTTTTCGTATTCGCTTCTCCGTGATCATGACTATGATGATGTTCTGTTTGCTCTTTCTCACGCACTACGTTCACTTCGGGTTCTAATTTCTGCACGACTTCTTTTATATGTGCAACAGTTGTCTCTAACTCTTGTTTATTTGCGATTTCTACTCTTAATTTTTTAGAAACAAAATCAACAGATGCCGATGTAACTGCAGGCATTTCGCCTACTTTTGTTTCAATTTTCATCGCGCAGTTTGCACAATCCAAACCTTCTAGTATAAATGTTTCTTTTGCCGCTCTCGCTTTTTGTTCTTCTTTCACATGAATATGCGGTTCTAATTTATTTACAAGTTGCGTTACTTCCTTGACAACATGTTCTTCGTTTTGTTTCGCTGTTTCTACCGTCATCGTTTTCGTGACGAAGTTAACAGAACACGATGATACATCCTCTAATTCTCCTACACCTTTTTCAATTTTCATCGCACAGTTTGCGCAGTCTAATCCGTCTAACACAAGTTTCCGTTTTACCAATGCTTCCCCCATTTTTCTCCCTCCTTGTGCTGCTTCTATTTTTCCTCGTTTACGTGCTCAAATGCTTGCTCGAAAATATGAATAACGTGGTGATCTGCAAGTGAATAGTACACTACTTTTCCCTCTTTACGATTTTTAACAAGCTTTGCTTGCTTTAATACGCGTAATTGATGGGAAATAGACGACTGCGTCATTCCGAGTAAATATGCTAAATCGCATACGCACATTTCTGCCTCAAATAAGGCGTGTAAAATACGTGTGCGCGTACGGTCTCCTAATACTTTAAATAACTCTGCTACTTGACTTAAGCTATCATCCTGTGGAATCGTTTGTTTTACTTTTTCAACAACTTCTTGATGAATGACATTTTGTAAACACGTTTCTTCATTTGTTTCTACTTTTTGTTCCGTCACAATAGCTCACCTCTTCATTTGAACATATGAGTAATTGTTCATATATGTTATGCTTTTATTATATGAACGAATGCTCATATGTGTCAATTATTTCTGGTTTTATTTTTGGAAAATTTCATGAAAAATGGAGGAGCGTTATGAAAAATAAGCAAAACCAAAAAATTTATAAATTATGGTCTCACTTTTACGATTTGTTCATGCAAAACCGTTTCTTTATTCAAGCAAGAAAACGAGCATTTTCTCTTGTATCCTTTACAGAAAATCAACAAGTATTATTAGTTGGTGTTGGTACAGGGCAAGATATCCCTCTTCTTCCGACAAACACCCTCATCACTGGAATTGACCTCTCAGAACATATGCTAATCAAAGCGAAAAGAAAGTACCCTTATCCTCATGTCATATATAAACAAATGAATGCTGAACAACTCGCATTTCCAGATGATTCATTTGACGTTGTTATTTTAAATCTCATTTTAAGCGTTGTTGAACACCCTCATATTGCACTTTCAGAAGCACTACGTGTCACGAAAGAAGGTGGAAACATTGTCATCCTAGATAAATTTCTTCCTGAAAAAAAACAGCTATCTCCATCTAGGAAATTTATGAACCTTCTGACCAAAAGACTTGGCACGAATATTAATCGTAAGTTGAGTGATATTTTAGGAACATTACCGCTTACCATTCAATATGAAGAACCTTCTATTTTTCACGGTAATTATCGTATTGTGCTTTTAAAAAATGAAAAAAGAACCCTTTATTTATATTAACGGGTTCTCTTTTCGGATGGAAAACGATTCAATTTACTATAAAAAGAGCATTGAAATTACCATCAATGCTTTTTTATGCGTTCAGTATGTCGAATATCTTCGCAGGGTCTTTATATCGTGTCGAAAGGTCTTTATCCCGTGTCGAATCGCCGATATATCCTAAAAAACGGTCGATATATTGCAAAAATCGCTGATATATTATTTTCCTTTTATTTACGTTTAACCGCATCGACAATCAACGAAACAAAAACAAGCTGTCCATCTTGATTGCGATGATCGAAACGTTTTGAGCGATAAATAAGGCCGTCTTTTTCATTCCAGTCATTATAATGAAACGCTCCGTTTTCATCACAATACTCCAATAATTTCACTTCAAAACCAGCCTCTTCAAACATCGAAGTCATCGTTTTATGATTATGAACAATTTTATGACTCGCTGCCGGATGATCTAATGGACCTGGTCCGCCGACTTGTACGCCTGCTTGATAATCTTCATCTGGGAAAAATGCATCTGGTACGGCACAGCGAAGATGACCACCCGGCTGTAAAAATTCATAACAAATTTTTGCTGCTTCTCTTCCTTCTTCATATGTTAAATGCTCCCACACATGCTCTGCTAAGATTGCTGCTATAGAGTTTGGAGCAAATTTTTTCACCCAATCTTCTCTTTTTAATAAATTTAGTTCATTTTCTTGTGTATGTAACCACCCTGGATTGTTATTATATCCTTCTGCACCAACTACAACTTTTACTCCCTCTTTTACAACCATTATTATCCCTCTTTTCCATCTTTCGACATATACATTTCTATGAGGTTTCCTAGAATCCCTTCAAAAACATAAAAAAACCTTATGCGCTCCCCAACGCATAAGGCTTTATCCCTTTAATTTGCTTGTTTTAGATGATCTTGCGAACTTTTATCTTGTTGCAGGTGGCTGTGTTTCTTAGAGTATACGAAGTATACGATAACTCCTAGTACAAGCCAAGCACCGAAGTATAACCATGTTGTAAGTGGTAAGTTAACCATTAAAAACAGACAACATGCGATTGAAATAATCGGCAATACTGGTACAAGCGGCACCATAAAGCCACGTTGTAATTTCGGATGTGTTTTACGAAGGATCAGTACAGAAACACCTACCATCGCAAATGTTAATAATGCTCCAATATTCGCTAAGTTTGACAATTCTTTTAAATCGACAAATCCGGCAATTAAAGCACTTCCGATACCTGTTAACCATGTTGAAAATACCGGCGCTTCTGTTTTTTGGTTAATTTTCGCAAATGATTTTGGAAGTAAACCATCACGGCTCATCGCAAAGAATACACGTGTTGTTGCGTAAATATAAGCAAAAATTACGGCCATAATCCCAATTACTGCACCAATTGCGATAACACCTGCTACTTTATCTTGCCCAACAACTTCTAATACATAAGACATCGCTTCTGGTACATTTAATTCTTTGTATGACACCATTCCTGTCATAACAAGACAAACTGCAATATAAATAACTGTACAAATAGCAAGCGATGCAATAATACCAATCGGTAAATCACGCTGTGGATTTTTTACTTCTTCAGCTGAAGTTGCTAATGCATCAAATCCTAAGAAAGCAAAGAATACTGCAGCTCCTCCGGCAAAAATCCCACTTATACCATACGGTGCAAATGGTGTCCAGTTTACTGGTTTTACATAGAATACACCCACTGCAATAAACAATACAACAATACTAATTTTAATTAATACCATTGCATTATTAACACGTTTACTTTCTTTCGTACCGCGAGATAGTAACCATGTTAATACTAACGTAATACAAATCGCTGGAAGGTTCACAATTCCGCCGTGAGCTGGAATCGTTAACAGTTGTTTTGGAATTTCTAATCCCAATCCGCTTACTAAATTATTAAAGTAACCCGTCCAACCGCCAGCTACCGCTGCCGTTGTTAAAACATAAACTGACAATAATGTCCATCCCATTAAATGGGCAACAAATTCTCCAATCGTTGCATATGCATACGTATAAACACTACCTGATACAGGAAGTGCTGTGGCAACTTCTGCATAACATAATGCTGCAAAGCCACAAACAATTGCTGCAATCATAAACGAGAAAATAACAGCTGGACCAGCATCTCTTGCTGCTACTAATCCAGTTAATACAAGTACTCCTGTACCGATAATCGCTCCAATTCCTAACATCGTTAAGTCAAATGCCCCTAATGTTTTTGTCAAAGTTTTACTTTGACTTTGGCTTAACAATTGTGTCACGGATTTCTTTTTAAATAAGTTGGCCACGACTCTTGCCCCCTTCTAGTTAAAAAGAGCTAAGAGGCACTTCTCTTAGCTCTCATCTTGTTGTATGAAAATATTGTTCGATATTTAGATTAGCAAGATACTGCTTCTGCTTCTAATAATTCTTTTGCTGCTTTATATTCTACACCGTGTGCTTCTGCAACAGCTTCGAATGTTACATAGCCTTCTAATGCGTTAATACCTTTTAATAATGCAGTATTTTCTAAGCAAGCTTTTTTGTAACCTTTGTTTGCGATCTGTACTGCGTATGGTACTGTAACATTTGTTAATGCAAGTGTAGATGTACGTGGAACCGCACCAGGCATGTTTGCAACTGCATAGTGAACTACGCCGTGTTTTTCATAAGTTGGGTTGTCATGTGTTGTAATACGGTCAGTTGTTTCGAAAATACCACCTTGGTCGATTGCGATATCAACTACAACAGAACCTGGCTCCATAGACTTGATCATTTCTTCTGTTACAAGTTTTGGTGCTTTTGCTCCTGGAATTAATACTGCACCGATTACAAGATCAGACTCTTTTACAGCTTGTGCAATATTGTAAGGATTAGACATTAAAGTTGTCACTTGGTTACCGAAAATATCATCTAATTGACGAAGACGATCTGCGCTTAAGTCGATAACTGTTACGTCAGCACCTAGACCAACTGCAATTTTAGCAGCATTTGTACCAGCTTGTCCACCGCCGATAATTGTTACTTTACCGCGTTTTACTCCTGGAACGCCTGCTAATAAAATACCTTTTCCACCTTTATTTTTCTCAAGGAATTGTGCACCAAGTTGTGCTGCCATACGACCAGCAACTTCACTCATAGGCGCTAACAATGGTAAAGAACGATTTTCTAATTGAACTGTTTCGTAAGCGATTGCTGCTACTTTATTTTCAATTAATGCTTTTGTTAATTCTGGTTCTGGAGCTAAGTGTAAGTAAGTGAATAAGATTAGGCCTTCACGGAAATATTTATATTCGCTTGCAATTGGCTCTTTAACTTTCATTACCATTTCCATAGCCCAAGCTTCTTCAGCTGTTTCTACGATTTTTGCTCCTGCTTCTACATATTGCTCATCAGGAAAACCTGATCCTAATCCTGCACCCTTTTGAATGAATACTTCGTGATTGTTACGAATTAAATGTACAACACCCGCTGGTGTCATAGCTACACGGTTTTCGTTATTTTTAATTTCTGCTGGTACCCCAATACGCATAATGAAATGCCCCCTTATAATTAACAGAAAAAAGTAATTCTTTCTTCTTTTTGTAATAGTTAATAACTTATGAACTTATTCTAGCATAACTTCCAATCTATGAAAACGCTATCATATGAAAAAATAAAAGTTTTTATATTTGAAATAGTGTAAATAATGTAAATTAATTTCATTAGGAAATAGATGCTCTTTTTCTTTTTCACCGTTCTATATTTATTATTTTCAGAAAGTTTTTTAACAAATAAATGTTATACAAAAATCCATCAATAATTTCTATAAACTCCTACTTAACGATTTACAAAACTTTTGCAACCTGTTGAATATTTGTTTATCGATATAATTTATGAAGATGGACCATTCCATTTTAATTTTCCAACCTATAAGCCGCTGCTATGTAGAACAAAATATGACCGCTACTTGCCTTCTCCTTTTGTTTTAAACCTTGCATGTAGTAGGAAACTCCTGCATGGCCAAATGCTCTCGCCCCCCTAAAAGGAAAGGGGATTTTTATGTCGTTGTTTCACTTATATATGTTAAAAATCACTCAATAGCAAAGGCCTATCCCTGTTGGATAAGCCCGATGAAATTGAGTAATAAGATTTGATTGTAAATGCTCTATAAAACAATTCGTTTTTCACTTTCCGTAATACTGTATCATTTTCTGATAATCACTCCAACTATCCACATCATAAAAAAGGGTCGCTTCTTCATACGATATCGTTATCCCCTTTATAAATGACTGTTGAAAAATAGTGCGAGCTCCTTGATCACCTTTTAATGTTTGCAAGAAAGGAAATATTTTCTTTGCAAATAAAACAGGCGGCCTTACAATTCCGCGATACTTTGCTGCTACATAATAGACCGTTTTATGTTGTTTATAACAATCTAGTAATTCATTAATTACCTCTGTTTTAATAAAAGGTTGATCAGCAAGTAAGACAACAATTCCATCCGCTTTCATATCCATTGCTTTCTTAATACCACAGCGCAGTGAATGTGATTGTCCTTGACTAGAATCAAAACAAGAAAGAAGGTGTACGTTCTCATGTCGTAATGATTGTGAAACCCAATTTTCATCATTTGTGACAATAATAATACCTGCGAGATTTGAAGACAAAGCAGTTTTGAGGGCTGCATTACCAAGTGGTTCATTGTGTAAAGGAAGAGAAAGTTTATGGATTCCCGGTCCCATTCGTCTACTATTTCCAGCCGCCAAGTATACACCAATGATTTTCATCTCACTTCATCCGTAATTGCCCGATAATTTCAGCCATGATACTAACGGAAATTTCACTTGGACCTTGTGCACCAATTGAAATTCCAACAGGAAAATGGAGATGAGGAGGAATTGGTTTACCGTCTAATAAGCGCTCCGTACGATGACGCGGTCCTAAAACACCTATATAACGAACATTTTTTTCTAATAAAAGAGATAGTAATTGTCGATCTTTTTCAAAGTGATGCGTCATAATGACAAGAAAATCGCTTGGATGTAATGAAAGTTTTTGTATCATTTCTACTGGAAAACCAACCACACATGCATCAGCACTTGGAAACTGATCCGTATTACATAAGGCCTCCCGCCAATCGCAAACTGTTACCAAGAAGCTCGTTTCCTTCGCAAAACGAACGAGTGGCTTTGCATCTTCTCCTGCTCCAAAAATAAACAGGCGGGGCTTTGGTATAAAATGTTGGCTATAATATTCATCTTGTAACCCATTTTTCAAGTAAGTTGCCTGTGGAATAGTCCCTTCCCAATTACCGCACGTATTACCATTATTATATATAAGTGCAGTTTGCTCTAACGAAAGATTTTTCACCATCCAAGCCGAGGAACCATTGGCAAGGTGAATATATAAGTCTTGTAAAATCGCTTTATAGGTATCATCTATATGTTCCACTAATACATGAATAACACCATTACATCCTACTCCCCAGGACAAATCATCTTCTGCCTTTGTATTAAATGTATGAATCGCCCAAGTATTTTGCTCCATAACATCCAC
Source organism: Bacillus sp. NPDC077411 (assembly GCF_044543425.1). NCBI lineage: Bacteria > Bacillati > Bacillota > Bacilli > Caryophanales > Bacillaceae > Bacillus > Bacillus sp. NPDC077411. The sequence continues at coordinate 48,065 of NZ_JBITWA010000012.1, read as the reverse complement.
AGCATAATAGAAAAGCTCTTCTTCAATGCACCCTGCACTTAGCATTCCTACTTTTGTGCCATCTTCTTGAAAAAGCATCATCGTTCCTTCTTTTCTATATGCCGATCCTTCAACATGAATAATTGTCGCTAATGCACAGCGTTTCTCGCAACATAACAACGCTTCTAATACACCGTATGCGGAAGTCATTTTGAATCCCCTCGCTGCTTTTGTAATACAGACTTTACAGCTTCTTCAATCTCTTGATAACTCGTGCATCGGCAAATATTAGAACTTAACCATTCTTCAATAACATGATCATCTGCATCAGGCCTTTGCGACACAAGTCCATGGCAATTCATAATAAATCCTGGTGTACAGTATCCGCATTGGAACGCCCATTTCTCTTCAAAAGCTTGTTGAATAGGAGCTGCTTGTAATCCTTCAATCGTTGTAATTTGCTTTCCAATCGCTTCAACAGCCAGCATAATACAAGACTTGATTGGTATCCCTTCAACAAGAACTGTACAAGCACCGCAATCACCATTTTCACAGCCAGGCTTTGCTCCTGTTAAATCCAGTTCGTGACGTAATATATGTAACAGCGTATCAGCCATTCTTCCAACTACCTCTCGCGTTTCTCCATTGACATCCAAAATGAGCTGGACGTTTCTCATCTTTCGTCCCCCTTTGCAAAATTTCGCAATATATCTTGCAGTACAGATTGAAATACAAATGTCCGATAAGCACGCGAGCCTCTTATATCATCTAATACAGGAGCTGGAATATGGGTTAAGGCGTGTTCAATTCTTTTCTCAAATGGAATGTGCTTATTATTTAAATCTGTCTCCATCTGAAGTGAACGAAATGGAAACACACATAAGCCACTGCACGCCATTCGAATTTCGTCATCATATTTAATCGACGCAACCGTTACAAGGGGATAATCAATTTTTTCTAGTTGGCGTTTTTTTACACTATAATACGGTGCTGTCACATACTGCCGATCTGTAATCATTTGTACAAGAAACGCACCCTTTTGTAATTGTAATTTTTCCACAAAAGCTTGATGAGCAGGTACATATTTCATACCCGCTGTTCCTGCAATAACAAATGTACTATCAGCTAATAAAAACGGCAGCACAGCTTCCTTATAGCGAATCCTTCCCGCAACATTTCCGCCAATTGTAATTTTATTTCTTGCCGTGCGATCTGCAGCCCGGCCAGCAGTTTCCCCAAGGAGCGGAAAGACTTTCGCATCCTGAACATTTGTTATCGTCAATGTTGCACCTAGCAAAAGTTTGTCATCCTGCCATTCACAAACATTACATTCTGGAATATCTTTTATATCAATAACAGCTTTTGTTCGAATGCGTTGCGAACGTCCCATCGTAATAATTTCTGTGCCGCCCCCATAGTAGAGCGGCTTCTTCCCCTCTTGATCTAGTTGGTGAAATAATCGAATAGCCTCTTGAATAGAATCCGGACGATAATACTCAAAATCAAATGGTATCATTCCATCCCTTCTCCTTTTTGCGTCTCTTTCCAAATTAACTCTGGCGTAAGCGGTAAGTTTCGTAATGAAATACTAGTTGCGATGGATAAGCTGTTTCCTAAAGCTGCTGGCATGCCAATAATTCCATGTTCCCCAAGTCCTCTAGAACCAAATGCAGCTTCTTTATGTGGTACTTCTACAAAATCGACAATATATTTTGGCTGTTGCCCGTAATGGATGACTTTATAAGAACGAAACTGATGATTCAAATTTCTTTCTTTCGCATCATAATGAAATGTTTCTCGCGTTGCAAAACTGAGCCCCATACTCATGGCTCCCATAATTTGCGTTTCTGCTCCCTTTCTATTTAAAATGGTTCCCGCATCTGCCACTGTTACAGCATTCAACAATCGGTATGTAAAATCTTTAGGATTATATTCCACTTCGACTGCTTGCGCTCCTACTCCCCACTCCGGCCCTTGTCTTCCTTTCCCTGTTTCATAATCAATATCTGTAATTCCCTCAAGTATGTAACTCCCTCTTCCCACCACTTCTGTTCCTTTTACATTTCCATTTGAATCTACATACCCAAACGCAATTTTCGAAAAGGGCACATGTATATTTGGGTTCGTTTTGACATAGACTCCTTTCCCTGCAACTTCTAACTCTTCTGCGGGGTACCCAAGTAAATTTGAAGCCGTTTGGCAGAGCTGCCTTATTGCGTCTTCTGCCGCCCTTACAACCGCATTTCCAACAAGGAGTGTCGTTCGGCTCGCTGCTGTTTTCCAATGCTTTGGAGCAACTTGTGTATTAACTTCCATTATGATATGCACATCATCAACATCCATGTTCATTTTCTCGGCAACCATTTGCGTTAGCACTGTTTTTGTTTCTTGCCCAATTTCAACGGCACCACAATTGATATTGACACTACCATCACCGTTAAAGGTTAATACCGCACCTGCTCCGGCATTACTTGGCGTAGTCGAATTTTTCCAGAAGCAGCTAACCCCTTTTGCGCGTACCATGCCGTTAGATAGAATAACTTTATTTCCCTCTTCCCAATTTATAAGTGATTTTAATTTTTGTAGGCACGCTGTCACATCTCCCGTATTACTTGATGTGACAGGTACTTGTGTCGGTGTTGTATCCCCTGGCCCAATTGCATTTTTCATACGAAACATAAGCGGACACATTCCTAATTTCTGAGCAAGAATATCAATTGTTCGTTCCATTACAAACGTATACTCCGAATGTCCAAAACCTCTAAAAGACGTTGCATAAGTATGATTTGTATACATACCGTACGAATCGCACCATACGTTTTCAATCGCATATGGGCCCGTGCAGTCCAGCCCAGCCGCCTTACTCATCGTTACCGCCCGATCAGCATAAGCACCGCCGTCAAATAAATACAAAATCTCTGCCGCTTGCAGCTTTCCATCTTTTGTGCACCCAAGCTTTACTTTTGCTTGTAAACCGATATGAACAGGAGACGTTATGAAATCTTCCTCTCTACTATTTTGAAGAGTAACTCGTCTTCCTCCTACTACTTTTGAAGCAATGTATGCTAAAAATTCAAGCTGAACTGCTGTTTTTCCACCATATGCCCCCCCGACTAACGGCACATGTACAATAACTTTCCCTTCATCAATTTCAAACGCTTCGCTTAACTGCCTCTTTATTTCAAAAGGAGCCTGTGATGTAGAATGAACAATCACATCTCCATTCGGTTTCATTTCTACCCTAGCACACCGCGTTTCCATTGCTGCATGATCAGATTGCCGAAAAGAAAATGTTTCACAGGCAATCGCGTCACTGTTCGTAAATCCTTTTTGAACATCCCCTTTACGAATTTTCGTCCGATTTGCGATATTTGTATGCGGCTTTGGGTACACCTTTTCTTCTAACTTATATCGTTCCACATGCTCATGGACTAAAATGTTTGATTCATTATAGGCTTGCAAAGGGGAACGAATAATCGGGAGCTCGTCATATATAACACGGATCCGTGTTGCTGCTTCTCTTGCAATTGCTTCAGTATCCGCCACAACAAGTGCAACAGGTTCACCAAAATACCGTACTTTCTCAAAGGCTAACAAAGGACGATCAACGATACTAGAGCCGACAAGAATAGGATAATCCGCTCCCGTTACCACAGCATGTACGCCTTGTACTTTCTTCGCTTCACGAATATCTATACTCCTAATATAAGCATGTGCATATGGACTCGTAAGAAGTTTTGCATATAGCGTGCCAACCTCTATTTCATCATTAATATACTTCGCTCTTCCCGTTACTTTATCAGCACTTTCTTTTCGCTTCACACTTTTCCCTATGACACGATACCGTTCCATTCTCGGCCTCCTTTGCTTTGCTCTGCTCTTCTACCATCCTATTTATACGACTAACAATTTAGTACAGATCTCTCCATACAAAAAAAGAGGCTACTAGTGTTTCACTAGCAGCCTCTTTTTACATAAATAGCTTTGCAAATAAGTCTTCTGTCGTTTCCATAATTTTATCAACCATGTCCGTTTCATTTTCCTCTTGCTCTTTAAGTATTTTAATTGTTTCCCTTGCATCTTCTGGATAGTCTGTAATAATTCCATCCACATTCAATTTATAATATCCCCTTAAGTTTTCCATATCATTTACAGTCCATACATAAATCGGTCTATTTAATTTACGAGCTGATTGGACTAAGCGCTTATTCAACATATATTCTTCCGCTACATAAAAATCAGCTGGAACATGTTTTAAATTTGCTACACTTGCATATAGGACATATCCTACTTTTATATCGGGATTTGCACGTTTAAATTCTTTAATAAGCGGGTAATGCAATGTTTGAATTACACATTGCTTTTCAAATTCATTTCTCTCAATGGTTTTTAAAACTTTCTTTACAAAATCCTTTTCATTTTCCTTTCCATGGAGCTTCACTTCTATATTAAGCTTAATCTTCCCTTTTGCAAGTTTAATAATTTCATCAAGTGTACTGATTCCTCCTGAGAATTCACCTTGCCTTAACGTAAGCTTTCGAAGTTCATCCATCGTTAATTCTGACACTTGTACATTTGCATTCGCAAGACGCTTTAATTTCAAATCGTGTATAACGGCCAATTCTCCATCTTTCGTTTGCAATACATCAATCTCCGCATAATCGGCTTTCGCATCAATCGCTCCTTGGACTGACTCTTTTGTATTCTCTACGCCTTTAGATATGTAACCACGATGCGCCATAATAATAGGCTCTTTATAAGAATTCGTAATAAAGGTTACAATAAAGGCCAAAACCATTCCCATTACAACAACCCCGCAAATATATACACCAATAAATTTCAGTCGATGCTTTTGAAAGAAGCATTTCTCTGCTTTTGTTTTAAAATAGTCAAGGCCCTCTTCTACTAAAACAGCTTCAACGGGAACTTTCTGTAAATACAACCTTATAAGTGCCATAATGTAAAACGGGGTGACAATAAAGCTAAATATATAAAATGTACTCGTTAAAAATACAGATAGAGTAGATTGTGCTAATAAAGCAAATGTTCCTTCTGGATTTGTAAATTTATATACCCCGAGCAGTAACAATAAATAAACACCTGTAAAAAGCAGAAAAACAATGCCTATCGAAATAAAAAATCCAATGAAAAAGAACAGGACTTTCAAAAAGTTTTCCTTTACTAACATTGCACTTTGACGAGCAGCTACGCGAAACGGCTTTTCTTCTAAAACAATAATAGGTAACACAAAAATCCAACGAAGATTTACATAGGCAACTACGGCGAAAAAGAAATAATATCCGACTTGTCCCATTGTTGTTTTCAGTAATTCGCCTGTAATAAAATTAGGAATCTGAATTTCAGGAAGAAGTGCGGATTTATAACCGATGCTTAAAAGAGGTAGTAAAACTACAACATACAAAATAAATCCTGGTAAGCAATATGTGAAAAAAGAAGGTAAATACGTTACCGTTTTATATAAAATTGGACGCAGTCTCACCTTTTGTCGTTTATGTGCAAAATACGAAATAATAATAAGCACTGCAAATTCGATAAAAATAAGAAAAAGTGCTAGCACAGATAAAATGAAAATAGCCGCGATTCCATACGGTGTTTTAAAAAACGCAAGCAATTCATCATTTGTCGCATTTGCATATCCACCCCAGTATAATAGCTTATTAAAAATCATACCGAATAGTGGGATAAAGACAATTGCTGCTAGAAGTTTATACATAAGTTGAAACGCTAATACATTTCCAAAGGCAAACCTTACTGTTTGAAAGGAATGTTTCATTACCCCTGGTATAGATATTTTTTTTCGGTGTAGCATAGATTCCTCCATATTCTAAAACCATATTTAAGTTTAAAAAACATAAAAACCCTTTTTTTAGGGGGGCGAGAGCATCTGGCCGCACATAGGTGCGGTCAGGTCCTGTTTCTGCCACATGCCAAGTAAAAGCAAAGAGAGAAAAACAGTAGCAGGCTCCCTTTTTTCTACATAGTAGCAATCTTTATGTCAAAATATATTCATATATATAAATTAAAAGTAATATAAAACCCCTATTTTTGAAGAGGTGGGCTAGTATCTGGCCGCGCATGAAAGCGGCCAGGGCCTTTTTCTACCACATACAAGATTAAAAGTCATGTTGTATTCCACTGCTTAAAAATGAAAATAGCGATATATTTAAAAGCTATTTTTTCATCATAATATATTTTACTAAACATGAATACTCATATAAACACATAAAAAAGCGATAGATTCTAAATCCACCGCTCTTTTTCTTATTAATTCTTCTTTTCTAACTCTTGACCAAATGCTTTCAAAAAGTTAAATCCGAATGTAATTGCTCGGTTTATGTCTGGGTCTCGTAATACTTTAAAGAAATCCATCACACTTGTTTTCTCACCTTTTTTTAATTCATCGGTTGCATATTGTAAACCTGTCACTAAACTGGATGTTACTTGCTTAGTCACTTCTGGGTCTACTGAAGATAGCGCTTCTCCTGCACCCATTATATTATTTAATGCATTTTTTACTGGTTCACGGTTTAGTTGTTCAATCGCAATTTTCGAAACATCTTCTTTCGCTGCCAGCAAGCTTACTGCCGCATCTAACAAACCAGCCTTTTGAAGCTGTGCTAACAAATGAATCGTTTCTTCAATTGCCTGTTGATTCTCTCCTAATTGTTGTAATAATTCCTCAGAAACTTGTTGTTTCTTTTGTTCCTCTGTTACAACCGTTTTTTGAATCATTGTAATTTCTTTTGCCACAATGCTCCCCCCCTATTTTTCATCCACAAGTGATACATATTGTTTTCGTTGCCATTTCTTCTGCACTTCGACACCATTTTGCGGATGGCGCTTTTTATTTCGCGGGTTGGAAGCAGGAAGTGGACGATTTCCTTTTTCACGCAGCACACGCATTTTGACACGCGTTTGTTTATATGCTGGTGTACATGTATAAAGATCAGTTGCCGTTCCTGTTAAAATATTAATTGCTTCTTCATTTACTGTTGCATGCATCGGTAAATATAGTTCATTTCCAGTTACACGATCTGTAACAAGCGCTGGAACTTTTATTTTTCCAAATGGTGATGCAAGTTCTACAAGACTTCCATCCTTCACATTTCGCTCCATCGCTAGTTCTGGTGATATCTCAACAAACACCTCTGACATTTTCGATAAAATACCTGCCGATTTCTTTGTCATATTCCCCTCATGGAAATGTTCGAGCATGCGGCCATTATTTAATAATAAATCATATTCTTCTGGTGCCTCGACTGGCGGTACCCATTCATCAAGTGATAGACGTGCCTTTTTATCAGGAAAATTAAATCCATCTACATATAATAATGGTGTATCACTGCCGTCATGACTACCCCAGCATAAACTGTTCCATCCTTCTAAACGATCATATGTTGCCTGGGAATATAAAGGAGCAAGTGATGCGATTTCATCCATAATTTCACTTGGATGTTCATAGTTCCAATTTGCACCTAATGCACGAGCTACCTTTTGAAGAATCCACCAGTCTGGTTTTGAATCACCAAGCGGCGGCATAACTTCGTATAAACGCTGAATACGACGTTCTGTATTCGTAAATGTTCCTTCTTTTTCTAAACTTGGCGCTGCTGGTAAAATGACATCTGCAAAACGAGCTGTCTTCGTTAAAAACATATCTTGCACAACAAGGAAATCAAGATTTTCTAAAATGTGCTGCACATGATTCGCGTTAGAATCGACTAATGCCATTTCTTCTCCCATCACATACATACCACGTAATTTCCCTGCTTCTGCAGCAATCAGCATCGCAATGTTATTTAATCCTGGTTCTTTCGGAATCGAAACGCCGTATGCTCTTTCAAATTTCGCGCGCAGTGCATCATCGGATATTGCTTGGTAACCAGGCAGCCAGTTTGGTAATGTTGCCATATCACAAGCACCTTGTACGTTATTATGTCCGCGCAGCGGGTATGCTCCTGCACCAGAACGACGATAGTTCCCTGTTACAAGAAGTAAATTAGAGATTGCAGCTGATGTCGTACTTCCACCTGTATTTTGCGTCACTCCCATACCCCAAAGTATACATGTGCCATCTGCATCACGAATCATTTTTGCCATTTCTATTAATGTATCTTTCGAAATGCCCGTTACACTTTCTGTATAATCAAGCGTATACTTCTCTAACATTGTTTTATATTCATCAAAGTTCTTTACGTTTTCAGCTAGAAATGCTTTATCATGCCAATCTTGATCAATAATATATTTTGTTACACCTGCTAGCCAAACGTAATCTGTACCTTGACTTGGGTGAACAAACAGATCGGCACGCTCTGCCATTTCATGCTTACGTAAATCAGCCACAATTAATTTTTGCTCATGCAGTTTATGGGCGCGTTTCACACGCGTTGCAAGAACTGGATGACCTTCTGTCGGATTTGCTCCAACAATAATGATAAGTCCTGCCTCTGCAATATCTTTAATTGTTCCTGCATCACCGCCCATGCCTACTGTTTTAAATAAACCATCTGTTGCTGGTGATTGACAGTAGCGAGAACAGTTGTCCACATTATTTGTCCCATATACTTGGCGCGCTAACTTTTGCATTACATAATTTTCTTCATTCGTTACTTTAGAGGAAGAAATAAATCCAAAAGCATCACTGCCGTATCGCTCTTTAATATGACTCATATTTGCTGCAACAACTTCTAGTGCCTCTTCCCAAGTTGCTTCAACAAACATGTCTCCTTTACGGATAAGCGGCTTTGTAATACGTTCTTCACTATTTACAAAATCCCACCCAAATTTCCCTTTTACACACGTTGAAATTCCGTTTACCGGCGCATCCGATGACGGTTGTACTTTTAAAATGTGACGATCTTTCGTCCACACTTCAAATGAACATCCGACACCACAAAACGTACAAACGGTTTTCGTTTTATTGATTTTCGTTTTACGCATCGCTGCCTCTACTTCCGAAACAGCTAAAATACTGCTATAACCCGGTTCTACATCTTTCACAAAATCAATCATTGGATTTAATACATCTTGTTTTAGCCCGGTCATAAAACCAGCTTCTCCAAGCATCGATTTTTCCATTAAGGCATTACATGGACAAACCGTTACACATTGTCCACAACTTACACAAGAGGAATCATTAATTGCTACGCCGTCATCCCAAATGACACGCGGGCGATCTAAGCTCCAATCAATGGATATAGTTTCATTTACTTGTAGGTTTTGACACACTTCTACACATTGACCACATGCAATACATTGATTTGGATCGTAACGATAAAACGGATGGGACATATCCACTTCCGAAGCGCTTACTTTCGGTTCGTACGGATATTTCTGTTCTTCAATTCCCATCATATGCACTGTATTATGGACTTTACAATTTCCGTTATTATTATCACAAACAGTACAATATAATAAATGATTTTCAAGTAAGCGATCCATCGCCTCTGTTTGGGCTTCAACCGCTCGCTTCGATTTTCTTTCAATATGCATACCTTCTTCAAGGTTTGTTGAACAAGCGCGTATCAACTTTCCGTTTACTTCAACAATACATGTATCACATGTCTGAATTGGATCTACTTCTGGTACGTGACAAATTTGCGGGTGTTCAAGTTCTCTTTCGTTTAATAACTGCAATATCGTTTTCTTACTAGATGAAATATACTCTGTACCATCGACAGTTACACGAATTTTGTGTTCCGACATCTTTACCCTCTCCTTACAACCAACCATACAACACATTTTGAATACTTTTTCAAAACGATGTTGCTATACGCTCTTTTTCAAAACAAAAAAAACTGTTCTTAGAAGTAGATTCTTGATGTATAAAATAAGCTTACAATTGATGTATATGACTACGATTCTATTATATCGTAGAATACAAATAATAACCAAGGAATGTATGGAAGTACAAAATGAAAAAATGACTTAAAAAACCCTTTCTTTTTTTGGGCGACGAGAGCATCTGGCCATGCATAGTAGCGGTCAGGGCTTGTTTCTGCCACATGCATGGTTTAAAACAAAAGGAGCAAGCAAGTAGGAGGCCATGTTTTTTCTGCATAGCTGCAATCTATCTGTCGAAAAATTAAAATGGATATATATAAAACGCATGCTTTTCTTTTTTTATTGGCTTATGATAAACATGGGAGAATAATTGATAAAGGGGAAAATCGTATGGAGTCTGTTCAAAGCACATATACAATGGTTCGTTACCAAGGTGGGACATTTCATCAAAAGGATGATGAGGTTGTAACAGAATATCCACTTACAATTAAACTAAACGGTGAAGAATATGTAACAATTGTCTGTACACCTGATCATGTTGAAGATATGGTCGTTGGTTTCTTAGTATCAGAAGGTATTATTCCTTCCTATAAACATATTGAACAATTATGGATCCAAAAAGAAAAAGGATTTGCGCATGTCACAACAACGCAAACAAATCCACTCTATCAAACTTGCTATAACAAACGATACGTGACATCGTGCTGCGGGAAAAGCAGACAAGGCTTTGTCTTTGTAAATGATGCGGCAAAAGCCAAAACGATGCACGATATTCAGATTACCTTGGGACCTGAAGATTGCTTTCGCCTCATGAATGATCTGCAGCAATCCTCTACTACTTTCCAAGAAACAGGTGGTGTACATAACACCGCATTATGTGATAAAAAACAAATTCTCGTTTCACGAATGGATATTGGTCGTCACAATGCTTTAGACAAAATTTACGGTTATTGCTTACGGAACAACATTTCGATAACAGGAAAAGTAATTGCCTTTAGCGGACGCATTTCATCTGAAATCTTACTTAAAGTTGCAAAAATCGGCTGTGAAATTGTCCTATCAAAATCCGCTCCGACAAAATTAGCTCTAGAACTTGCTCATGATTTAGGAATTACTGTCGTTGGCTTTATTCGTGGTGATTCTTGTAATATTTACACGCACCCAGAGCGAATTGAAGGGTATCAGTAAACGTAAATAAAGCGACCAAAAGGTTTCTCGTATGAGAAATCTTTTGATATAAATTCATTTTATTTTTCGACATCTTTGTCTAGCTCCCTTTGTTTAAAACATGGCACGTGGCAGAAAAGGGCACTGATCGTTTCTATGCACGGCCAGTTGCTCTCTCCATCCCTAAAAAAGAAAGAGGGTTTTCATGTCACTTTTTTACTTATACACGTATAGTTATAAAAATGTAACATATATATCTATTGAATAGTTAATAAAGTTAATATATAATTTCATTACATAAAAACCATTAGGAGGGTAACTGATATGAACATTCGTGTATTAACAAAAGAAGATGCAGATATATATTTACCGCTTTGCATAGAAGGATTAACTCAAAATCCAGAAGCATTTGGTTCCTCTTATGAAGATATTATGAAACAAAAAGATCCCGTTGCTGCCATTGCAAAACGGTTAGATAACCCTGAAAAGTTTACGATAGGTGCTTTTCAAGAAGATGAATTAATCGGTATTGCCACTCTTGAAATAAAACCACTTGTCAAACAAGAGCATAAGGCGAAAATTGGCTCTGTATATGTTTCTCCAAAAGCACGCGGTCTTGGTGCTGGAAGAGCGTTAATTGAAACTATCATTGAAAATGCCCCTAGATTAGATATAGAACAAATTATGCTTAATGTGGTTTCCGGAAATAAACCGGCAAAGAAACTATATGAATCACTGGGGTTCCAAACATTTGGTGTAGAAGAACGTGCTTTAAAATATAACGGACAATATTGGGATGAAGAGCATATGATGTTATTTCTCAATGCTTAAATCTTCTTTTAACATAAAATCACCCACTCTCCTGCAAATCTTGAAGTGGGTGTTTCTCATGTATCATTATTTTTACATTACAAAAGCCTCACACAATCGGTGTGAGGCTTTTTATCTATAACAAATCAATTTATTTTATAACAACCAAAAAAACTTTCTAGCACAAACAACGATAATCATCATTGATACCGCAATGCAGATTATAACTACATTTCGTTCTTGTTTCTGCTTTTCAAGGTCTTTTTTGTTCACTATCCAAATCCCCTTTATCTACATTCAAAAAAAAGCCGTGAGATAGAAATTTTTCTTATCCGATGCGAGGTGAATACGAAAAATGTTCTCTATCTCACGTACACAATAGAATGGAATTTGTCATTTTGAAATCAAAATGACATGACGTTATGTCGCAACATAGGGTATTTTTGTGCTGCTACATTGCTTATTATAAAAAAAAAATGTGCAAAAGTAGTGCATTTTTTATGGCAATTATCCTTTTCTTTACCATATGAACAGTGTTTTTTATAAAGTTCATGTAGAATAATATAAAGGAAACTTCTATTAGTGAGAGTTTGATTCTCTTACCTTTTCCTTCTAACTCTTAATACAGGATAAACATAAATAATGAAAACTTGAGGTGTACATCGTTATGGCAAAACTATTATTAGTGGATGACGAAGAACGCATGCTTCGCTTATTAGATTTATTCTTAAGCCCACGTGGACATTTTTGTATGAAAGTAACATCAGGACAAGATGCTCTTGAACTCGTTCAGCAAAAAGAATTTGATCTTATTTTGCTAGACGTGATGATGCCAAAAATGGACGGCTGGGAGGCTTGCTTTCAAATTCGCCAAATAAGTAACGTCCCCATTATTATGCTAACAGCGCGTAATCAAAATTATGACATGGTGAAGGGGCTTACATTAGGCGCTGACGACTATATTACAAAACCATTTGATGAGCAAGTATTAATTGCTCGTATAGAAGCTGTACTCCGCCGTACGAAGAAAGAGGGATTTGTAAACTTTAACGGCATTGAATGGGATAAAACTAGACATACCGTAACTGTATATAATGAAAAACTCTCTCTTACGCCAATTGAGTTTTCCTTACTTGGACTCTTTTTACAAAATATAAACCGTGCTTATAGCCGTGATGAACTTATTGAAATAATATGGGGATTTCAAACAGATATTGAATATCGTACCGTTGATTCTCACATTCGTAATATACGTGAAAAGCTTCGAAAAGCAGGATTTCCTATCGAAGATTACCTAGAAACTGTTTATAAAATAGGTTACAAATGGAAAGGTGAATCTTCATAAAGTGAAACTTCCATCAGTGGGGGTTTTTCTTCATCCCCCACTGATGGAAAGCCCACCTAATCAGGCTCTTACGGGTAGTTATCTCCCACCTATCTTCTTAAGAAAAGCGGAAGTGGCTCGTTCAGAATGTGAGGAGGATGGAGCTTCTGACGTAGAGGGGTTTTTTGCCTCGTAGGAAGAAGCGAAGCCACCGAACATTCTAGCCACTGGAGCTGGACAATGTTTTTTCAGAATCTTGAGGCGGGAGTCTTACTGCCCTAAAGTAGCGGGATAAAAATAAAGTTCAACTAATCAGGCATATACTATATATATTCATTTTAATTTTTCGACAGCTTTGTCTAGCTCTGCCTCCTAAGCCCTCATGTCTAAGAATCTTCCATGCAAGAAGGTAAAAAACACCTTCTGTGTGAAAGAACCTTAGCCAATGGGCTTAAACAGTCGGCTCCGCTTTTCTTTAAGATCCAGCTCCAGCGGCTATGCAGAATACAACATGACCGCTACTTGCCTTCTTCTTTTGTTTTAAACCTTTCATGTGGCAGGAAAAGGTCTTGACCGTTTCTATGCATGGCCAGATGCTCTCGCCCGCTTAAAAAGAAAGAGGGTTTTTATGTCGATTTTTTATTTGTATTTATATAGTAGTTTTTCTTCTATCGAATTTCGTTGTTTCTTCATAACTTTACGGTAGAGAGCTTACTGCCTGTTAGTACAGGAAAAGGTTGTGAATCATAATGAATAAACTTTCTATAAAGCTTGGGACGTACTTTTTATTATTAGCTTTTTGCATTGAATCCGTACTATTTGTATCTTTTCATACAACACTAGCACAAATGCGTGTAAACGAAGAAACTACGGCCTTATTAGAAAAAGGAAATTGGTATTGTAACATTATAGAAAAACGCTATAGAGAAGGAATTTTTGAACGTGTAGCAGCGATGGAATCTAATTCTCCTGCTCATACAAAACTTGTCATAACAGATGCAACAGGTCACATTATAGATTCCTCTGATGCCGTTACAAAAGACATGCGCAAACAACTTGAACAAAAAATTACGTACATTCCTAGGGATGGAATGATAACAGAAGATCGCTGGAAAGAATCAAAATATATTTCAACAGTTAGCCCTATTGTGAAATATGGAGTAGTAATTGGCTATGTCCATATGTTTTTAGAAACTACATCTATAAAAGAAATGATTTTTCGATTAACAAAACAATTTGTTACCGTTGGTGCATTAACAGTAGCTCTCACAACAATTTTAGTATTTTTATTTTCAAGGGTCATTACAAACCCACTTATTAAAATGAAGCGAGCAACTGAAAAAATGATGAAACAAAATGAGCCTATTACTTTAGGTATTAAAAGTAAAGATGAATTAGGAAGCTTAGCAGAAACAATTGAACGGCTTTCTAGTGAGTTAACATACATGAAAAAAGAACGAAACGAGTTTCTTGCAAGCGTTGCACATGAATTGCTAACCCCGCTTACATATGTAAAAGGATACACAAAAGTTGCAAAAAGAGAGTCTTTATCTAAAGAAGAACGAGAAGAATATTTACAAATCATTGAAGAAGAAACTGAAAATATTACTGAACTTGTACAAGACTTATTTGAACTTGCGCAGCTTGAACAACACCAATTTACGATAAAGAAACAGTCAATCGTACTGTTACCATTCGCCGAGCGTATGGTTGAAAAAATAAAACCATCTCTTAAAAAAAAGCAAATAGATATCTCTTTATATTGCCAAGAAGATTTATATGCTTGCATAGATGACCGTCGCATGGAGCAAGTCATGCTAAATTTATTACATAATGCATATCAGCATTCCCACGAAAATTCTCATATTACAGTACTTGTATTAAAAAAGGAGCATACTTTTCTTATACAAGTACAAGATGAAGGAGAAGGAATTCCAAGTGAAGACTTACCACATATTTTTGACCGCTTCTATCGAGTTGATAAATCTCGAACACGAGCAACTGGCGGAAAAGGTATTGGTTTAGCTGTTGCAAAAGAAATTGTAGAATTACATGGTGGTTCTATACATGTAACAAGCGAAGTCGGAATCGGAACTACATTTACTATAGAATTGCCTATCAAATAGCTATTTTTATTTATATATAAAATTTTAAAAATCAACATAAAAACCGTTTTCTTTTTAGATGGGCGAGAGCATCTGGTCATGCGTAGTAGCGGGCAGGGCCTTTTCCTGCCACGGACAAGGGTTAAAACAAAGGGAGCAAACGAGTACAGACCACTTGTTTCTCCATAGCAGTGGCTTTTATGTTAAAAAATTAAAATGGATTTTATATATAAATACCCATTGAAACATCAACATATAAACCCTTTTCTTTTTAGATAGACGAGAGCATCTGGCCATGCGTAGTAGCGGGCAGGACCTTTTCCTGCCACGGGCGAGGTTTCAAACAAAGAGAGAAAACAAGCGCAGGCTACTTGTTTCTCCATAGCAGTGGCTTTCATGTAGAAATATTAAAATGGATTTATATATCGAGCCTATTTTTTGAAAGTATGATGATTTTAATATAAAATATAGCATTACCACCAAAGAATTGGAGGACGATACAATTGGAAATTCGTGTATTAACGAAAAAAGATGCAGAAATTTATTTAGCACTTCGTGTCGAGGGATTAAAACAAAATCCAGAAGCGTTCAGTTCTTCTTATGAAGATATTATTAATAAGGAAGATCCTGTTGAATATAAAGCGCAAATATTAGACCAAAATGAAAATTATACGCTCGGTGCTTTTAAAGACGACGATTTAATTGGCGTGGCAACTTTAGAAACAAAATCATTTTTAAAGCAAGAACATAAAGCGAAAATTGGTTCTGTTTATGTCTCTCCAAAAGCGCGTGGAATGGGCGCTGGGAAAGCACTTATGCAAGCAACAATTGAAAAAGCAAAAGAATTAGAAGTAGAACAACTTATGCTTGATGTTGTCGTTGGCAACGAAGGTGCAAAAAAGCTCTATGAATCGTTAGGCTTTAAAACATTTGGCGTACAAGAACGTTCGTTAAAATATAATAACCAATATTGGGATGAAGAGCATATGGTGTTGTTTTTACATGAAGAAAACAAATAGGGAAAAGGGACTTGTTTGTAAAAGTCCCTTTTCCTATACCTTCAACTAAACCATGATTTTCCAAGCAATTGAACTGCTTCCTCAATTTCTTGGTTCAGTTCTTATTACTATTTACGTTGCGCTGCAGCACAAAAGACTTCCTTCCACTATGCAATTCATAGCAATCATAGCTGCATTAGCGGGTACGTATTTTCTTATTACCAACGGATCAATTGAAAATATTATTCTTTCTAAACAAGCAATAGTATTTGGTATTTTAACAGCAATCGGCTTTGCTTTTTACACGCTCCATCCTGCTTCTCTTATTAAACAGTGGGGGACATCGGTAATCGTTGGTTTGGGGATGTTACTCGGAGGAATTTCCTTGTTTCTATATAATCAAGAATTCCATTTTCAGCATATAGCAAATACATTAACGATAAGTACATTTTCTATACTTATTCTTATCATTATAAGTGGCACACTTTCTTTTCTTCTCTATATCGGTAGTCTAAAATATTTATCTGCAACAGAAACGAGCATTTTATCCAGTATTGAACCACTCGTAGCAGCTATTGTTTCGATTATCTGGTTGAATGAGTCATTTTTTTGACCCTGCCAGAAAAAGAAGTAAAACCAAAATTAGCAACCGAACGCATGTAAAAGAAAGTAGCAAAACATAGTATTTTCCTTACAGTCACAAAAAAGAGATAAGGTTTCATCATTGTTTTAATCCCTTATCTCTTTTGCTTTCCTACATTAATAGCTGGATCTTTCTTATTTCACTGAATATACTTTTTGACCTGGCAATTCTAAACAGTTCAGCTGGCCGCCGTATACAGCCCCGCCATCAATACCAATGATACGATTTTCGCCAAAATACACGCCAAAATTCTCGTTATCACCATGAAGAAGTTTCGTTTCTGTATGCCCAAAGACAACGGTCTTCTCACCATTATATCCATTATGAAACTCATTTCTAATCCACATCAATGTATGCGCATCTGTTTCAGAAATAGGTGTCATTGGTTGTACGCCCGCATGAACAAAAATGTACTCATCTGTTTCAATATAGTGGTCTAATCCTTGGATAAATTCTAAATGTTTCTCTAACACTTCAGAATGTAACTGCGGTCTTATAAATTCCTCTTCATTTACAGCAATATCACTTTCAGAAAAACCGTAGCTATGTAACGTTTGATTCCCTCCATTTCTCTTTACCCAATGATTCCAAAACTTTTCTTCCTCTGTCGTTAAAGCTTTTATCATCATATCTTCATGATTCCCTTTTAAGACAAATGCGCCGGCTTCTTTTAATTGCATCACTTTTTCAATTACTTCTTTAGCATTCGGACCACGATCTACATAATCTCCTAGCAAAATGAGTTGATCCTCTTTTGAAGTGTATTCAACTTTTTCTAATAACATTTCAAATCTCTCTAGTTCACCATGAATATCACTGATCACAAGCGTCCTTCTCATATGTATTTCCTTCTTTCTAATTTATAAAAGTTAATTTATATTATAGAGAGACTTTATTAATATCGCAATTTTCTAACTAGAAAGATATTATTAAAATAAAAGACTAGCATCTATTTAGATGCTAGTCTTTTCCACATACTTCTTGTATGATTGATGTTTTGATCTTTACAGCAATCATACAATTTAATTGTTTTGCGTCCTGTAAAACAGTATTTTTCATACAATCCGCCAAAAATAACTTAACTTTTAAAAGGAAGATTATACTTTGCCAACCATTCCTTCATAACATTCAATAATTCCTCTTGAATCCCTTTATTCACAAGCCCTTTATATTCTTTCATTAGCCCTAGCATTGTATGATCTTTATCAACTTCTCGTAAAATGTGGTTCATATTAGGGATGATATGCCACTCTGCCTCACCTGCTGCATATTCCGCAATATCCCTTGCCTGCTCTGGCGGTACTTGTATATCCTTATCTCCAGTAATCGCTAAAACAGGACATTCAACTCTCTCTAAATACTCTACGACATTGTATTGAAATTGTTCACGTATCCACTTTGCATTTACCTTTACTCCTTTAATTCGCATAACAGGCTTTGAGGATTGTTGTATTTTTTCCATAACTGCTTCATTTTGTTTCTGCATACGTTGTGGAAGTTTTAAAAAACGGTATAGCCATCCTCGAAATCCGGATGCTGCTTCTAATTCTTTAACTGCCATTTTCATTTGTTTTGGCAGTAATGTTTTTGAAGGTTCAGCCGCACCGCTAAGTAGAATCAAATTGGCCACCGATTCTCTTACATAAATAGCGGGCGCAAGTAAAGCCCCTTCACTATGACCTACAATTACAATTCGCTTCGGATCAATTTGTGGATGCTCCTTTAAAAAACGTACACAAGCAACTCCATCATCAATTAAATCTGTAACACCTGTTTCATAATAATTCCCTTCACTTTTATGCGTACCACGCTTATCGTAACGAAAAGTCGCAAATCCTAACGAAGTGAAATAGTTCGCTAAGTCTTTATATAAACGTAGTGGTAAACCGCGAACATTTCCATCCCGGTCCCCTTTTCCCGTTCCACCAATAAGTAAAATAGCTGGATATGTTGCTGCATCATATGCTGGAATTGTTAACGTTCCTTGAAGTGAAACTATACTTTCAATTGTAACGAACAATTCTTTCCCCATATTGTTTATTCTCCCTTCCCATTTCTTTCAGGAATAATAATTGTTGAAATCGTTCTTCGCTTTCGCTCTGGAGATGGTTTACGCTCCATCGCTTTAAAAAATACTCCACTCATTTCCTCTGCAAACTCTTTAAATTCCTCATCACTCATATAAAAACTTGCTTGCCGATATCCGACTCCATCTTTTTCGAAATCTACATGATCTTGCTGCAAGTAATCTTTAAAACTTGCCATAATATGGGTGACAAACATCATAAAATATTGCATATGTTCTTCTTTCGTTACGTCTTGTAAATCCTTTTGCGAAACACTGGCCATACTGTGATTCAAGGCATATAACTTTTCAACCGTTCCTCGTATTTGCGTTTCCTGAGCAACTTGTAATATATGTGCTGTCGTTAGTTTTTCTAAGTGGCGATATAACGTCGCTTGTGGAATATGCGGTAACTTTTTTGCAAGCTGCTTTGCTGTTAATTTCTCTCCTCCGATAAATTCTTGAATCAATTGAAAACGGATCGGATGAAACAGAATATCCATCTTTTTTTCTTTCATGTATCTACACCTATCCCTTTTATTACATCTTATGATTATATTATCAAAAATGATAACAAAAATACATACAAAACAATCTTTAATTAATATTAAAAATATTGATGGATAACAACAAATAGAACCCTTCGGTATATCATTTTTCATTACAAAAAAAACGAGTACTTGTATACCTACACACATACTCGTTTTTGTCTTTTTTATATTTTAATAAAATAAAACTTATTCACAGCCCGTTATTAACAAGTCATCTTCTACTTTACACAATATTGTATTCGTATCTACTTCCTGTCCAACTACTACATCTACAGACAATACATTTCCACTAATCCCAACCGCTGCTTCTTCTAATATCCCTTTATTATTTCTAATAATAAGTAGCTTTTCCCATTCATATACATAAGACTTTTCATTAATTAACACTTCTTCTACTACTCCATTACATGGGCTATAAATGCTTTCAATAACTGCTTTCATACGAGCTCTACTCCTTGCTTTCCTATTCAAAATCTCATTTTCCTCACCCATTCTATCACTGTTATTTCAGATCTTTTATATTTTAAAAGATTTGAATTGTATTACATTTTCTAGTTAGCTATACTAAAATAGTAAACCCTCTAGACACACTAGAGGGTTTACTATATAAATCCATTTTTATTTTTCAACATATAAGTCGCTATACCGAATACAACATGCCCTGTACTTTTGTTTTAAACATCGCATGTAGTAGGAAAAAGCCTTGACCGTTTCTATGCACGGCCAGATGCTCTCGTCCCCCTAAAAGGAAAGGGGATTTTTATATTGTTTTTTAACCCGTATATATTTTTTTACTGCTCACTATTTTCCTTCTTACTTTCTTCCCCTACTTGTACAACGGACTTCTCACTAACAGGTTGCTGTGTTGTACTTTTTTCCGCAAAACTTTCCAGCAATTCTTTTAAATCAATACCGGAAGAAGCCTTCAAAGTTTCTTGCATCGTTGCCATCAAGTCAGTCGCATAACCTGCAACTTTGCCAGCTCCGCTGTTTTTTCCACCGCCGCCGGTATCCACAACAGTAATTTTATCAATATTACTAAGCGGGCTTGCAATCTCCTTCGCATAGCTTGGTAACATTTTCAATACCATATCCATAATTGCTGCTTGGCCGTATAGTTCAAATGCTTCAGCAATTTTTTGTTTTGCTTCCGCTTCAGCAAGACCTTTCAGTTTAATAACATCTGCTTCTGCTGTACCTTGTGCTTTTTGTACTTCTGCTTTTGCTTGTCCTTGTGCTTTTTCAATTTCGGCTTTCGCCAAACCTTCTACTCGTACTTCTTCTGCACGCGCTTTTGCTTCTGCTTCAATTTTATATTGCTGGGCATCAGCTTGTTTCATTTGTTGCACTTTTTCTGCTTCCGCCGCTTGCTCAACTGCATAACGATCAGCATCTGCTTTTTTCTTCACTTCTGCATCGTATTGTTTTTCACGACGCGCAATTTCTTTTTCCTCTAATTCAATTTGTTTTTCACGCTCAATAATTTTCACTCGCATTTGCTCTTCTGTTACACCTTGCTGCGCCTTTGCTTGCTGTAATTCATAGGAAAGGTCCGCATCGGCACGTGCTTGTTCTTGTTCTCTTTTATATGATTGCACCTTTAATTCTTTATGTTTCTCTGCTTCAGCAATTTGTGCATCACGCTGATACTCTGCTTCTTTTGCTTCTTTTTCGGCACGCGCTTTCTCAATTCGTGCTTCTTTTTCTCGTTCTGCGTTTGCAATTTGCGCATCACGTTTTACCGTCGCAATTTGCGGCTGACCAAGCGCATCTAAATATCCATTTTTATCACTAATTTCTTTAATCGTAAATGATACAATGCGCAGTCCCATTTTTTTCAAATCAGTAGAAGCAACTTCATGTACTTTCTGGGCAAACTGTTCCCTGTTACTATACGCGTCTTCTACTGTCATCGAAGAAAGAATTGCTCGTAAATGTCCTTCTAACACTTCTTTTGCCTCTACCTTCAGTTCTTCTGTTTCTTTTCCTAAATATTGTTCTGCTGCTGTTGATACTTCCTCAATTGTAGAACCCACCTTAATAATAGAAACACCATTTACTGTTACCGGAACACCTTGCTTCGTATATGTATCACGTGTTCCTACTTCTAACTTATAGTTTAATAGGCTAAGAGGTTCTGCTTGTTGCATAATCGGTACAACAAATGTACCGCCACCGCGAATAATTTTAATCTTCTTGCCATCATCTGTTGTAACAACATTTTTCCCGCTTCCTAAACCACTTCCCGTTACAATCAACGCTTCATCGGGTCCAACCGTTCGATATTTCGTAATAAAGACTAAAATCAGAATAGCTAATATCGCTAACAAAACACCACCAATAATTAATGGAACCATAGTAACTCCTCCTTATCATTTCGGTTTCTTTAAAGAAATTGCTAAATTTTGTACAAGTAAAACACCGTCTTGCACTGCCTCAACAATGACATAAGATCCTTGTAAAATATCTTTCTTTCCTATCGTCTTAGCTGGCATCGCATTACTGCCAAATTGAGAAGCCAGCAAAACCTCACCTAGCCCTTCTTTCGGAATCGTTATAATCACTTCTCCCTTGCAACCAATAAATTCTTCCATGCGGTGCATTGTATTTTGCTCCGCTTTAGAAATTGGAGCTAAAACAAGCATTTTCATTGTAATCACACCAACAAGTGCAAGAAAAAAAGAAATAACAAAAATAGAAATACTGCTCCATGGAAATATATATTCTAATATGTAACCAAATCCACATAGCATCGCAAGAAAACTAAATAAAAGTGTAAAAGGCGAAGTGGCTCCGCTTGATATACTAAAAAGGGATTCTAAAATGTCACCGAAAAGCAAATAAAGAATGGCAATAGCTGCAGTTATAATAAGCCCATATAAATAGATTGTTTCAATTGGAAAGTTAAATAACATACTGCTTCACTCCTTTCAACATAAGTGAAACTTGTTAACAGGTTCTTATTTAATATATATTCTCCCCCCTTTTTGTTATCTTAATTTTCAGTTATTTTGTTTTTTGAAAAAAGAGCCTTATACTGCAGACTCCAAAAAAGAACAGGAGAAAGCTACGTTGACAGCCTCCTCCTGAAAATAAACTACTATATTATATATTTATATAATATAAAATTTTACACAAAAAGTAAAGTCATATATATATTGGAATTTTTTCTTACAATCCACTCGCCTTCTCCTTTTGTTTTAAACCTGGCATGTGGCAGAAATAGGCCCTCACCGCTTCTATGTACGGCCAGATGCTCTCGCCCTCCTAAAAAAGAAAAGGGGTTTTTATGTTGATTTTTTAATTTGTATTTATATAGCCTCTTACTCGATAATTTACCACTTGGCTGTTACTTTGTAGACGAACTTCTTTTAAATACAGAATCAA
This sequence comes from Bacillus sp. NPDC077411, assembly GCF_044543425.1. Taxonomy (NCBI): domain Bacteria; kingdom Bacillati; phylum Bacillota; class Bacilli; order Caryophanales; family Bacillaceae; genus Bacillus; species Bacillus sp. NPDC077411. Next base: position 25,232 of record NZ_JBITWA010000012.1, on the reverse strand, counting down.
AATATGGTGAGTAACTTTCTTATTATATGAAAGATTTTGTAATAGAAGAAAATAATACGACAGATGGTTTATTATTTAATCACATACAAACAAAAACCCCTGTATTTAGGGGTTCAAGCCATCTTTTCATTCGATTCTTCACGGAAAAAGCTCTTCATCGCATGAAACACATCAGCTTTTTGTTTTAAAATATAATAGCGAAACTTCTCATCTTTCACATTTTTATATGCTGACATGAGTGTACTGTGGCGATTGTACTGGTTCACCTCTCCATACCCAAACATATTAGATACTTTCATCAACTCCTGCACAAGTTTGACACAACGTGCATTATCAGATGTTAAATTATCCCCATCCGAGAAATGGAATGGGTATATATTATAGCGGTCTGGAGAATATTTTGTTTCGATCAATTCTAATGCTTTTCTATATACTGATGAACAAATCGTTCCACCGCTTTCACCTTTTGAGAAAAATTCTTCTTCTGTGACAACTTTTGCTTCTGTATGGTGTGCGATAAATTCAATATCAACTGTTTCATATTTTGTACGTAAAAAGCGAGACATCCAGAAGAAAAAGCTACGAGCCATATATTTTTCCCAAAGGCCCATCGAACCGCTCGTATCCATCATTGCTAACACAACAGCTTTTGATTCTGGTTTCAAAACTTCGTTCCACGTACGGAATTTTAAATCTTCTCGTTTAATTGGATGAAAGGTTGGATTGCCACTCATTGCATTTCGTTTATACGCAGACATCATCGTCCGTTTTTTATCAATGTTCCCCCAAAGACCCGTTTTGCGAATGTCGTTAAATTCAATGTGTTCAATGCGATTTTCATCCAGTTCTTTCCTCTTCAAATTAGGGAGCTCTAACTCTTTAAAAAATGCTTGCTCAAGCTCTAAAATCGATACTTCTGCCTCGTAGTAATCTTCTCCTGCCGATTCTCCTGCGCCTTTTCCTTTTCCTGCTCCTTTTTGTTTTTGACCGCTAGATCCATCCCTCGCTACAACATCACCCACTTTACTATCACCTGTTCCTTGACCAACATGCTTATTTTTATCATAGTTATAACGAATTTTATATTCATCTAGTGAACGAATTGGTATTTTTACAACATCCCTGCCATTGGACATGATAATACTTTCTTCTGTAACAAGGTCTGGTAAATTATTTTTTATTGCCTCTTGTACTTTTTCTTGATGACGTTGCTGATCATCATGTCCTTTACGATGGAGGGACCAATTTTCCTGTGAAATCGTATAATTGGATTGATTTTCTTCTGTCATTCCTTTCCCTCCTTACATAGTTTTTTATGCTTTCATTAAAATACATCCTAAAACATAAGCTTCTTAGTTAGAACATAAGCAACGAAGAAATACACTTCCATAATTAAGAAAGAAACACAATGCATTGTTGCACACTTTACAGCTAGGCAACATATTGTATTGTGTTGACTTTTTTCTGTATGAATGGTTGGTTACTCTATCATATGCTCATTGTGAAAATAATTGACAAATAAATTCATAAGATTGCATTTTAATTTATTCATAGTGGACAAGCATGACCTATATATAAATTCCAGTTAAAAACGGCATAAAAAACCTTTTCTTTTTAGGGAGGACGAGAGCGTCTGGCCATGCATAGAAGCGGTCAGGGCCTTTTTCTGCCACTTGCCATGTTTTAAACAAAGGAAGCAAGTAGCGGGCATGTTTTGTTCTGCATAGCGGTAACTTATATGTTGAACAAAAGATACAAAAAAACTGCCTCAAATAAGAGACAGCTTTTCTTTTTCTACAACTATGACTATTATCGATTTAATAAGCTACCTACATAGCGGAGCAATTCGTTTGCCGATGTGGAATTGTAGCCATGTTCATCAATTAACCTTGCTACAACATCATTAATTTTCTTCAATTGATTCTCATCCGGTGTTTTCGTTGACGTCGTAATTTTGACAACATCCTTCAAATCAGCGAATAATTTCTTCTGAATTGCCTCGCGAAGACGTTCATGCGAATTATAATCAAATCGCTTCCCTTTGCGAGCATATGCAGAAATGCGAATTAAAATTTCTTCACGGAACGCTTTCTTCGCGTTTTCAGAAATACCAATTTGTTCTTCAATAGAACGCATAAGTTTTTCATCAGGACTCATTTCTTCTCCAGTTAACGGGTCACGCAGTTTCGACTTATTGCAATATGCTTCTACGTTATCTAAATAATTATCCATAAGTGTCTTCGCTGATTCTTCATATGAATATACAAACGCTTTTTGTACTTCTTTCTTCGCAATTTCATCATACTCTTTACGCGCTAATGAAATGAAATTCATGTAGCGTTCACGATCTTCATTACTAATGGATGGATGTTGATCTAATCCATCCTTTAAAGAACGTAATACATCTAAGGCATTAATTGACGCTACTTCTTTACGAATAATCGTAGAAGAAATACGGTTTATTACATAACGCGGATCAATTCCACTCATACCTTCATCTTGATATTCCCGCTGTAATTCTTCTACATCAATAGAATTGTATCCTTCCACCATCTCACCATCATATAAACGCATTTTCTTAATTAAATCGATGTCTGGCCGCTTCGGATCTTTTAAGCGCGTTAAAATTGTAAACGTCGCTGCAACGCGAAATGTATGCGGTGCAATATGCACATCAGAAACATCACTTTCATGAATCATCTTCTCATAAATATGCTCTTCTTCACTTACCCGTAAATTATATGGAATTGGCATTACAATAATCCGTGAATGAAGTGCTTCATTTTTCTTATTAGAAATAAAGGAACGATATTCTGTTTCATTCGTATGAGCAACAATTAGCTCATCTGCGGAGATTAATGCAAATCGACCTGCTTTAAAATTTCCTTCTTGCGTTAGTGATAATAAATGCCATAAAAATTTTTCATCACATTTTAACATCTCTTGAAATTCCATCATTCCGCGGTTTGCTTTATTTAACTCCCCGTCAAAACGGTAAGCACGCGGATCAGATTCTGAACCATATTCAGCAATAGTAGAAAAATCGATACTACCTGTTAAATCAGCAATATCTTGTGATTTCGGATCAGATGGACTAAATGTTCCAATCCCCGTTCTCCGATCTTCCGAGAAGAAAATACGCTCGACAATTACATCTTCAATTCTGCCGCCGTATTCTTTTTCTAAACGCATTAAGTTTAGTGGTGATAAATTCCCTTCAATCCGCACTCCATACTCTGCATAAAAATCATCACGTAAATGATGCGGAATAAGATGAAGCGGATCTTCATGCATGGGACAACCTTTTATTGCAAAAACCGAACCGCGATCAGTATGTGAATATGCCTCTAATCCACGCTTTAACATTGTAACTAATGTAGATTTCCCGCCGCTAACTGGTCCCATTAATAATAAAATTCGTTTTCTTACGTCTAATCGTTTTGCAGATGGATGAAAATATTCTTCTACAAGACGTTCTAATGCTTCTTCTAACCCAAATAATTGATTACTGAAGAAATTATATTTTCTTCTGCCATCTACTTCTTCAATTCCAGCATCCTTTATCATATTATAAATACGAGAATGTGCTGTTTGTGCTACCCATGGTCTTTCTTTTAGAATTTCTAAATAGTCAGCAAATGTCCCTTCCCACTTTAAACGCTCTTCTGCTTCCCGGTGCTGTTCGATTTTCTTTAAAATATCCATTATAGCTCCTCCCCCATCTCCTTGTTCAAGCGGATTATTATAAAAGTATGCGAGGATGTCCTTAAACATTCATACGAATCAAAATGAAATCATACACAAACTTTTATAAAGTTTATTACCTAAATTGATAGAAAATTCGATATAATAAAAATGATAGAGATAAATATGAATGGGGGCTATTCTCATGAAGCTTTTATTAATTTTAGGTGTTATGCTCACATTTCTTACTGCTATTTTTACATCAGGATACAATGATAAACCAAGAACAAAATAAAAAGTGATGAGCTTGCTCATCACTTTTTACCTGTTATAAAATAAAGTCTCTCCATATGACAGCTTTTAATAAACAATTTCTACATCTAATCCTGGATAATTTTGTTGACGTAATGCCTCATAAATTAAAATAGCGGCAGTATTAGATAAGTTTAAAGAACGAACTTTATCAGTCATTGGAATGCGTAAGCAACGATCAAAATTATGTTCAATAACATTTGCTGGAAGACCATTTGTTTCTCTTCCAAATACAAAATAATAATCTTTTTCTACGTTACTATAATCAAATGTTGTGTGTGCTTTCTCTCCATACTTTGTTAAGTAGAAAAACTCACCATTTTCATTTTTCTCATAAAATTCCTCAATAGAGTCATAATACGTAATTTTTACGTGTTCCCAATAATCTAATCCAGCACGCTTTAACGCTTTATCGTCAGTAGAAAATCCAAGCGGTCTAATTAAGTGTAATTCTGCACCTGTTGCTGCACAACTACGCGCAATATTACCTGTATTCGCTGGAATTTCTGGTTGATATAAAACAACATGTATTCCCACAATGTTCACCTCAATCTTTTTCTACTACGTATTATACCACTTGGATAAAAAATCTCTAGTCATTATCAAGAATATGAAAAAACTTATATTTCATTTGCGGTGTATACTTACTTGAATCTTCATAATCCCAATAACGTCTGCGACTATTGGCAGAATGTGCATTTACAAGAGGCATACCATTAGCATCTTTTGCCACGACAATTGTCGTATGATTCCATCTTCCATCATTTTCAAAATCGTATACAATGATATCTCCAAGCATTAGATCCTGTGGCTTCTCAACTCGCTTTGCTCGAAGTCCTAGAGAATCACTTGATAAGTACCAATGAAAAGAATGAGCTACCGCCCAGCTCCAGCTCCATTGGCGATTTTGCTGCCACCATCCACTGCGAATATTCGGATATCCAGTCATTGGTGTTTTACCAGCATGCAGACATTGCGAAATAAAATTTGTACAATTATCTTGGAAGTTCTGATAAGCTGGATTCCGATCATCCCACCACCGCTCTGCATATTTCACTGCCTCTAAGCGATTATAACTGTATGGAATATATTGTCCTTTTCCCTTTGTTACTTCACGTTCTAACGTTCCAACTTTCTGTTCATCTATCGGCGTTCCAATTGCTATATCTTGCTTGATACATCCATCTTCTAATCGTAAACGCCTCTCCATTTGTTCTTCCTCTACATAAAATAAATGATGATGACGAATAAAATACTGAAAATGAATTTGATAATCTACTTCATCATAGTTCACACCTTTTAACTGTCTAAGAAAAGATACGTTAGCATTGCTTTTTACAATCTGAGCATTACGTCTTTTAAAGAGCTTCTTTTTACGGTGTAACATGTCAACAATATCATCTGAAATTTCTGCTTCATTCATACGTTTATTTGTTATATAATCCAATTTCCTTTGCAGACACTGTTGAAGATGCTGTTTTACAGACATAGAGTCTCCCCTCCCCTTATTACAATATGAGGGACTGAAGGATAATCTGCTATTTTTTCTTAGCTAATAGTTCAAGGCCACGATTCATCTCATGAAGCACTTCTTCATCTTTTTCCCGCTCTTTCGTTTTTTCAATCGCCTCTTGCACCCCTTCTCCGCCAATTTTTCCTAATGCCCATGCCGCTGTGCCGCGAATAACAGGACGAGGATCTTCTTTCATTACAGCAATTAAATCAGGAATGGCCGTTTCGTCTTTAAAATGAGCCAGTGCCAAGATTGCATTTCGTTGTAACGGCTTTTTCCCTCGCCACGATCCAGACATGATCCCATACTTTTCTTTAAAATCGCGATTACTAATGGTCAGAAGGGGTTTTAATAGCGGCTTTACAAGTTCAGGGTCAGGTTCCATTTCTGGATGATTATGAAAATCTATCCCTTTGTTTTTCGGACAAACAGTTTGGCACGTATCGCATCCGTAAATGCGATTTCCAATCTTGTCTCGATATTCTTCCGGAAGAAATCCTTTCGTTTGCGTTAAAAACGCAATACATTTTTGAGAATTTAATTGTCCGCCTTGGACAAGCGCCCCTGTCGGACAAACATCAATACACTTCGTACAGCTCCCGCACTGATCTTCAATTGGAGTATCTGGTGGAAAAGGAATATTTGTAATCATCTCGCCCAAATAAACATACGAACCAAATTCCGGCGTAATAATGGAACAGTTCTTTCCGCTCCATCCAATGCCTGCTCGCTCTGAAACAGCACGGTCGCTTAATTCTCCCGTATCTACCATAGATTTGACTTCTATATTGGGTAAACGTTCAATTAAATATGCCTCCAGCTTCTCTAAACGATCACGCAAAACAAGATGATAATCTTGTCCCCAAGAAGCACGGCAAAAAATCCCTCGTCTCTCTCCTCGTTTGCTTTGTGGTGCATTTTTTAACTTCGAAGGATACGCCAATGCAATAGCAATAATTGATTTTGCACCTGGCAATAACAATTCCGGATTCGTTCTCTTTTCTATATCCGATTCTTCAAAACCGGATTGATATCCTAATTGTTGCTGCTGAATAAGACGTTGCTTTAATTCCTCAAATGGCGTGGCACTCGCAAACCCTATCTTATCAATACCAATTGTTTTACTATACGCAATAACATCTTGTTTTAATTGTTCAAGATTCACATTTACTCTCCTTATAACATGCATATTTATTTTATTTCACAAGCAGTCATTTTGCTTCCATTACTCATTAGTCAAAAGCATTTGCAATATATCATAACGAATTACACATTACTATTTTTACATATATCCATGCACTCAAAACATAAAAAAACGCAATGCCTCGTTTATCTAAGAAACGAAACACTGCGTTGATCACAATGATTATAAAAATACGAAATAATTTCTGGAGCGGGTGAAGAGAATCGAACTCTCGACCAGAGCTTGGAAGGCTCTTGTTTTACCACTAAACTACACCCGCAAATATTAAGAAAATATTAATTTTCGGTTAACTTATGTTAAGAAGTATAGCATGTAATATAAGGCGGTGCAATAATTTTATCGAAAAAAGTCGAAAAAGTGATGAATATCTCATCACTTTTTCGTAACTTTATCAATTGCCGCCTTAATACTATCATAATCTGGATTAACAAGTTTACCATTTATATATATAGATGGTGCACCTTGTACTTTTAATTTTTGAGCAAGGTCAAAATCTTTCTGTACTTTATCTTTTATTTCCTTACTCTTTACATCTTTTTTAAACTTCTCTACATCAATCGTAGGTAGCTTTTGTTTTACTATATCTAATATTAAATCCTCTGTAATCCACTCTTCTTTTTCATTCTTTTGATTTTGATATATTTCATCATAAAATGTCCAAAAAGCTTTTGGATCTTGCTTATAAATCGCTTCTCCAGCTGCTGCACCTAAATCAGAGTCTTTCCCGATAAAAGGAAAATTAATGAAATGAAGCTGAACTTTCCCTTTATTAATATACTCTTCCTTTAAGCGTGGCAATACAGTTACATCCCATGTACGACAAGCTGGGCATTTAAAATCTCCAAATTCAACAATATGAATCGTAGCATCTTTCTCTCCTAAAGATTGCTGCGAGCCATATAAAAACGTATCTTTTCCTTTTTCCTTCTTATCGTTCACAATACTATATACAATTGTCCCAATTACAATAAGCACTGCAACAGAAAAAATAACACCGAGAATCATAATATTTTTTGACTTCATATACATTCCTCTTTAATGTTTTATTCTTTGTATGCCACTATACATACAATATTTATGATATCAATTCTCATATAAACAGTCCATTGAAGTAGCTCATAAAATAAGCAAAATCAAACAAATGTGACAATATTGTGTCTCAATTCGTTTCTATTCATTCACATAAAAAGAGTAAGTTCTTTTTGAACTTACTCTTAACTCACAGCTTTCACACGCTCTGCTGGTTGATTATTAGGAATATCATGACGAATAACAAGTTTTTCACTTGCAGCTTGTACATATTCAGCATGAGTAATATATCCTTCTCGCTCCATGAGCTTCAACACAATATTACGTCTTTCTACAGCCTTATCATAATTTTGTATTGGAGAATAATAAGCTGGTGCTTTCACAACAGCCGCTAACATAGCACTTTCACTTAATGTTAATTGATCTACCTGCTTATCAAAATAAAGTTTCGCAGCTTTCTCAATGCCCCATGCTCCTTCTCCATAATAAATATTGCTTACATAAAGTTTTAAAATCTCATTTTTCGTAAATGTTCGCTCTATTTTTTTTGCATAGAAAACTTCATTCCATTTACGAGAAAATGTTCGGTCACTTGTTAAAAAAACATTTTTTGCAAGTTGCTGAGTAATTGTACTGCCACCTTGTACAACACCACCAGCCTTTATATTTTCTACTGTAGCTCTAACAATTGCAATATAATCTAATCCATTATGATGATAGAACCTCTTATCCTCAGTTGCGATAAATGCATTCCCTAATTGCTCTGGTAACTCAAATTGAGCAGGTACTGTCAATTTACTTATATCCTTACTTTCAATCATTTTATTTCCAGCAAACACTAGCATACAACTTAGCAATAATAATAATATAAGGGCTTTATAAAAAATCTTTGCTATCGGAGTTAAAGAAATATTATGATGCAAAGTGCGATATGCTGTTCGTTCCTTCACAACAGACACCCCCATTCCTTTCAACATTCATTACTCTTAATTTAAGAATACCTTTCTTTTTAAAAATATCCAATTGATTTCTCTTACAACTTCCTTACAAATTTGTAATTTTAAGGACTAGAAAGAAAAAAGCGCCTTCTACTACAGTAGAAAACGCTTAATATAATCGATTTATTTACGTTCATAAAAAAAAACGAGTAACCTCGTCTAAACAGTACCGATGGTCGGGGTCGAACCGACACTCCAGAAGGAACACGATTTTGAGTCCCACTCAAACCATCAATCTGTATAAATAACTATATATCAAGGTTTATCACATTCGTGAAAAAATCGTTGCATCAGATTCCTGTTAATTATACCTCTGTTCGTCAGGAAATTAAAGAGTTTTTTTATTAAACCTACATAACCCCTGCTTCTTATATTTCTGAATTAAACTAGCTTCATACTCTCTTGCGTCTTCTTCCAAATCAAACTCTGCCACGAACTTATACGTAAGTTCCCCTTCCTTCATCAAGCTTCTATGTTCCGAGTTTCTTCTATTAGTATATCTCCTACAACGATACCAAACTCCGCTTCCAACATAAACGACTTTACTATCAAACCAATGCTCGTAAACAGTAAATTTGTTTACTTTTCGTAGCTCACTGGGATTAAGATTATGCTTCTTTATTAATTGAATAATTTTTTGAAAAGTAGTTCCGTAAATACTTGCAATATCCTGATTAGTCATTTTTTCCGATAAATGCTCAATAAGTTGATTTTTATTTGGTAGTTTTTCCATTCCATTCACCTCTTTACCCTTATATCCGATTAAAATTATTTGTAAAAAGGTGCGAAAAAACAAAGAAATCACTACAAGCCTTATAAAGCTCGATGTTTCATTTTGTTAGTTTTAAATATAAATATATTAACTAACCGAACAAAAAGCCATACAAGACAATCTGAGGATTCGTTTTTTAACAGGGGCCATAAAATTAACCCATAATTCTTCTAGCATCAATAGACAGACAAAAATAAAGAGGGCATGTCTTCACAATAGATATGACCTCTTTATTTTTACTTGTTAAGATATTAGTAATAAAACTAATGTGGAATTGAATACGTAGGATAGACTAAAACCAAATAATGAAAAAACGATATTTTTGTAGGGCTCTACGTTACAATGAACCTTTGTGAATAATATAAACCTATTGCCCGTTACAACAGGAATAAAAAATCAACTTGATAAGTATCTATTTCTAACTCTTATCCATGTACTTTTAACTTTCAACCATATTTTCTTTATTTTTTTGAAATGCAACGATATAGAATAAACTATGGTATAAACAAAAATCAACACCCAAAAAACGGCATCCAATATTAAGGTTACATCAAATGAAGCCTTTCCCATAACTTCCGTATATAATTTGTAACTTGTTACAATAATTAATAGCATCGGAAAAACAAGTATATACAAATAGCCTGCTAAAGTGCTAAACGATTGAAAATTATTCAAGTATGATTTTCCTTCTCTTGTGAACATATTCCCTTCAGGATCGTAGGATGAATTCAACTCTTCCTCAACTTCATGGATATAATCATATTGTCTCTCTACTACTATGTTGGTTTGAAAATACCTTACGACCAAACATAATAGCCCAAACCATAACATGGTGTGAATTGCATCGCTATTTATACTCAATTTTACTTTGAGTTGTTCCTTTACAATATCTGAAACAGCCTTTGACGGATCAACAGGTACAATGATAAGAATAAACATAGCTGCAAAAACTAACAAAGTGTAAATGAATAATCGGTCTCTAAGCTTCAGGTATTCCCGCTGCAAAGCAAACGTATCTTTATAATGATCGTGAAGTATTTGAAATTTTGTCTCTTCCTCACCCATGGAATTACCTCAATTTTACAAATTCTTTAGAGCAGTCATTATCGCATCTTTAGTAAATGAATATGCCCAAGATGCACCAGCATTTAATAGTTCGTCAGGAGATTCGTAGCTCTTATCAAGTTTAATTGCAAGTAGCTTATTATTATTAGCTTTACTTCGGTTTACTTCGAAATTAATCCAATTCTTAAATCCTATTTCTTTATGATCTTTGTGCTGTTTGTTTGCTTCTTTGCCAACAATCACAAAAGTATAGGTAGCACTATTGATTTTCTTTGTTAAGGCTCCCTTTACAACTGGAATACTCCAACTATTAATTTCGCCTGATGAGCGATCATCAAACGTGAATTCAAAATCGGAATTTGCATCCCAGGCCTCAAGTAAATACTTGTAGCTCTTATCATTTTCATAATCAAAACTTACAAAAACCTTCTTTTTAGCCATTTGGTTCCCTATCCCTTCTATTATACTATTTATTTTGCATAAGATAATTATAACATATTAGGCAATAACTAGCGTTTTTTAGAAAGATATGGATAAAAAATATTAGATAAAATTAATATTTTATTTTATTCTTTTTGCATTGAACCCTTACTGAAAGATATATTCAACTTTAAAAATATTAAATTTCCCCTATATAAGGCTAAATTCTGATAATATTAGAGAAGACAATTTTTAGGAGGGGAAAAATGTTTGATTCCAAAAATGCACCCACATATAAAGAAGTAATATACGATGCAACCGAAGCATTAAAAGAGTTGGAAGGACACACATTTGATGTTTTAAGTATTAATAAGCCCGCCGACATAGAATACGCTCAATTCTTGTCAAAAACCATTTCAAAATTATCTTCAATAACGGGTAACATGATTGAAATGAGCATGGCTGATCATCTAAATAAAAATGGAAAATATTCTTCATTCGGGAAATGGATTCGTCAAGACCCAGGCTTTCCAGATAATATTTTCCAAAGTGATTACCTTGAAAAAACACCTGGTATCGAAGTAAAAGCTTGGTTTCCATTTGCAACTGAGATAACCGCACGTTTTAAAGGTAGTTATCAACATTGTGGAGATGATAACACATACGTTGCCTTAATCGCTTGGCTTCCCGAATTCATTTTGCATGGCCGCCCTAAAATTATAGATGTTTGGGTAGGGCCAGCTTCCGAGGTTGCAAAGTGCAGAGATAATCATTATTATAATCCTCCTCACTATTTAGTTGTTGAACCCCAGGAAACGGGGGAAAGGACAGCTAATTTGCAACAATCAAATGTTGAGGGGTATGTAATTCAAGCTGATAAGCCGGAGCAGAAAGCTAAACTAGAGGAAGCAATAAAAGAAGTTCTAGGATGGGATGAAAGTTTAAGAACAAATTATTCTCCATCACTTGAAATAGTACAGAAGGTAAATGAATTGAGGTCTAAATATTCATATCGTCTAGATACAAATTTTGCAAAAATAGATAGAATAGAACATAAGGATATCGAAAAATTCAAGCAACAAGTTTACGCTAAATTATTCCATAATAAGCCGATTTCCCATTGGAGAAAAATATCAAAGAGTAATGACGTAATTCTTGAATATATTGACTTATGGAGAGAAACAGCCCCTATAACAGAATAAATTAAAAGAAGGAGTATGCCACTCCTTCTTTTTTCTTAATTAAATACAATACGTAACTGATCAGTTTTAACAGAAAAGGTATTATCAATTATAGCATCTTCTGAATCACTAACTGTATTTGTTTCTATGTTCATTTCCAATTCACGTAAACGTTCTTTTGCCAGTTTATAATATTCCTCATCAATTTCACATCCATAAGCTTGCCTATCTAAGCCAATAGCTGCATACATTGCACTACACAATCCACCAAACGGTTCCCATACTACATCCCCTCTATCGGAAGAGCTTTTAATGATAAGTTCCATTAACGATAGCGGTTTTTGATTATAATGGGCAGCCTTCTTACTTCCTTTTTTTCGAATTCTTTCGCTACCAGATACCATTGGTTCATCCCAAACGTTTGTAACGCCTATTGGACAATAAAATTTAGGGTGAATATCCTTCCACTGCTTAGGAGTCAGGGGTTTATCACCATCAAGTGAAAAATAAGGTCGGCCTTCTGGTTTGCCAAACTTATTTGCATACTCAACAACTTTCTCAAATTGTTCAGCAGGAGGAGAGTACCATAAATGACATTGAGTGAAGTACTTTCTTGTTGCAGCATTTTTAACACCACAAGCCTCGTTAGTCTTAGATAATGGCAATCCAGTCCTTTGCCACTCAGCCCTTAGCCAAACTTTTTCTTCAACTTCTTCTTTTCCTACAAAGAACTTGGGTTTTAAAGTATAATGAGCACAAACTTCTGTAACAATCGGAAATTTTGATAAAGTTTTACTATTACTATTCCCAGCAATAAAACCTAATCCTTTATTCCATGTATTAACACTTTTATATTCCCATCCATATTTTTCTAATATAGGATGAACTAAAGCCCATCCTATTTCAGTATTCCAAAACCATAAAGTGGCTCCTGGTTGTGATAGCTCTGTCCATTTTTTAATATGCGGTTCATATAGTTCTGGTAAATCTTTAGGACTACCAGCATCACCTCTATATCCATCCACCCCATATGGTCCATCCGAAACAATTACATTAGCTTTTGGCCATAAGTTATAATAATCAAGTGAATCTCCAAAATATAATGAGGAGTGCTTATTTTTATTGATGTCTTTCATATTTCCACTCCTTTATAAAATACTGTTGAAAATTAACCAATAATGCTTCATTAGCAATATATTTTAACATATTTCAATATCCTTGTCCTTTTCTTGAAATATTTAGATTTTATTGAGTTGATTTGTTTGCCATAAATAATTTATACTTTCCAAGTAAAGTTCTATTTGAGTCAGTTGCTGCAACAACTGGTTTAAATATACCCCTTTTCCTTGAGTGAAACAAACTTTCCATCTAATGTATCAGTTATAGATGCATCTGCTTTAGTTCCAATCAAGATTGCTAAAATGTTTTGTGGACTTGTCTCCTCATTTCCATAAAAACTTAATTCTTCTTGTGCAATATCATAATGTTTTCGCATTTTAAATCTCCTTATATTATATTTTTTATGAGTTTAATATAAACACTTAACAAATGATAAACGAGGCCATACAAGGAAACGTGGAGTTTCTGCGGATACTGCGGAATCAGTGGTTATCATTTGTTTTTGGTTATTTCTCTCTCACATTTTTTATTTTAAATAGAACTTGTGTTCGCGTACATAAAAACTTTCAAAAATCGGAAATTTATTTTCAGGGTATTTAAGTCGGGGAATTTGTACAAGAAAAAGGCAAAAAAATAAGAGCCTAACCAAGATTCTTCGTCTTGATTAGGCTTACCAGTCTTTCTGTCTTTCTCTATCATCTCTCATAAGATATTCATACTCACGAACTACTTTGAACATGCTCATATTTCCTTCTTCTTCATACTTCTTCATAAGAATTTTGTAATAATTTTGTGCTTCGACTTTAACCTTGTCTTGAACTTTTATAAGATAGATAAGAGGTTCGCACGGAGATCTTTTCAATAGTTTGATGAATTCTTCTTCATTAAGTAAGTTTAGTTCCTTAACCATTTTCCTCCAAATCATAAAAAGTCGCTCCATTCATTTTTTCCTTCTTCAGAAGCTTTCTTCTTCAACTGCGAACTAAAATCTAATCCAAGCAGAACGTAAGCTTCACGAATCTTCGCTTCTGATTTATTCTTAACTGCTATGCAAGGATGCTCACGTACTCCATGTAAAGAATTAGTCGTAAATCCTTCTTTTAGAAGTTGAGCTTCACATTCTTTGACAGTATGGATATTGAAAGCTAGTCGTTCAATAACTATCTTGTCAGTATCTCGAACTTCACCAAGCTGTTCAACTTGTTCAAGAATCTTATCGTAAAGTTGCTTAATCTCAGGATTCATATTTACCTCCTTGTTAAAATTTTACATAAAACACCTTTTGGTAAAAATTTCAGTTGTTGTGAGTGTACACCACCACGTTATTACATGATATTTTAGCTTTTTTTCAAACAAGGTAGGCGGTGTGCCACCAGCTCGCTCACTTTAGTTTGTACTTTCGAATCACACTTGCATTACAATCTCTTTATCATTTCACAAACACTCACACTACCACATCACTTCATCAACATCACTGTTGCTCAGACTGTTGCATCATCATCATCTACTTCATCAACATCTTCAACTACATCATCATCATCAAAGGAACTTACGGATAAACCCATAGCTTACAGAAGGTAGCTTCATCGAGCGTAACTGTAGATTAGTACGATCTAATACCACTGTTCTCTTAACCTTAAGGTCTCTCTCTTGAATCTTCTCTGCTAAGTCTTTAGCAATGATAGAAGCAACTGCTTCTCTATACTGTGTTGAGTTTAGATACTCTCGTACTTGTATTAAGTGATATAGCTTGTTATGAACACTCATTAGTATTTCTCCTTTCTATCGTTTAACTGTGCTACTGCAATCAGCCTAAAATTAGCTGCATCTGTATTACTGTCTGTGAAAAAACAGCAGCTTATAAATATCAGATAAAAATTAAGGCTAAGAGCGTATTACTCCTAGCCTTATCTAATATTAAGCTCCGGTGATAGTCTCCAATGCTCCTGAACCTTGTAGAGAGATGGAGTAAGTTACGAGATCATCGTATGGAAATTCCAACGAGAAATCAGTGATAGTAGTTTCACCTTTGTACTTAGTTCCTGATGGTAACTCGATATAAACTACAACATTCTCAGAATTCATGAATGCTGTTTCTAAAAGACCGTAAGCTGTATCTGATTCGATGAATGCTCCGTCGCAATCGATTGACCATTCTTTAAAACCAGCAAGAGACTCTTTCCAGAATCCCAGGGTGTCTTTGGACGTAGCATCAATTGTTTCAGCACTTCGGCTTAGTGTAGCATTTCGTTGTCCAGCTAATAGCTTTCCAGTTGTAGCATCTTCAATGAATACTTTACATTTCATACCCGTCATTTTTGCCATTGTATATTACCTCGTTTCGTTTTTTAAAATAAAAAGAAGACAAAATCCGAAGATTCTGACTTCTTAACTTATGAAATATTTCATATAAGACTACGCAATAATTTCTAATTTAGTAAACGCATCCGGATTGTAAACTGCACCATCAAGATAAACATCGAACAAGAAACCAACTGAACCACGAAGTGCATGGTCAGTATCTTGAACCATAGTCATTTTAGGACCGTTCTTCACCATGACTGCATATCCATCTTCTAAACTTCCAAGAATACATGGAACTTGTCCAACATCGCCAGCATCTAAAGAATTAGTGATAACTACTTCTAATCCGAACAAAGTATAAGTTGGTTTGCCATTGACGATTCCGTTCTGCACATAAAAGTGACCCGAAGCATCCTTCAACTTAGCAACTCGATTGTAGAATGGTCTAGACATAATGAACTGAGATTTTTGAAGATGCTCAGGATGTACGTTAAGAACCATATCTAACAATGTATCTAGTAACTGAGCATCAGTAGCAGCAACAGATAGAGTTTTCTTTTCAACCGTAACATCAGGAACGATTCCACGAAACTCTTCAACAGCAGTACCACGAAGGATTGATTTTTCAATTGCTTTGAATGTACGTTTTGCAAGTAAGTTGGGAACATACTCATGCATGTTCGTTGCTGCATCATTAATTAGCTGATTTGTAAGAGCAATGTAGGCTCCAGCTCGTTTTTGATTCAAAGAAACTTCTCCAAGAGACATTGATTCTTCTAATAAGTTCTGTGCTTCGCCCACGAACATACCTACACCAACAGCAGTTTCTCTAGGAATCTTTACTGAACCGCTTGCAGATGGAATCTTACGAGCACGAGCAAATACTGGAGAAGTTTCTTCTAATTTTTCAACGATCATGTCAGCTACCGCGGTCGGAATAACTGCTTCATTTCCAGAAGTAAGTTGTAAATCACGAAAGCTATCGTTAAACTCACGGATTTCTGTTTCTTTTCGAACTTCTACTTCATTTTTATAACTACCATATCTAAATTCTGTTTTTTCCATTTTGTATTTCTCCTCTTCTTTTTTAATTTCTGCTAAACTCGGAATCTCAACTTCTTCAATCAAGTTGATACCACGAGCAGCAATTGTGCTGGACATATAAGCAGGATTTTTCACAACTGAGACTTCAAACAATTCCATCTCTTCAATAGTTCGTTCATGAAGACCATTTCCAAGGGACCTCCAAGAATCTGAAAGGGTTTTAAAACCAAATGACATGTTTTGAAAGATTCCAGATTTGATTAGTTCATAAGTATCTGTTCCATAACTTGTAGGAACGATTGTTGCTTCCATATAAAGACCAATTTCATCTTCATGCAGCCGAAGTGAATTATTTCTCGTTGAGGAAAGGATTTTTTTCGCATCATGTTCAGCAAGAAAGTCAATTTCTTTTGCATTCTTGATTGCCTGAGCGAAAACTCCTTTTGCAATTTTTTCAACGAATCTTTTTGTTGATCCAAGAACTTCACTAAGTTGTCCCGTTTTATTAACGTAGCCACTCACTACGAGATTTCCATCTTCATTAGCACTTAATTTAGTGCCCTGAAAACGTAGTTCCATTTTCATAGTCTCTTTCACTCCCATATAAAATTTGCTTGCCGAAGCAAACCTGAAAAATGGCAAAAATAAGAAAAAGACGCATCCACGAAGGATACGCCTCTTCAACAAGAAAAAATCGATAGGAAACGATAGAACTCATTCTGTCGTTTTATATTATTAGTAGCTACTTGAAGTAGCCCTAGATGACAATTGTAAAAAGAAGAAGGAGAAGGTGGAAATAGGATTAACCAACTCCCCAATGAACCTTAAAAGCTTTGCAAAACTTTCAAACTCAACTACTGAAATTGAAGCCAACTTCCATGGAGAAAGATGGAATGAGATATAAAGCAAATCGGAGTATTCTTTATATCTCTTTTGCTTTTATAAGCAACACTCTTATATTATATATGTCGTTTCAAGGATAGCTGCGCCCCTAAAAACCAGCAATTTTTTCACAGATTTTTCTAATTTTATATTGGCATGCTTTATAAGTTATATCAAGAACTTGAGCAATTTCACTGACATTGCGCTCGTCTCGAAGCATATCAACTACAAGCTTTTCATCATCATTTAAATTTTGAATCAATTCTTCCAAATCTAAAAAGATAAAGCTTAAATCGTTATTGGGGTCGAATTCCATGTTCATTGGAAGAAGAACTTTTACGTGAGCAGGATTCTTCAAATCTATTACACTTAAATTTGGTACAGTAGATTCTTTTACAGCAGTTCTGTAACCAAAGATTCCATCTAAAGCATCTTTTGAATAAATCATATCTTGTTTCATTTGACCAATTGCCCTAGAACGAACAAACTTTTTACCATCATCTTTTCGGAAATCTTTTTTAAGATGATTGATTCCATCTTGATAGTCACGTAGAACTTGTCCAAGTAAATCTTGACGATCTAAGTCTTTTTGTCTTATTACTTGTATTTTTCTCTTTTTATGATTCTTTTGATTTCTTATAAGAAAGTGAAGTACTTCCATTCCCATTTCTTTTCCGTCTTCGTCTTGAGCTTCTGTAAGAGATTCAAGAGAAACATCTCGATTGATTCGTTTTGTTAATTCATCATTGTCATACCAATATTTCCCCATTTTAATTTCCTCCGTATAATTATTAGTTGTAATATATTTGTATCTGCCTTATCAAAAACGTAAATGAGATTTGTAAACTTTCTCAAAAAAAATAAGCCATCTTTCGAAGACTTAGCCTTTCTCGATAACATCAAATCTTACTTGTTTTCCCCCGATTCTAGTTGTATCAGAAGTTATCTTAAACCCATTTTCAATTAGCATTTTCTTGATTGTTGTCCATTTCATTTGTCTTCCATGCCCGTTAATCATATTCAATTCCTGAACCAGTTCTTCTTTCTTTTCTTTCGTCAAAGGAACATCGAGGAATTTTTCAATCTTTGTTGGACATAATTCAGCAACAGTTTCATCACGCTTGACGGTTTCAATCGTTCCACTTTGATTCAAAGTAACTAGACTTTCAATGTCATGTCTTATTCTCCCTCGAACTTGCGTAATGACTTCTGAACTTCTGCTATGAACAATTACTGTTTTAGCTAGGTTTTCTTTATCGAAGATGTTATATCCAGTTTCATACGCTGCATTGATTATGACCACATCAACATATTCTGGTATTTCCTCGTGTTCAATAATATGTTCACGAACTTTCCTTGAAAAGTTATCCATCTTCTTTTCATTGTTGATGCTCCATAAGCAAGCAACATTAAAGCCGTTTTGTTCTAACTTCGAGCTGACTTCCAATGATTTTTTTATTGTTTCAACGTACATCAGAATTTTGTTGTCTTCATGCAAATCGGATTTTCTAAGCTCTTTTAAAATGTTATCAATATTCGTGTAAACACTTTGACTGTTGAACAAATATCCTCGTAATTCATTTTCAGAAACGATCTTATTGCAAGTGTAATTGAAGTTGCCCTTTAAAAGCTTAGTTATTCTTTTAGGTGTTGCTGTCATAAACAAGGTTTTAAATATTCCTTTATCAGTAGCTTCAACAATCTTTTCCAAAGCTTTATATAAGATTGTTTCTTCCTTTTTTGCTCCTAGCTGAAGATTGAACCCAATGTATTTCGCCAGATTATGAACCTCATCACAACAAAGAAATCTGATTTGGTTTAAAAAGTTTTCATCATTGCTTCTTTGAAGTTCATGAGCAAACTTAGCATATGTCATACAAATTGCTCGATTATCTTTAGATTTATGTTCTGCAATTTGAACTCCAAATCCATGACTAGGAAGTTGTTCTTCATTGTAAATCATAGTTCCTTTAATCGAAGAGTCATAAGGCTTTAAGTATTCTTCATACTTGCTAAGTAATGATTCCTCTAAAACTGATGTATCCACTAAATATAAAATTCGTTCTTTGTTTTTTGCTTTCTTAACTACTTCATTAATAAAGAATGTTGTTTTTCCAGTGCCACATGGAGACTCAATCAAATTAATGATTCCATCGATTATTTTTAAGTAAGAGACTAATTCAGAGACATATCTAGCTTTGAATCCTTGCTGGAGTTTTATTGATTGTAAATACATTTCATGATGTGTTTTCATAGTTTATCCTCCAATTAATTTATTTCCTCACAATACATTTGTATCTGCATTGTGAAAAACGTAAATCAATCAGGAAAAACTTTTTCGGAAAACATTATGTAGATTTGTTACAAATTTGTACATCAGTATATATACTCATGTACAGTTTTGTAACACTTTTTAGTTACGTAACAGGAGACTTCATTATGTTCGCAAGGCTTCGCCTTGAACGCTCACATAACTCCGTTCCTGTCACGTCTAGCTTCGGCTATCGCCTTGCTAGAGCGACGGTTTTCGTTTTTACAAAAAATAAGCACCAGTTTTTCAACCAGTGCTTTCATTTCGTTTTTATTATCTTGTCATTCGATAGATATCGCTCTCTACTGTTGTTAATCTTTTTTTAATGTCTTCTACTCTTACTTGCTCAGACTGATGACCAGCTCCATCAAGTCTTTTTTCGATTCTGTCCAATCGATTGTTTACATCAGAGAAACTCACTCTCGTTTCTTCTTGGAACTCTTTTTGTTCCTTTTGCATTTCGACTAACATTTCAAGAATTTGTTTTTCCATTTTCAACAACTCCTATTCGTTTATTATAAAGCGTCTTGTAATTCCTTAGTACTCTTTATCAAAAGTTTATATAAAGCAAAACCTGCTTATCTCCTAGAAAAAAGACCGAGCATTAAGCTTGGTCCCAGTAAGACTCCCCATATTGGTTCTTTAAAATTTTATCCATACGATATTTATTTAAGAAACGTTCAGTTGATTGTACGATTTCGTAGTCTGTACATCCATAAACCTCTCGGAATAACTTATCGAAATCTTTTTCTTCATGAATTCTGCTCTTTAACAAACTTACAACTAGACCGATAGTGCTTGACTGGAAATAAGGTTCAAGTTCTGCAATAAGATTAAGAACACTTTTTATTGCTTCTTCTTCATCACTTCTATATTTCCCTAAATCAGTACTAATATCGACCATTCCCGCCCTTAACTGGTAAAAAGGCTCAAGTTTATCGATAAGTAATTTGACTTCTTTTTCTAATTCGAATTTTTCCCATCCCATAACTAATTACCTCCAAAGTTTGTTTTCATCTTACGGAGGTACTTATATCCTCTCTGAAAAAAGTGTAAAGCAAATCATAAAATTTTTTTCAAAAAATAAAATTAGGTTAGATAGCCTAATCAATAATCTAAGTCTAAAGGAATTCCTTTTGTTGATTCATCTTTATTGTAATACAAGTCGTACATCTCATTGAGTAATTTCCAACGTTCTTCATTCTCTAAGTTTTCGATCATACTTAATATTTCTTTAGATGTTACTTGTTTACCGTTTAACTCCTTCTCATTTTGATATTTAATCACCTGCATTTCTAAAAGATCAATTCTCCTTCCTAGAGAATAATATTGTTCTCTAAGCTCTTTCCCTAACGTATCTAATGTTTTCACAAGTGAATCAGTATTTATTTCAATTACAGCTACACTTCTTCCAATTTCAGAATCAATCTTGTTAAAGCGTTCATGTATGCCTGAAACCGTATTTCGATTAATTCTTATAATTTTCTCTAAAATCACTTTTTCATCTACCATTTTTATTCTCCCTCCTAATTTTCATCTGTATAATTTGTAAACAAAATACAATTATATATATCCCTCAAATTAAAATGCAATCGTGGGCTTTCTGGAGCTACTGAGAGCTATTCTAGTTAGTGACTAAAAAGGTAACTCTTCATTATTGTCTTCAAGCCAGTTATACAAAGGTATTCGCTCGCTCTTTCCTTCAAATTTCTTTTTCCCATACTTCATATCATGATGATGGGCAGTTTTCTTCAAGAATCCATAAACGTATGAATCAACGCATTTAACTTCTAAATGAATGCCTCTCTCGATAGCTTCGTACATAAATTTATTTACAATATCTAAGTATGTTTTCTTGTCCCATCTTCCAATACTGAACTCCGATTGGTATTTACAGGCCGCGTCCAAAGTCTTTTGTTGAAAAAGAGACATTTTATTCATATTTAAAGTGGAATTGTTAACTTGAGCATCAGCGTTATTGTTAACAATGTATTCTTTATTATCTTTATATTGTTCTTTTTTATTTTTCTTTTTCTTTTTAATAGTTGAACCCTTTTGTACAGGCTTAGTATTCCCTTTGGGTAACTCTAGGTTTTCCCTTTTGTCATACCTAGGAAATACGTTTTGTACTTCCTGTTCTTGATTTGTCGATACATTCAGGTCTTCCCTTTTGGAAGAGCTAGGATTTCCCAATAGTTCATCTACAATTTTATCTGTGATATGAAAATATTTCTTTGATGGAACTCCCATGACTTTCGTTTCAATGTAACCCGCTCCCTCTAATTCTTTAGCCGCCTTGAGTTGCTGCTTATATGTAAGTGCTGTTTCTTCCTCTAATGTTTCACTTGTTAAAAAGAAGTATTCTTTATTGTCTCTAACCGTTAACATGCCCTTACTTCCAAAGCTTTCATAACTTGAACATAGCTGACCAAAAATAATTGCTCCATTAACTGAAACTGAATGAGCAAGCTCTTTGTTGTACATCACAAAACCTTTTCCTGATAAAATCGATATTAATTTCATTGTCCTTCTCCTTTTGACACAACAAAAGAAGACATGCTAAAATTTTATAACAGAGGTCAATCTTCTGTTTCTTTTATTAGGAGATGGTAGAGCCGCCAAACTCATATACCATCTCTTATTTAATTATATAATTTATCTGAATATTCGTAAAACTAAAGATTCAAACCTTTTAATGCTCCATATTCTTTATGCTTCTGTTCAATATCAGGCCCCCAAAGATTTACGTATTTCTTTGTTATCGTCATATCAGAGTGACCAAGTATCGTCATAAGAGTGAAAGCATCTACTCCAGCAAGAATCATTCGTTTGGCCATCGTATGTCTAAATGTATGAGGACTAACTCTTTTATCTATTTTTGCATCTTGACCATGCTTCCAAAACCTTGCCTGAATTCCTCTTGCTTTAAATTCCCCATTATCATGGTTAACAAATAATTTTTTCGTCTCAAGGTTTCCTCTAAGTTTTAGATATATTCCTAACTTTTCTTGAGTTCTTTCTGACAAGTAAACCGTTCGTTCAAATAAATTTTTAGTCTGACGAATAATCAGCTTATTTCCTTGTATGTCCTGCACTTCTATCCCTGCTAACTCTGACAATCGAACGCCAGTATCTAGAAAAATAAGTAGAATAACTTCATCTCTAAAAGCAATGAATGTTTTTTGTTTCCTTATCGTCTTTATCAGTGCTTCGATTTCATGTTTATCAAGAGTTTCAATTATTTTTTGTCTGTCTCTTAACAGCTTTATATTCTTCATTGGATTTTTAGATATATATTTTTGTTTATGGAGGAAGTTAAAAAATGCTCGTAAAGCACGCAAACGAGTATTAATAGTTGTAATGGATATTTGTTGTTTACTTTGGAGGATTAGATTCTCAATGTCTTTCTGTTGGAGATCCACCAGCTCTTTATTTAAAGTATTCTTTGCGACCGAAAGCTCGCTTCGGTAATACTGTATAGTTGCTGGTCTTAGATTTCTTAAGTGGCAATCTTTAATAAAGAAAGATAATGCTTCTTCATCATTTATTTTTTGTGTGATTAAATTCAATTCAGTATCTGTCAGTTCTCCACGACGTCTCATTATAAAAACCTCCTATGCGTCTGATTCGATGCACACGATTTTTACTTATTTCTGTCGTGTAAAAAAAGACAAAATAAAAAAGCCCTCACATATGAGAAGCCTTGATTTAAAGCTATTTACAGTACCGATGGTCGGGGTCGAACCGACACTCCTTACGGAACACGATTTTGAGTCGTGCGCGTCTGCCAATTCCGCCACATCGGCATAATATGGAGGCGGCAACCGGATTTGAACCGGTGGTAAAGGTTTTGCAGACCTCTGCCTTACCACTTGGCTATGCCGCCATATTAAATTTGGAGCGGAAGACGGGATTCGAACCCGCGACCCCAACCTTGGCAAGGTTGTATTCTACCACTGAACTACTTCCGCAAAAATGGCTGGGCTAGCTGGATTCGAACCAGCGCATGACGGAGTCAAAGTCCGTTGCCTTACCGCTTGGCTATAGCCCACCGAGTTATTAATACATTATATGATGCATTAATTATTTTATTCCTTAAAATATCCGAACCGGACATTTAGTATATTATCACAATCAATTTGTTTTGTAAAGTTATATTTAAAAATGGGGCGACTGATGGGAATCGAACCCACGAGTGTCGGAGCCACAATCCGATGCGTTAACCACTTCGCCACAGCCGCCATATTGTGTTGGCAGGGGCAGTAGGAATCGAACCCACACCGGAGGTTTTGGAGACCTCTGTTCTACCGTTAAACTATGCCCCTATATAAAATATAAATGGTGGAGGGGGGCAGATTCGAACTGCCGAACCCGAAGGAGCGGATTTACAGTCCGCCGCGTTTAGCCACTTCGCTACCCCTCCGAAACTTACATGGTGCCGGCTAGAGGACTTGAACCCCCAACCTACTGATTACAAGTCAGTTGCTCTACCAATTGAGCTAAGCCGGCTTATTTATTTTAAAATGGTGGCTCGGGACGGAATCGAACCGCCGACACGAGGATTTTCAGTCCTCTGCTCTACCGACTGAGCTACCGAGCCTTTATACAAATGGCGGTCCCGACCGGGGTCGAACCGGCGATCTCCTGCGTGACAGGCAGGCATGTTAACCACTACACCACGGGACCATTGGTTGCGGGGACAGGATTTGAACCTGCGACCTTCGGGTTATGAGCCCGACGAGCTACCAGACTGCTCCACCCCGCGATGATACTATTCATTATTTTATATGGTGGAGGATGACGGGATCGAACCGCCGACCCCCTGCTTGTAAGGCAGGTGCTCTCCCAGCTGAGCTAATCCTCCAAAGTGGTGACCCGTACGGGATTCGAACCCGTGTTACCGCCGTGAAAGGGCGGTGTCTTAACCACTTGACCAACGGGCCAAATTTTTTATGGCGGAGAGCAAGGGATTCGAACCCTTGATACGCTTATGACGTATACACGATTTCCAATCGTGCTCCTTCGGCCATCTCGGACAGCTCTCCAATTGGCTCCGCAGGTAGGACTCGAACCTACGACCGATCGGTTAACAGCCGATAGCTCTACCACTGAGCTACTGCGGAATATTGTAAGCCTGGCAACGTCCTACTCTCACAGGGACAAAGTCCCAACTACCATCGGCGCTAGAGAGCTTAACTTCCGTGTTCGGTATGGGAACGGGTGTGACCTCTCTGCCATCATTACCAGACTTATGAAGGTATATTCCTTCAAAACTAGATAACATTTGCTTCATATTATATGGTTAAGTCCTCGATCTATTAGTATTCGTCAGCTCCACGTGTCACCACGCTTCCACCTCGAACCTATCAACCTGATCATCTTTCAGGGATCTTA
>NZ_JBITWA010000011.1:136905-158691 GCF_044543425.1 Bacillus sp. NPDC077411 | reverse complement strand
TGTTGTTCCAGAAAAGAGTGCGATTGTTGAACATGAAGTAAAAGGGCTATACATATTAGACATGACTAATATGTATAGCCCTTTATTTTTTATGACTTTTTACAATTTAGGTCTTGATAAAACCATTGCTTCTTCCTTTTCTTTGTTTTTATTTTTCGAACTAGAACCTCATAAACCCATTTGATTTATCAACATCCAAGTCATTGTTATACTGAAAAGAAATGATCTGCACTCTCCCTCTGTTTAACCCTAGCATGTGGCAGAAAAAGGCCCTGATCGTTGCTATGCATGGCCAGATGCTCTCGCCAACCTAAAGAGAAAAAGGTTTTTAGATCGTTTTTTCAATTTGTTCTTATACAAATATCATTTACTAACCGGCGCATTCTCTACCTGTACATAATCAGAGCTCTCCACTTCATCTTCATCATCCAAATCGACAACTGGTAAAGCCGTATGAATCGCCCAGTAATAGCTAACCAAAGAAACAATACTAACAGCTAGCAAATCTGTTGAATAGGTTAAATACCCCTTTCCCCCGCCAAACATACCGAAGTACGACACTACCATTATGGCAATGTAGTAAAAAACGAGCCATAACGATGATTTGATTTGCTGGGCAAAAGATACTTGTGAAGTTGGTGCCCATTTTTTGCAACATAGATAGATGACAAACATGATAACTTGTGAAGATAATAACCAAGAAAGTGTTTGCCAACCAGACCAGTACACGATTAATGAGGCAATGATAAATGAAAGAGGCCCAATGATTGACATTCCTTTTACTAAAAATGGACGATTTAGTTCAGGAGCCCGTTTTCTAAGCGCCGCCGTTGTAATCGGCGCGAGAGCATAACTTAATACAAGCGCTGCAGAAACAACATTAATTAATGCTTCCCATGAAGGAAATGGCAATGTCCAGAAAACAGAAAGGACAAATGTAAGCCAAAGTGCAGGTCTTGGTATCCCTGATTTGGCATCAACTTTAGAAAATACTTTAAATAAAGTTCCGCTTTGAGCCCAGCCATATACAACGCGAGGAGTAGCAGACATATAAATATTTCCCGTTCCGCTCGGTGATATAATGGCATCGGAAACGATAAAATAGACCATCCAACTCAGTCCTAAGAGAACAGAAATATCTTTAAATGGTAAACTAAATTCTTTACTAATTCCTGCCCAGCCTTGGCTAAGCATTTCAATTGGAATGCTGCCAATAAAAGCAACTTGCAAAAGAACGTAAATAATTGTTGAAGAGATCACAGACAAAAGAAGAGCAATCGGTATTGTTTTTTGCGGTTTTTTCACTTCACTTGCAACTGATACAATAGGTGTCAGTCCTAAATAAGCAAAAATAACACCGCCTGCAGAAATAGCTGCTTGTACACCAGAAAATCCAAACGGTGCGAAACCAGCACTTGAAAAATTATCGCCATGTAAATATATTAACAATACAATAATTGTTAATGCTGGTACAAAAAATTTAAAGATGGTTATGATTAAATTCGATTTCGCAAATGTTTTTACACTCCAATAATTTAATAAAAAGAAAATGACGAGCAGTCCAAATTGCATAAACCAGCCGCTTACAGTCGGCAAAGTAGAATTTTCTTGAGTCAGACTTGGCCACCAAGCTGCAGCATATTGCCTAGCCGCTTCTACTTCAATTGCAATTAAACTTGAAAATGCAATAAGAGTAATGAATCCTAATAAATATCCGAGTATCGGACCATGAGAATATGCAGGATAACGAACAATTCCTCCAGCTCGCGGA
This sequence comes from Bacillus sp. NPDC077411, assembly GCF_044543425.1. Lineage (NCBI taxonomy): Bacteria > Bacillati > Bacillota > Bacilli > Caryophanales > Bacillaceae > Bacillus > Bacillus sp. NPDC077411. Next base: position 156,920 of record NZ_JBITWA010000011.1, on the reverse strand, counting down.
AGTGATGCCCCAAGTTCACAATATACAAGTCCTAATAACAAAATAGCGATTCCACCAATGACCCATGAAATAATTCCAGCCGGACCTGCTATTCCTGCAACATGGCTAGCAGCAAACAACCAGCCTGATCCAAACATAGAGCCAAAACCGATAAAGGCTAAATCCAGTAGTGATATTTCTCTTTTAAACTTGCCTTTGTTAGACATACCCTAACCTCTCCTCTCTTGTGTCATTTTCTTAATTTTCAGTATTTTAAAGAGAGACTATTGCCATTATTTCATAATTTTCTAGAAGGACAATATAAATTCCCCTTAACGTTTAGTAGATAGAATACCCTCTAAATATATAAATGTATTTTAATTTTCTCAACATATAAATCACTGCTATGCAGAACACAACATGCCCGCTACTCGCTTTCTCCCTTTGTTTTAAATTTCGCATGTGGCAGGAAAAAGGACCTGACCGCTTCTACGCGCGGCCAGATACTCTCTTCCACATGACAAAGAAAGATTTTTTTCAGTTTTTCAATTAGCATCTACAGATAAATGCATTTTAATTTTATTCGACATATAAGCCACCGCTATGCAGAATAAAACATGCCCGCTACTTGCTTTCTCCCTTTGTTTTAAATTTTGCATGTGGCAGGAAAAGGACCTGACCGCTTCTATGCATGGCCAGATGCTCTTGCCCACCTAAAAAGAAAGGTTTTTTTATGTCTATTTTCAATTTTTATCCCGCATTAACGGGCAGTAAGCCCCACTGATGGAAGTTTCACTTTATTTCAAGTTCACCCAAATGCTCTTTACTTCTGTATAGTTGTCGAGTGCATAAGATCCCATTTCGCGGCCAATACCTGATTGTTTATAGCCACCGAACGGCGCTGCAGCGTCTTCTAAGTTGTAGTCATTAATCCATACTGTGCCAGCTTTTAAGCGATTCGCCACTTGATGTGCAGTTTTAATATTTTCTGTCCATACACCTGCAGCGAGTCCAAATGGAGTGTTATTCGCTCTTTCAATCACTTCTTCAACCGTATCGAATGGCAGAACTGCGACTACTGGACCAAATATTTCTTCTTTTGCGATTGTCATCTCATCTGTAACATCAGCAAAAATAGTTGGCTGAACGAAGTATCCTTTTTCAAACACTTTCTCACCACCAGCTGCAATTCTTGCCCCTTCTTCTTTTCCTTTTTCGATATAACGTAACACACGCTCTTGTTGCTTTTTCGAAACAAGCGGTCCCATTTCAGTACCTTTTTCCATTCCTGCACCAAGTTTTACATTGTTCGCGCGTTTCGCTAATTCTTCCACCACTGTTTCGTAATGTTTTCTATGAACGAACACGCGAGATCCTGCACTGCAGTTTTGACCATGGTTGTACATAATACCGTTAAAAGCACCAGTAATTGCCTCACCTATATTTGCATCTTCTAAAATAATATTTGGTGATTTTCCTCCAAGCTCTAATGTCACATGTTTGATCGTTTCAGCTGCTTGGCGCATAATATACTTGCCAGTATCAGTCGAACCTGTAAAAGCCACTTTTTCAATATCATGATGATTGACAATCGCTGCTCCTGCTGTTTGACCAAATCCAGGGACGAAATTCACGACGCCATCTGGGAAGCCAGCTTCTTTAAAAAGCTGTGCTGTATATAATAGAGATAACGGCGTTTGCTCAGCAGGTTTTAAGACGATTGTACATCCTGTCGCAAGTGCTGCTCCCATTTTCCACGCAGCCATCACTAACGGATAGTTCCATGGAATAATTTGGCCGACAACACCAATCGGTTCATGACGTGTATAGTTTAAATAGTCCTTTGAGATCGGGGTTGTTTGACCAAGTATTTTCGTTGCCCAGCCAGCGTAATAACGGTAATGCTCTACCGTTGCCGGAATATCATCCTCTAGCGCTACTTGATATGGTTTTCCATTATCCAGCGCTTCCAATTGAGCTAGTTCTTCTTTATGTTCGTCAATTAAATCAGCCAGCTTGTAAATTAAATGCGCTCTTTCAGCCGCACTAAGTTCAGGCCACGGCCCTTTTTCAAATGCCCGGCGTGCAGCCTTTACCGCTAAATCAACATCATCTTCCCCGGCTTCACTTACGAAAGCAAGTACTTCTTCTGTTGCCGGATTATAAGTTTCAAACTTTTTGCCGCTTAGAGCTGATACAAATTTCCCATCGATAAAGAGCTCAATATTTCCTTCTAAAAAAGCTTTCACCCTCGGCTTTAATTCTATCTGTGCAGTTAACATATTCCTCTCCCCTTTACATTTTATATCCCGCTATTTACGGTCAGTAAAACCCTACCAAATCCTAAGAAGGTCGATTCGTTCAACTAACTATCAGCAGGGGGGAAGAACCCCCTTACTGATGGATTTTTCATTTTACACACGTGAAGCAGCCGTTAAACTTGATAAAATATCCTTAAGTTTTTGATCTTCCTCAGGTGTCAATCCTAAACGAGGATAACGAGAGGGTCCTCCTGCCTGCCCATTTAATTCCATCGAACGTTTCACAATTTGCACGTATTTTCCTGACCCCTCAAGGAATGTACAAAGCGGTAAAATACGATCATTGATTTCCCAAGCTTCTTTTAACTCACCCTTTTGGAAATGATTAAACATTTGCGTAACAAGCTTTGGCACAATATTCCCTGCAACAGAAATCCAGCCCGTTGCCCCGACTAAATAAGACTCCATAACTAAATCTTCTGAACCGCAGAAAATTTCAATATCCCCTTTGCCTTGTCTAACAAGGTCTCTTGCTTTGCGGATATCTCCACTTGATTCTTTAATGTGAGTAACCCTTTCACATTCTTTTCCGATTTTCAGCATCAACTCTGTACTCATATCAACGCCAGATGTAAACGGATTGTTGTACAACATAATCGGTACATTCACTGCATTTGATACTTTTTTAAAGTGGAAATAAATCTCTTCTTCTTTCGGTTTGCAGTAATAAGAATTAATAATGAGTGCACAATCTGCACCATGTGCCTCCGCCTGTTTCGTATATTCAATCGTTTCTTTTGTTGTTTCAGCTGCTGTGCCTACAATAACCGGAATGCGGCCGTTTACTTCTTTCAATACAGTTTCAACCATTTGGAACTTTTCTTCTTTTGATAAACTTACAAACTCTCCAGTACTTCCGTTAATCACAATACCTGCAACGCCTTGCTCTACGAAGTAGTTCACATTATTTTTCACACCGCCCCAATCAATCTCCTGCGCCTCATTCATTGGAGTAATTAACACTGGATAAGCTCCTCTAATTGTTGTCATTTCTATTTCCCCCTTAATATTTTTTTACTATATAAATCCATTTTGATTGTTCAACATACAAGCCGCAGTTGTGCAAAACAAAGCATGACGGCTACTTGCTTTCTCTCTTTGTTTTAAACCTTGCATGTGGCAGAAACAGGCCCTGACCGCTGCTATGCATGGCCAGATGCTCTCACCTCCCCTAAAAAAAGGGGGGCAATTTGTATTTATATAGACAATCGTTTTTATTAATCTATAAATCTCGTATAGAGGTACATTGTTACATTTCCATTATTTTAGTAAAAAGCCAGCAGGTAACGGGTCTGTCGGATCTAATACAAACATCTGCATTCCAGTAATAAAACCGCGGCTTTTTAAAGTGAATTTGTATCCATTCTCTGTTTGTTTGGCTACTTGTACGGTCAAAGTGCTACCGAAAATACTTTCATTTACAAATGGCGGTTCCATATCCAATCTCCCTTTAGCAAGTAAACTTGTATAACACGCCTTTGTCGATTCAAAGCCGGGAGAGCGAACGATATACTGGTCTTCACGAAACGTGATTGTTTTAATTCGGCCCTCTTTTAAATGTGAATCATCCATTAAAATGATACCTCTTACTGGAAATTTCGACTCAAGAGCCTGATGCATCGTTTGTCCCCATCTCTTCAATTCAGACAGTTCCTCAACACAAATTTCTGCGGCAATATCACCTTTCTCAAACACTGCATATAATTGATCGGCTTGCACGAGGGAGAACTGTGTATTGATATTCGAATGAGAAATGTTTGTTTCTACTACTTGACACGGTTCACTTTCTATCATCACCGAAACTACTTCATCATTCTCCATCATAGCGGTAACTGAAATCACACCTCTGAGCGTTTCGATTTTATATTCATTTGATGCTCTCGGCTGTAGATGACCGCATTCCAGTAAAGTTGTAATTACAGCAACAATGCCGCCGTAATGAATTGGAACCGTTCCTTCATGATTTAAAAATAATACTGCGGCATCTACTTGTTCGTTAATCGTCGGAACAACAAGACAACCATTCAACCCAGCAAACCCGCGCGGTTCGTTTAATAAAAGGTAGATGTCATCTGCAAATACATGCATAAACTGCTCATTTAACTGCTCCAAATTTTGATAATGAATGAATGGCACATCTTTAATAACACGAAATGCTTCCCCAGCTACGTGCACATCTGTCGTTGAATACGTCTTCTGAATTTTCATTTCACGTCCTCCATTTCATGTTCCATTGGCGGAATGAGCAGAAAGCCTTCTTTAAGTGGATCTTCCTCATTGTAGAAGAATCGGTGCATCCCCATTAACCAAGCGGATCCTGTAATTTGAGTTACAACAGCCTCAACCCCTTCCACATCTGTCGTTTCCAATACGCGTCCTCTAAATAAAGAACCGACAATGCTTTCATGCACAAATTCTTCGTCAATTGAAATTTCTTGATTCGCATATAGGACAGCTAATTTCGCAGAGGTACCCGTTCCACATGGAGAACGATCGATTCCTCCTGGAGGAACAATCACTGTGTTTTTCACATCTGCTTCCTCATGAGTTGGTTCAGTAAAAAACTCAACATGAGTTAACCCTTTAATAAACGCATATTGCGGATGAACGATTTCAACTTTTTCATTAATGATGTTTCTAATGTTAATTGCTGTTTCAATTATGTGAGAAGCATTCTCTGGAATTAACTCCAATCCAACCGATTTCGCATCAATGATTGCGTAAAAATTCCCTCCGTAGGCAATATCGGCATCTATACGCCCAATTCCCTCAACATCAACGGAAATGCTTTTTAAAAGAAACGCTGGGATATTACAAAAAGACACTTCTTTTGCTTTTCCATTTTCTATTGAAATATCCACTTCGACGAGTCCAGCAGGCGTATCCAACTTTAAGGAAGTAACAGGCTCTTGAATGGGAATTAACCCAGACTCAACTAGAGCCGTACACACACCAATCGTGTCATGTCCACACATCGGTAAATATCCACCCGTCTCTATGTAAATCACGCCAATATCAGCCTCTGGATGGCAAGGATCCGTTAATAAAGCACCAGACATAACATCATGACCGCGTGGTTCATTCATTAACAATTTACGAATCCAATCATATTCCTTTTTCATATGGAGCATTTTTTCTGACATTGTTTCTCCAACTAATTTTGGAAGCCCGCTAATTAGTGTTCTCGTTGGATTCCCGCCTGTATGTGTATCAATTGTTGTAAAGACTCTTTGTGCCCTCATCTACTCAACATCCTTTCTGTAAATCGGTTAAAGCTAAGCGGATCAACGGGAATAGACGTTTCTTTTTCGTTAATGAGTTCTTCTACTATTTTCCCTGTTACTGCTGCGAGGCTAATGCCGTCCCCTTCATGTCCCGCCGCAATATAATAATTTGGAATTGTATCCACGCGTGAAACGATTGGCAAATGATCTTCCGTCCATGGACGTAATCCTGCATACGAACGAATTACCATCATATCCGCCATTTTCGGATAAAACCGGATTGCTCGGTTAGCGATACATTTAATGACTTCATTGTTTACTGCCGTATGAAAGCCAACAAATTCTCTGCTGCTTCCAATTAAAAAGTTTTGACTTTCCGTTGGTTCAAAGACAAGAGCGACTCCGTATTTTTCAGTTAGTGGATCAACAACGCGCTTTCCACCAAACTTAGAAATTAGGTAGCCAAACTCCATTACTTTTCGAGATCCTACATGCTGCTGCCTCGAAGCAACGATAATATGCCCTTTTCTCGGTTCAATCGGTATGGAAAGATCAAGCATCTTGCCTATTCTAGGTGCCCATACTCCAGCCGCATTGACGACATGATCCGCAGTAAAAATTCCATTTGTCGTTTCTACAACAAATGAACCACTTTCTTCTTTTTTCATTTGTTTCACTTCTGTATGTTTGAAAGCTTTGGCCCCTAGTTTTTTTGCTTCTTCCAGAAGTGAAAAAGCTAGGAGATAAGGGTTGACCGTGGAATCAGTGGCACATTCTAGCCCCCCTAATAAATCATCTGCAAAAAAGGGAGACTCATGCCGAATATCCTGCCGGTCCAGCATTCGAAATGGTAAACCAGCGGCTTTTTGACGATCTACCCATTTTTGTGCCGCTTCCATCTCCTCATCTGTTTCACAAACAAGAATACTTCCCGGAGCACGATATTCAAATGAATGCTCTAACTCTTTACTTAATTCATCCACTAAATTTTGACTAAACAACGACATCTGACTATCGAAACCTGGATCTTTATCAATCGCCAAAATATTGCCGTCACATCGTGAAGACGTGCCACTAACAAATTCTCCTTTTTCAATTATCGTTACGTCTCTTCCGTATTTAGATACATAATAAGCAATCGAACAGCCAATAATTCCTCCGCCAATGACTAACACGTCACAATGTTTCACATGGCATTCCTCCTCTCGATGAAATGGCCTCATTACCTAAAATGCAATTCGTGTGCCAATTAATGTGAAACTTGCAAAATGGATCATTATTTCTTTCCTTGCTGATGAAAACCTTACCTTATTACAAAATATTTTAAATTTTTTGTAAATAAGTGTATAATTCCCTTTACAGTGTTAATATTTTTTTACAGTGCGGAAGGGGGATCATTATGTTTTCATTGCCGTCAATAAAGGAAATAATAAAACAACTTCTAATAGATACACCGTTCGATACACAGCAGATCGAACAGAAAAACGGGGGATTTTATTATCGTTCAACACCAAAAGCGCCTGAACTTCCATGCAAGGTCGTATACGAGGACGATTCATTATTCACCTTACTTCAGGCATTTCGTCATCATTCCACAGCTATTATTCTTGATACAAGCAAAAATCCATTAGGATGTATCACAGCAGCACAAATCATTCATTTTCTTCATAACTCTTACAATCAATTAAAGGCATTTTATGAAACCGTCATTCAAACGACGGATTCTTCCGTCACGGTCATTGATGATAAGGAGCGTGTTCGTACATGGACAGAAGGAGCTGAAAAAATATTCTCAGTCAAACGGCAAGATATAATTGGCCGACCAATTACCGATTTCTTTGACTATAAAAATCTAGAAATCTTACAATCTCTACATAAAGGGAAAAGGATTGTAGGACAGCACCATCAGCCTCAGTCTGATTTATTTGTCTTAATTAACTCTAACCCCGTTTATTTTAACGATCAGATTATCGGTGCAGTCGTTTCTGAAACGGATATTACAAATCAAGTTGTACTGAATGAAAAATTATTTAATATGTCCAATGAAGTACACCGTTTAGAACAAGAAGTAGCAAAATACAAGGATTCATCTGATCCCTTTTATTCCATTAAAGGAAAAAGTGCCGCTCTGCAAAGAACAGTGGATTTAGCTAGAAGAGTATGTTCTGTGAAATCCACTGTTCTTATATTGGGCGAAAGCGGTGTCGGAAAAGAGGTGTTTGCCAAAGCAATCCATGAAGCGAGCGAGGAACCGAAAGCACCTTTTATTTCGATTAACTGCGGTGCGATACCAGCATCTTTATTTGAAAGTGAGTTATTCGGATATGAACGGGGCGCCTTCTCCGGTGCTGACAGTAAAGGAAAAAAAGGAAAAATAGAACTAGCAAAAGGAGGGACATTATTTCTTGATGAAATAGGTGAAATACCGCTCGAAATGCAAGTAAAGCTTCTACGCGTGCTGCAGGAGCGGAAATATTACCGGGTCGGCGGAGAAAAAGAAATCAACATCGATTTCCGTATCATCGCTGCCACAAATCGTGATTTACAAGAATTAATGAAACAAGGACTGTTCCGTGAAGATTTATATTACCGGCTAAATGTAGTTAGTTTGCATATCCCTCCTTTAAGAGAGCGGCAAGAAGATATTATTGAATTAACTCATTATTTTTTACATGATTTTTCTTTGAGTTATCAGCGGCCAATTCATGAATTCCCGCCAGAAGTCATGCATGAACTGCTTTGTTATAATTGGCCCGGTAATATTCGCGAACTGCGTAATAGCATAGAGCGGCTTATCGTATTTGCAACAGATGGTGTAATAAAAAGAGAGTATTTACCCTTCCATACAAAAAGTATTAGATTTGAAGACACACTAAAGACTGCATCTCATATACTTCTAGAAAATGATTGCACCATCTTACCATTGCAAGAAGAAATGAATCAGCACGAGAAAAAAGTAATTGAAAGAGCGTTACATCTATTAGATGGAAATAAATTAGAGTGTGCAAAACAGCTTGGTATCACAAGAGCCACTTTATATAATCGATTAAAGCGGCTTGGCTTAAATTAACCCTCTTCCTCCTCTAGATTGGCACATTTTTTGCATAGTATTTTTATGAACGACAATGGAGGAGGAATTCAAATGGGGAACAAAGATAGCATTGTAATTTGCCGGTGTGAAGAAGTTACTTACGGACAACTTCGTAAAACAGCAAATCAACATCAATGCACAGCAAGAGAATTAAAATTAAGAACACGAGCAGGAATGGGCTTTTGCGGCGGCCGTACGTGCCGCCTAACATTAGATAGCATTATCGAAAGCGTCATCCCAAATGTGTCACCTAGTGAAATTCCGTTAAAATACCAGCCCCCAGTTCGGCCGGTGACATTTGGAACAGTAGGTGAAAAACAATGACTAGAATTATGAATCATCCCATTTTAGGGAATTTAGATGATAGAGAACGTATTTCTTTTCAATTTGATGGAGTTGAATACGAAGCGTATGAAAATGAAACAATTGCCGCTGCTCTATTAGCAAATGAAGTAAGAACACTACGCGTTCACGAAGATAGCGGGACACCTAGAGGAATTTATTGCAACATCGGCCACTGCTTAGAGTGCCGTGTAACTGTCAATCAGCAACCAAATGTAAGAGCTTGCTTAACAGTCGCCCAGCAAGATATGGTCGTTGAAAGCGGGAAACAGCATCCGAATATTGTAAGAAGGATGGTGGAAAAGCGATGATTGATGTAATTGTAATTGGAGCAGGTCCAGCCGGATTAGCAGGAGCTATTACTGCGGCGGAATTTGGTCTCAAAGTGACCGTTATTGATGAATTTATAAAGCCAGGCGGCAGATTACTCGGACAACTTCATCAAGAGCCTTCTGGTGAGTGGTGGAATGGAATTGAAGAATCGAAACGCCTTTATCAAAAAGCACAGCAGTTAGCGGTCGATATTCGTTGCGGCGTATCCGTTTATAACTTAACCAAAGAAGACAACCTATGGAATGTGCATACAAGTGTGGGTACGTTAGAAGCACCATTTGTATTAGTAGCTACCGGGGCAGCGGAGTACCCTATCCCGCTGCCGGGCTGGACCCTTCCTGGTGTCATGTCAATCGGCGCGGCGCAAGTCATGACAAATGTGCACCGCGTCCAAGTCGGCCAAAAAGGAATCATTATCGGAGCGAATATTTTATCATTTGCGATTTTAAATGAATTACAGTTAGCTGGCATAACAGTTGATCGCATTGTCCTTCCGGAAAAAAGTGCCCTTAGTAAACAAGCTGGCGACCCTGAAGCGGTCATGAAATCACTCTTACATGCATCACATCTCGCTCCATCGCCGCTGCTGCGCATCGGGAGTCGTTTCATGAAAAGTGACTGGATGAGAAAAATCGGCTTAAACTTTTATCCGAAAAACGGCATGAAAGTAAATGGTACGCCTCTCCAGCTTCGGAAAGCAGCACTTGAAATTATCGGTAAGGATCAAGTGGAAGGGGTACGTATCGCTGATATTGATGCAAATGGCAATATTATTCGGGGATCTGAAGCAATTTACAATGCGGATTTCGTCTGTATTGCAGGCGGCCTATATCCGCTAGCAGAGCTTGCTGCTGTTGCCGGATGCCCGTTTCAATACATTCCTGAACTTGGCGGCCACGTACCTCATCATTCAGAAGCGATGGAAACCCCTCTTGATGGGCTATTTGTCGCTGGTAATATTACTGGCATCGAAAGCGGAAAAATTGCCATGGCCCAAGGGACAACGGCTGGATTATCTATCGCTAAACATGCCGGAAAAGGACTCGGCACAATCGATCAGAAACTACAACAAGCAATGCAAAATGTCTGGACAATTCGCAAACAGGCTGCAATCCAATTCAATCCTGAGATTGATAGTGGCAGAAGCAAAATGAACGAACTTTGGGAACGTCTCTATTCAAATAACAAGGCCTCTAAAAAAATTGTATAACTCTATTTGGAAAAAGGACATGGATAGAGGAGGGCGCTTGCCCTCCTCTATCTTAAATGTACGGTGCAATTATATAATTCTAAATCCCAACCATTCTCTAATTGAATAAGTTTCGTTAAGGACGTATTTTTCGGGGATTCTAACATATGTAATTGAGGTACCAATTTCTTTAGAAGATGTTTAATAAATGCACCATGACTAACAATTAATATATTCTTGTTATCATGTTTATATGCAATCTCTTCAATGACCGAAAGACCTCTCGCTATAACACTATCAGTACCCTCAATCCCTAAATCCAGCTCTCTCCAATTCTTTCCCCATTTTAAAATTCTCTCTTCCTCCGTTGTCCCTTCAATTTGCCCTCCGCCTGCTTCACGAAGTCTAGCTTCCAAATAAAGAGGGATATTCGAAATTTCCCCTCCAATAATCTCAGCAGTTTGCTTTGCTCTTAATAGATCACTAGAATATATGAAATCCCAATTCTCCTTACGCAAACGCTCTGCTAGTTTATATGCATCTGCTATTCCAGCTTGATCAAGGGAAATATCTGAACTCCCCTGTGCTCTTCCTTCTTTATTCCACGGTGTACTCCCGTGACGAATGATTCCTATTCTAGTCATGTGAAAACCTCCAAATTATGAAAAATGAACTTAGTTCGAAGTATTATTCCTCTTTCTAAGCTCATCTCGTATATCTTTTAAATACTCATTTCGTTCTCTCATTCTCTTTAATACAGTTAACATAACACATACTACAAAGGCTGCTGCTGCGACATAGAAAACAAGTCCTAATATTGAAAAAATACTATATAAGGCCGTCCCAGATTCCATATCTCTGTCCCCCTATTTTAAGTAGATGGAGTAACCCATACTTCATACATCAATTTATCCCCGCCAAACTGTATCCGTATGAACATGAAATCGTTGAACACTTGCCAAACGAAAAGCCAAAACATAGGCAACTTTCTCGTCTGGAGTTGTATATCCATCAAAAACTCCCGCATACATATCGTTACTGATAGAGCCTCTCCACTCTTCAGCCTCCCATAGCGTGTCAAAAACCATGTAATCTTGCCGACAATCCGGTTTATGCCAACGAATGCTCATAGAGACCCCTCCGATGAATACTGATATTTTATTGCTTAAAATATTTCTTCCCTTTACTTTTCTCATATCGATAATGAAAATAATAGAGAAGTACGATTGCTAAAATCCCTACTCCAATCGACATGTATAAAGGCCATTCCCAGCGGACATAGCCCCTCACACAAATCATGAGCACCGTTAACATTTCAAAGCAAAATAATACTTTTATATTTTTCATCGGCTACTCCTTATGTATAATTCCATTTTGATTTTTCAACATATAAGTTGCTGTTATTTAAAACAAAAAATGATTTGCACTCGTTTTCTCTCTTTGTTTTATCGTCGTACATGGCAGAAAAAGGCCCTGACCGCTTCCATACATGCCCAGATGTTCTCGCCCACCTAAAAGAAAGGGGTTTAAGGGGTTTATTTACTTAGTTTTCTATTCTCACATAAGGACTTCCTTGCAAAAGCAGCTCCATAAATTTTTCTTTCTCTTTTGGCATTGTAATCATATGTACTTCAAAATTATTGCCGTACGTAATTTCTAAATTTCTCTTACTTCTTCCAACAAACCGGATTGCTCGAATACTTACAAGCGGAATTTTCTTCTTTGTTAACCAATGCCCTGTTACGAGCTCATCATTAACGATTTTATGTTGAAACACAAATATTTCAGAAATAGAAATAATCTCGACAGCTAGAAATAATATTCCTACCACAAGTCCTGCTAGCCATCCCTTTTCATTCAGCGTGAATGATATAATAGGGGAGATTACGACAAGTAGCAGCATAATAACAGTAAACAGTATCATAATTGGATTCTTTTTCACGTGAAATTCCATTTCCATCACCTCTTATCCATATTATACTATTTATTGTTAGTAAATTCAGAAAAAAAGAAGCGCCCTAATATACGCTTCTTTCCTTCCATTCTCTCGCTAACATACTATACACCGCAATGTCGTGAAAATGATCATATAACCATTCGCCATCACGCATAATTCCATCTAAGTGAAAACCAAGTCGTTCTGGAATTGCACGGCTCTTTACATTTTCTGCTCCGCAGTGAATTTCAACTTTATTTAATTGTAATTCTTCAAAAGCATAACGAAGTACAATCTCTACACTTCGCGTCATAATACCTTTTCCACTTGCTTCTTCCGCAAGATAATACCCAAGACTTGCCGCTTTCTTTCCCCAATTCACCGGATGCATACCAACCATCCCAACGAGTTTTCCTTTATACCGTATACCTGTTTGAAAACCATTTCCATCTGCGAATTGATGCAACCACATTGGAAAGATTTCATTGTATACTTCAGCTGTTTTCGTACGATCGACCCACGGAAGCCATTCTCGTAAATATTCTCGGTTGCTGTCCACTAATTTGTACAGCCCATCTTTATGATGTTTTTCTAACAATTGTAGTTCGATTTCTTCATCGACTCTTAGTGTAAACATTTCTAAATCCCCTTTTTATTTTCTTATTATTCTAACACTTTAATTTGTAAATTGTTAATAAAAATTACAGATTTATACTACTTTTTTAACACGTAATGTAAAAAATCCCGATGAAAGAAGAACACCGCTAATTACCAAAATCATTCCGAGTACTTGTGCCGAAGTTATATTTACACCATTTAGAAAAGAAATAATCATCGTTACAACTGGAACTAAGTTAAAGAACAATGATGTTTTTGCGGCCCCAATTTGAGCCACCCCGTTATTCCACCATAAATAGCCGAATACACTTGTTCCAATAGCCATAAATAAGATGGAAAGCCAGGCGAATAGAGGAATATCCATAATAGGCACTATATTTTTCTGTAAAGAAGAAACGCAGAGAAAAGCAATTGCTCCGACAATCATCGTATATGTCGTTGTGTGCATAGGACTTCCACTTTTAATAAGCTTTCTACTTAATACACTATATAATCCCCAGCAAACATTACCCAATAAAATAAACAAATCTCCTATGGAAAAAGATAAATTCTGTATAACAGAGAATGACCCTTGTGTAATAACAAGTATTACACCAATAAATCCAAATGCCATTCCGATTACTTGCCTTCTCACTATTTTTTCTTGTAAAATCAGCCTCGCTAATATTGTCGTAACAAGTGGATTCGTAGCCATAATGAGTGAGCCATTTATAGCCTCTGTACTTTTCATTCCTAAAAAGAAACAGAAATTAAACCCAAATACACCAACTATCCCAAGTAACATGTAGTAACCAATATTCTGTTTACACTCTTCCAACTTCAAATTTTTCCTGATAACTAAAATACTTAACATAACAAACGCCGCTATGCCGAAACGCCACGCAGCAATGTGAGCAGTTGAAAAATATTGTACTGCATATTTGGAAACGTTAAATGTTCCACCAGTAAATAATGCAAATCCAAGCAACTGTAAATACACTTTATTTTTCATCATCGTCCTCCAAGTGCTTTTCTCCTAAAAAATCATGATAAATCTCTAATTTTTGTTCTGTAAGTTGAATTACCCGTTCTAATTGTTTCTTTTGAACTTCTATCTTTTTTAAATGACCTTTTAAAATGGAAATGCGCTTTTTTATTTTCGAAGGTACGTCTTCTTTTCTTTGCTTAATTTCTTCTAAAATACAACCGTCACTTGCAAACTCTGCAATTTCCTCTAATGACATTCCCGTTTGTTTTAAAGAATATAGAAATTGTAAAAACTGCACATCTCCATCTGTATATTGACGAATACCGCGATTTCGTTTTGGCGGCGACACTAATCCTAACTTTTCATAATAACGAAGTGTATGAATGCTCATTCCTGTTAACTCTGCGACTTTGCCAATTGTATACATCATATCTCCCCCTTAATTTCCACAATTTCATCTTACAACCTAGAGTTAACTCTAGGTCAATAATAAAAAAGGTTGTCTAAAAAATTCATTTTTAGAACAACCTTTTTTATTATTCATATGTGAGCTCAATAAGTACATGCACCTATCAAAACTATAATAACTGTTTAAAAGCGAAGTCAATTTTCAAATTAACTAGCCTTTGCTGCACATTTCTTCCCTTCCACTTTTCTTACTGCGCAACCTAATTTTATAAAACTATTCCCTCATCTACAAATCACGTATTACGCAAAATACATATAAAGATTTTTATTTTTCACATACAAAAAAGACGTGCATCTCTACACGTCTTTTTCATTTTCTTATTTCTTCTCCGCTACTTGCACTTCTTTTACGTAAGCAGCTTCAAACTTTTGAATATCACCAGCGCCCATAAAAATAAGTACGCCGTTTTTATGTTTCTTTAATACTTCTGTCGTCATAACTGTAACCAGCTCTGCACCATCAATGCGTTGCTGCAAGTCTTGAATTGTTAATTCTCCTCTATTTTCACGCGCAGAACCGAAAATATCACATAAATATACTTGATCTGCCTTACGTAAGCTTTCTGCAAATTCATCTAAGAATTTTTGTGTTCTAGAGAATGTATGTGGCTGAAATACTGCTACGATTTCACGTTCTGGATGTTTTTGACGAGCTGCTTCAATTGTCACGGTAATTTCTGTTGGGTGATGTGCGTAATCGTCAATAATTACTTGCTCACCTACTACCTTTTCGTTGAAACGACGCTTTACGCCGCCAAATGTTGTTAACTGCTGTTTCACAACTTCGACATCAATGTTTTCATAATGACAAAGAGCAATAACTGCTAATGCATTTAGTACGCTATGATTGCCGTAACCTGTAATGTCAAACGTCCCATAATACGTATTACGAACAAAGACATCAAATCCAGTGCCATCTGTTCGTTTTTGAATGTTACGTGCCTGGAAATCATTATCTTCGCCAAATCCATAGAAAATAACTGGTACTTTCGCATGAATCTTTTGAAGTTCTTCATCATCACCGCACGCAATAATCCCTTTCTTCACTTGCAGCGCCATCTCTTGAAACGCACTAAATACATCATTAATGTCCGCAAAGTAATCTGGGTGATCAAAATCAATATTTGTCATAATTGCGTAATCTGGATGATATGACAAGAAATGACGGCGATATTCACACGCTTCAAATACAAAATACTTACTATCCTCTACTCCCATTCCTGTTCCATCACCAATTAAACAAGATGTAGGGCTCGCTCCTTGCATCACGTGAGATAACAATCCTGTCGTTGATGTTTTTCCGTGAGCACCAGTTACAGCAATGCTCGTATACTTGCTCATAAAATCACCTAAAAAGTGATGGTAGCGATAAATAGGCAAGTTTAGTTCTTTTGCAGCTTCAATTTCCTCATGCGTATCTGGAAATGCATTTCCTGCAATAATCACTTGTCCTTCTTCAATATTCTTCTTATCAAAAGGTAGGATAGAAATCCCACGATTTTCCAACGCTGTTTGCGTAAAAAAACGTTTGTCTACATCAGAACCTTGAACAGTGTGCTTCATATCATGTAAAATTTGCGCTAAAGCACTCATCCCTGTCCCTTTAATTCCTACAAAATGGTAAACTGTCATCTTAAAGAACCTCCAACATTTCGAACTATTCCAACGGTCTATCTATAAGACAGTATATGATTTTCTTCTTATTTTGGTAATCATCACGGATTTCTTATAATCACGTCCAAGCTTCCGTATAAGTCCATAACAAACTTATTATAGCAAAAAACAATCCGTTATACTATGATAACAGAAAAACTGATAGGGTCAATTCCCTACCAGTTTTTCCGTTTATTCTACTGTTTAAAATTAGTTATTTCCCGCCTTAACATTCAGAGAGAAATAAAGAAGATTGGCGGAGGTGAAGAATCCCCGCGCTGATGGGAATTTCACTTTATTCCGCGTCTCCTCTTGCTTGTAATTGAACTCGTTCTAAACGCGGATTTGGACGATATTTACGTCCTGCTTTTGCTTCTGGTTTTCCGTTTAATTCTACGTTATCACCTGTGAAGCCAATGTTCATTTTTAATAAACTGCTGCCGACACCATAAATATCAACAGGAACATTTTGTGCTTCAAACTCACGAATTCGTTTTTCATCAAAGCCGCCGCTTACTACGATATTCACGTGCTGGAATCCTTCGTCATCTAATGCTTTGCGAAGTGCAAAAATAAGAGATGGATTCACACCGCGCGGGTCAAATGTGCCAAGTACTTCTGGGTGACGAATGAAGTATTGATCAATCATCGTGCGAGATGTATCTACACGTACTCCCTTTAGTTCTGATCCGAACTCACGAGCAACACGAAGTGCATCTGTAATTACATCGTTATTGTAATCGATTAGTACGACTAGCTCATCTTCTGGAAACTTTTTATGATATGCTTTTGCCGCTTCTACAACATCACCATTAAACATTTGAATTAAAGCGTGAGGCATTGTTCCCATTCCGCTTCTGCCCCACCATTCATTCATTGCATGCGTTGCTTGTGCGCTCATGCCGCCGATATAAGCAGCATAACCATCGCCCGCTTGTTGCGTATAATGATCATCACGGTCGCCCATGAAAATAACAGGCTTCTCTTTCTGAACGCTGCGCGCAGCTTGTACAACGTTATATACATTTGTTGCCACAGAAGTGCGGCGTCCTAAAATACCATCAATGACACCTTCTAAATAGCCGAAATACTCATACGGTCCGCGAATCGTTAATACCGTTTCAAACGGACTTACTTTATCTCCATCTTTTAAAGAGTGAATTTCAAGCTCTTCAGGATGCTCCGCAAATGTTTGTAATAAAGCAAGCACTTCATCTGTTCCACATAATACAGCATGTTCCTTTTGGAAAAATTGCATTGTCACAACGCTTCCAGCTCGAAATTCTTTAATAATATCACGAGTTTTTAAGAAATAAACCGCTGAAAACCATCCTTCGCCAACGCGCTCATCAAACTTGAACGTCTTATTTGTCAGTCGCTTTATTTCACCTTGTAATTTTAGTTCGATTTCTTTCATGTCGCTATACTCCCTACTTTACTATCCAACGTTTTCTCTTAGTATACAGCAAAACCTTTTCTTATACATGTATATCCTGCATCGCAGCAAATTCATCTTCTGTAATGAGGACATCTCTTGGTTTTGTTCCGCGTGCTTCAGAAATAATCCCTTGCGCTTCCATTTCTTCAATAAGACGAGCGGCACGGTTATAACCAATACGGAATCTTCTCTGCACAGAAGACGTGGACGCTCCCCCTTGTTCCACAACAAATTGACATGCCTCAAAAAACAGCTCATCCTCAGACTCTTGTTGTTCTGTTTTTGCCAATAAGTCTTCTTGCTGGAATAAATAATTTGGCTTCATTTGACGTTTCGCATGCGCAACAGACTTTTCAATTTCCTCATCTGAAACGTATACCCCCTGCACACGAACCGGTTTTGACGTTCCATTATCTAAAAACAACATATCGCCGCGTCCAAGTAATTTCTCAGCTCCGCCAATATCAATTATTGTACGAGAGTCTACTTGCGATGACACTGTAAAAGCAATTCGCGTTGGAATATTTGATTTAATTAATCCTGTAATTACATCTACAGATGGACGCTGCGTCGCTACTAATAAATGAATTCCACAAGCTCTTGCTTTTTGAGCAATGCGGCAAATCGCTTCTTCTACATCCCCTGGTGCAACCATCATTAAATCAGCTAACTCATCAATCACAATGACGATATACGGCAACGTTTCCCCTGGAATTTCTTGTTCATTCATAATTGTATTGTAACGTGGTAAATCACGCGCACCTGCATGCGCAAACAATTCATAACGGCGTTCCATTTCATCTACTGCCCACTTTAAGGCTGCCGTTGCTGCTTTTACATCCGTAATAACCGGTGTAACAAGGTGCGGTACAGAATTATACGGTGCAAGTTCCACCATCTTCGGATCAATTAACATCAGCTTTACTTCATGTGGCTTCGCCTTATATAAAATACTTGTTAAAATTGCATTAATACATACGCTTTTTCCTGATCCTGTCGACCCAGCAATTAAACCGTGCGGCATTTTTCGAATATCCGTAACAATCGGTGTTCCTGAAATATCAAGACCAAGTGCGACTGTAAGTGGTGATTCACTTTTCGTAAAGACTGGACTTCGTAAAATTTCTCGAAGGAATACGGCTTTACTTTCTTTATTTGGCACTTCAATTCCAACCGCATTTTTACCCGGAATTGGCGCTTCAATTCGAATATCACGAGCAGCTAAGTTCAGTTTAATATCATCACTTAAGTTCGTAATTTTATTTACTTTTACACCAGGCTCTGGCTGCACTTCAAACCGAGTAACAGCTGGCCCTTGCGTCACATTCACAACTTTTGCACCAATATGGAAATTATGGAATGTCGTATTTAACAACTCTTTTTGTTCCTCTAACCATTCAGCGGCATTTGTCGCCGGGTGACTTGGAACATTTAAAAGTGTTAATGGCGGAAACTCGTATGTTGGCGGCGCTTGTAAAACATTACGAACATCTTGCGCTGTTTCTGCAACAACTCGGTGCGTCATTTCTTCTTGCACTGGCTGCTTTTCTACTGGTGGCTCAATATTTTGTTTTTGCTCAATCACTTGTTGCGTATGAGCGGGTTGCGCCGCCATTGCTACACGACGTTTTTCTTCTAACATACGTTTATCTTGTTTCAACATCACCACATTAAACGGAACGAAACGCTTTTTCTCACGTTTTGGTTCTTCAATCACCTTTTGTTTTTGCTCCATTTTCACTTCCGGTTGTTTCCTAGCTACATCTTGCGTTTCTTCTATTCGTACATTTGCAAAGCTTTGTACAGCTTGCTGTGTTTGCTCATCAGCTTGAACAAATTCTGCCGTTTGTTCTTGAGTGAAACCTTCTGCTTCTGGTACTTCATCAAACTCTTTGGCAACCGCTTCTTCTGTTTCCACGGATACTTCAGCTTCAAATGTTTCTTCTTTCGCAGTA
Organism: Bacillus sp. NPDC077411; assembly: GCF_044543425.1. Classification (NCBI taxonomy): domain Bacteria; kingdom Bacillati; phylum Bacillota; class Bacilli; order Caryophanales; family Bacillaceae; genus Bacillus; species Bacillus sp. NPDC077411. The sequence goes on along the minus strand of NZ_JBITWA010000011.1, from coordinate 137,406 downwards.
AATTCTTCTATCTCTGAAAATTCCTCTGCTACAGATGTTTCCTCTTGAATAACAGATTCTTCTACGATTAAAATTTCTTCTTGCATATCAGAGTCTTCCATTGCTGAAGATGTTTCTACCACTAGCTCAAAATCTTTATCTTCTATAGCGGATTCTTCTATCTCCGCTGATTCCTCTGCTTCCACTGGCGCTTCTTCCATAACCGGTTCTTCTGTTATGAAAGATACTTCACTCATTACTTCTTCCAGTAATTCCTCTTCAGTTGACTCTTCTATCTCCGCTGATTCCTCTACTTCCACTGGCGCTTCTTCCATAACTGGTTCTTCTGTTATGAGAGATACTTCACTCATTACTTCTCCCAGTAATTCTTCTTCAGTTGACTCTTCTATCTCCGCTGATTCCTCTGCTTCCACTGGCGCTTCTTCCATAACTGGTTCTTCTGTTATGAGAGATACTTCACTCATTACTTCTCCCAGTAATTCCTCTTCAGTTGGCCCTTCC
>NZ_JBITWA010000011.1:103464-136809 GCF_044543425.1 Bacillus sp. NPDC077411 | reverse complement strand
TTCCATCTCCGCAGATTCCTCTGCTTCCACTGGCGCTTCTTCCATAACTGGTTCTTCTGTTATGAAAGATACTTCACTCATTACTTCTTCCAGTAATTCTTCTTCAGTTGACTTTTCTATCTCTGCTGATTCCTCTGCTTCCGCTGGCGCTTCTTCCATAACTGGTTCTTCTGTTATGAAAGATACTTCACTCATTACTTCTTCCAGTAATTCCTCTTCAGTTGGCTCTTCCATCTCCGCAGATTCCTCTGCTTCCACTGGCGCTTCTTCCATAACTGGTTCTTCTGTTATGAAAGATACTTCACTCATTACTTCTTCCAGTAATTTCTCTTCAGTTGGCTCTTCCATCTCCGCAGATTCCTCTGCTTCCACTGGCGCTTCTTCCATAACTGGTTCTTCTGTTATGAAAGATACTTCGCTCATTACTTCTTCAGTAACAGACTCTTCTATTCTCTCAATTTCTTCATTCATTTCAAAGCTTGTCTCTATAACAGTAGGTTTTTGTCCTTCACTTTCAAATATATGAATTTGCTGAGTAAAATCTTCATTTCGTACGATAACATCTTCAGACATATCCAGCTGTTCTTCTTCATGGTTATGTAACGTTGCTCCATTTTTCTCTAGCCACGTATCCACAATCGATTTGCTACTTTCTGTTTGCTCTGCATCCGCTTTGACAATGGTAGGTTCAGCTTGATTTTGTTCTGTTAATCCATCTTGTGATAAACCCGAACTTATATAGCCATTCTTCTCTAACCACGCATCAACAACTGATTTTCCCTCCATTGATATTTCAATATCTTCTTGCTGCTGTTGGTTACTTTCCTCATTTGCTTTTTGTCTTGGTTCTGGACGGTTATATCCAAAAATGGGCGAAACCATTTCTGATGGACGGAACGGTCTTCGATTACTTTCATCTCTAGAAGTAGATTTTACCTTCTCAATACTTGGTTCCATATATGTCATTTCTTGCACTTCTTCTACTCGTCTTGATCGGTGCTGTTCTCTGATCGGTCTTTCTTGTATAGCTGGCTTTTCTAGACGAAATGGTTCCTGCGTACTCTCGTCAAATCCATCATCAGGAATTAACGGAAAACGGAATTTACCACCCGAATATGACTTGGACGTTTGCAGCTCATCTTGTCGTTTATTAGAGTAGTAGTTTACACGAGGGATCTGAGAAGTAACTTTTTTCTCTGCAGGTGTTTCTATTGCTCTTAATGCTGGCGCTTCATTTTCTTCCTCTTTTTTAAAAAGCTTTTTCATCCAATCTAACATGCTTACCACTCTTTCTACTAAATAGTAACACCCTTTATTGTATCAGCATTCAGCAAAAAGTGCAGATGAAATTACTTTCATTTCATTTACAGAAAAATAAAAAACATTATTAAATAAAAACTGCTCCATATGAAAACTCCCGCCACTTATCTCCTCTGGATCTTGAAGTGGGGTTTTCTTGCCCATTTTCCTATAAGATGGAGCTAAGAAAAAATTTACCCTTTACTCACTCGATAACTCTCAACACTATCTGCCACACTTTGCAGCAAAGAACGTAAATAATTCACATCTGATAGTTTTCTATCTTCTTCCGGATTTGACATAAACCCTAGTTCTAACAAAACTCCTGGTACCTCAGCCCAGTTAAACCCAGACAAATCATCACGAAATTTAATTCCATTTACTTGTATATTGCTATTTTCCTTCACTTTATTCACAATGAACTCAGAAGCGGTTAAACTCTCTCGATAAATGTTTTTTGTAAAAGCATTCTCTCTTGACGGCGTTAACACTGCAAACCCCTTTTCTGCTGCACTTTCCGAACCATCTGCATGAATTCGTAAAAACAAATTCGCATGATGCTCATTAGCAATTGCTGCCCGTTCTTTATTACTTATATCCACATCGTGCGTCGTTCTTGTCATGACCACTTCAATGCCTTTTGCCTCTAACATCTCTTTTAATAGAACAGCAGCTTCTAGGTTTAGTTCGTACTCTCGTTTTTTCGTTACAACTCCTGTCGTTCCATCTGTTACTTTATACTTTTGTTTCGTTGCCCCTGGGCCAATTGGCTCTAATTCCAAATTCGCTTTTCGTTGATGACCTGGATCAATACATACAATGAACTTTGTTTTTTCCCTGGCAGGAGCAGGTGCTGGCTCTTCTTTCACTTGCTCAGCTTTCGTTTCATTGTTTTGTACAGGATTTTCAACATGAGGAGACTTCTTTTCCTCTTGCTTAGTTGATGTTTTAGCAGCTTCCTTCGTACATCCTATCATACAAAGTGCAGCTATCATCATTACAAAAACCTTTTTTATGTACTTCATATTATCTTCCTATCTATGAAAAGAATTTCTTATTTGCTCTATGATTTCCTCTACATGATTCGCAATACAAGCAGGATTCCAAGTACTCATCCCCCGCTCTGCAGTATACACATGTAAATTCTGTATATCTACAAAAACAGGATCACCAAGATCCGTATCATACCCAATCACAAACCAGCTTTCTTGCCAATTTCCTTCTCTTGCTCCTACTAATGAATTTCCTTTCTTATCATACCGGTAACCAATTTGCCCACCTTCAAATTCTTGTTTATGAAATAGGTAAATTTCTAACGCTTGCAATTCAATATCATGAATACGAGAAGTTTGAATGAGTTGAAACAGTTCGTAAACTTTTGGATGCTGCATCATACAGTATACCTCTTTTCATATTTTTCTAGATTTTACCTAATTTAATCTAGAAATACAATTATTTTCCTGAATAAAACAAAAACCCTTTTCTTTTTAGGATGAGCGAGAGCATCTGGACATGCATGGAAGTAACTTATCTGTTAAAAAATCCAAATGGATGTATATATTCCAAAAAAAGAGCCTATACATAAGAAAAAGTCCGTCTCCCGGACCTTTTCAATACATTTGCGTACAAGCTTTCTCCATATGTTTACGTTTAGGATTAAAGTCACTCTCCCATATTTGTGTATCGCGGTTGTAAAGCGTGTCGAACATTGTTAAAGAGTCTTTATATTGCGTCGAATCGCCGATATATTTTAAAGAATGGTCGATATATTGTGAGAATCGCCAATATATCGATGGATATACAAAAAGAAAAGCTAACCACAAAAGGTACTTACGTGCCTTTTGTAGTCAGCTCTATTTTTTACAATCATATATTTAAAACTTAAACTCTTGTCCAACTTCGTAGCTGTCTTCAAGTACAAGAATTCCTTTTTCTTGCGGAGCATCTGGAAGCTCTAATTCACGTGCTGAGCAAATCATGCCGGAAGATGGAATACCGCGAAGCTCTGCTGGTTTAATTAACATACCACTTGGCATTACTGCACCGATTTTCGCAACAACTACTTTTTGGCCTGCATCAACGTTTGGTGCACCGCATACGATTTGTAATGTTTCTGTACCAACTTCTACTTTACACACATTTAATTTATCCGCATTTGGATGCTTTTCTTTTTCTGCTACGTAACCAACAACAAATTTTGGAGAAAGATCCGCTTCTACTTTTTCTGTAAAATCGTTCTTCGCTAAAATTTCATTGATCTTTTCAACAAGCTCTTTCGTTAATGTAAGATTACCTGTTTCTGTTATTTCCATATAAGAAGAAGCATTAAAAATGTTAAATCCTGCTGTTACATTGCTTTCGCGATCGAAAACGCGTGCTACATCTCCAATACGTTCAAATGTGCGATTTTCTAATGTAATATCTTGCAGGGCAACAATTAGTGTATCCCCAATACCTTCAAGGTTATAAAAAACGTTCACTTTGTTCATCCTTTCTCTTTTTCACTTCGTTCCTTCCGATTTTTCGCCAAAATAAAGATTGGTTCGAAATTACCATCTTCATATACGAATGAAAGTGATGTAATCGGAACATGACCTTCTGCAAAAAACTTCATTGTCATTTGTGCAATAATATCATAACCGATTTTGTCCACGATATCAGCAACAATTAATACATCTTGGTGCGGAACCGCAACAACCATATCACCTGAAATTTGTTTACGCATCTCTCGTAATAATGAATCGTTTAAAATACGGCTTGCATCATACCCGTCATTTGTATTTAAGAAATAAAACGTATTTCCAGCGACCTCATCTCGTTTAAAATCAGTGCGTAAAGAGCGCACATTGAACAATGCCATTTCACGCACTTGTTCTTCTGTCATCCCGATTTGCTCCAGCAAACGCTGATCAATAAGGCGGTATGTTTTATCTGAATCTAATGCATAGTAAATACGTGTTTCTGCTGTATGTTCCGTCATGACAAACGGATTTCCTTTTTCTGCTTCTTTCGGAAAAGAAGTTGAACGGATAACAGGCAAAATTTTCGCCGTACTCGCTACTTCTTTATGCATCGCAACGAGGGCTTCTTCTACGTAATAGACAACTTCTTCAATTGCCTTCTCTTTCTTTACCTCCCACTTCGCTACAATACCTGGAAGAGAAACTGTAATTCCCTTTTTCGTATTTGTTTGCTCAATGCGAAGTGTTTCCTTTTCACTATCGTACTGAAAGCTCCACTCTGCCCTTGCAAGGCGCTTCATTAATTCGTCTTTCATCTTTTTACTCGTCATTTTCATATTGTTTACCTCCCTTCCGAAAAAAACAACCTCCACATATGAAGATAGAGGTTGTTTTTCGCATTCTAATTAACTGGAAACAGCTTACCCCGCATTAACGGACAGTAACCCCCACTCAAGATTCAAAGAAGATAGGCGGGGGATAACTTTCCGTAAAAGCCCGATTGGTTCAACTAACCATCAGTGGAGATGAAAAAATCCCCACTGATGGAAGTTTCACTTTATTTTAAACCTTCAATGAACTCTTCAATTTGCTCTTGTGTTTTACGATCTTTGTTTACGTAGCGGCCAATTTCTTCTCCCTTATTGTAAGCGACAAAGCTTGGAATACCAAATACGTCTAATTTGATGCATAAATCGATGTACTCATCGCGGTCTACATAATAGAAAGAGAACTCGCTATATTTTTCTTCCACTTCTGGCATAAATGGATCGATAAAGCGGCAATCTGGACACCAATCTGCTGAGAATAAAAAGATCACTTTCTCTTCGTTTTTCAATTCTTGAAATTGCTCCATACTTTCTAATGATTTCATTTATATTTCCTCCCTAAAAAGAAGTATGTATTTACTAATTTAATCTTCCTTTATGTAAGTCGCTGCCATGCACATTAAAACATGTCCTGTACTCGCTTGCTCCCTTTGTTTTAATCCTAGCATGTGGCAGAAAAAGGATCTGCCCGCTTCTACACATGGCCAGATGCTCTTGCCAACTTAACAAAGAAAGAGGGTTTTTATGTCGTTTTTTTAATTTGTATTTATATACTACCATACATGAGGTACGGTGCAAGGTTTATGCTTTGTTTCTGTCATACATATATTGTCCAACCAATAGCTTCACAACATGCACAAACAAGTCCGTCCGATCTACATAATTGTTTGTAAAAATACCGATTGCTCCTTCATTACTGCGGATGTCACGTTGCTTCGTATAGTCTTCCATCACTTCACTTAATTCTTTTCCTTCTTCAAGAGGCTGAATAAACTCATCTGGCAATTTCATACGTGCTCCGCCTGCGGTAAATAGCTTACCTTCTTTCGTTGCTAAAGCACCCCAGTTACACATAAACAAGCCATGGTCTGTATGCATTACGCCGCCTTCTAAACCAATTCCAATATCCGCTTTTCCTTCTGTTAATGCTAATTTTGCCCGGTTACTTGCACCTTGCAGCGTTTCTTCATCAGAAAATGGCTGTGCTGACACATGAGACGGGACAGACAATGAAACAATTTCTGCTTCTGTAAGTACTTGCTGAACCGCATTTACTTTCACTTTGTTTTTTGATCCAACTGCTACTTTCATGTTTTCACCTCAAAATTTAAAAAGAAAAGGCCGCATTCGGCCTTTCCATATTAAACATTTTCTTTAATTGTTTCAAATGTTGTTTTATCTGTTGCTTTTACTAATTGAATCAGCAATTCTTTCGCTGCTGCATAATCATCAATATGTAAAATCGAAGCATGTGTATGAATGTAACGAGCACATACACCAATCACAGCAGATGGTACACCAGAGTTACTTGTATGTATGCGTCCTGCATCTGTACCGCCTTGTGATACGAAGTATTGATACGGAATGTTATGTGTTTCCGCTGTATCTAAAATAAATTCACGAATGCCGCGGTGTGTTACCATAGAACGATCATACAAGCGAAGTACAGCACCTTTTCCAATTTGACCAAACTGTGTTTTATCTCCTGATGCATCGTTCGCTGGTCCTGCATCTAACGCGTAGAAAATATCAGGCTGAATCATATTCGCAGCTGTTTGTGCACCGCGAAGGCCAACTTCTTCTTGTACAGTTGCACCAGAATATAGTGTATTTGGCAATTTTTCATCTTTTAACTCTTTCAATAACTCAATCGCAAGGCCGCAGCCATAACGGTTATCCCAAGCTTTTGCCATAATTTTTTTTGGATTTGCCATCGGTGTAAACGGACAAATTGGCACAATTTGCTGACCAGGTTTCACACCAATTTCATGTGCTTCTTCACGGCTATCTGCACCAATATCAATTAACATGTTTTTTATATCCATTGGTCTGTTACGTTGTTCATCACTTAATAAGTGCGGAGGAACAGACCCTACTACCCCGATAATCGGACCGTTGTCTGTCATAATTTGTACACGCTGTGCTAGTAATACTTGGCTCCACCAGCCACCTAATGTTTGAAAACGAACCATTCCGTTTTTTGTAATTTGCGTTACCATAAAGCCAACTTCATCCATATGACCAGCTACAAGAACACGCGGGCCATTTTCGTCACCCTTCTTTAAACCGAAGATACTCCCTAAACGATCTTGTACAATTTCATCTGAATATTTGCTCAGTTCTTGCTTCATAAAGCGACGCACATCATGCTCAAATCCTGAAGCACCTTGCAGCTCTGTTAACGTACGAAATAGTTCCATTGTCTCTTTATTCATCGCGGTATCCTTCCTTCAATCCAGTAATAGAATCACTCTTTTCATTGTAACGAAATTTTCGAAATCTTTCTAGTTTCTTCTTTTTTTATGTAATTTGATTTATACTTATAAGGAGAAACTTTAATAAGGTAGAGGTGAATGTATGAACTGGAAAAGCTTATTAGCGGGTGTTGGTTTAGGATTTGCAGCTGGGTATGTTGTTGCAAACAAAGTACAAGAACAGTCCCACATTTCTTCTGAAAAAGCATTAAGAATGGTGAAACAAGCATTAAGTCATAAGGGTGAAATTACAGGTTCTTGGGTACATATGGTTCCCGAGACGTTTGAAAAATATGATGTTACTTACGATGTATACCGCGGCGGTATTACAACATTATTACACGATGTACAAGAACGATTTGAATTTTTAGTAGATGCAAAAACAGGTACAATCTTAGAAGTAAAAGTTGCTTAATATATAAATCCAAATTAAAAAACCGGCATAAAACCTTTCTTTTTAGATGGGCGAGAGCATCTGGCCATACATAGAAGCGGTCAGGGCCTTTTTCTGCCACATGCGAAGTTCAAACAAAAGGAGAAAGCAAGTAGCAGACTCCTTTTGTTTCTACATAACAGCAATCTATCTGTCAAAAAATCAAAATGGATTTATATAGAAAGGGTGCAGATTTATTTCTGCACCCTTTTACTTATAACATCAATGTATCAACGGAAAGTCTTTATATATTGGCAAGTTTACAATATACGACATGAATCTACGGTTATATTCTTTCAATAATTGTAGCCGTTGACATCCCATGTCCGATACAAATCGTAAGTAAGCCGTATTTTCCGTTTCTTCTTTCTAATTCATGAAGCAGGGATGTCATCAATTTCACGCCTGTTGCTCCAAGCGGATGTCCTAATGCGATGGCACCGCCGTTCACATTTACTTTATGTAAATCTGCTTCCAGTTCTTTTTGCCATGCAAGAACAACAGAAGCAAATGCTTCGTTAATTTCTACTACGTCCATATCATGAATTGTTAAGTTTGATTTTTGCAGTACTTTTTTTGTCGCTGGAATGACGCCGTCCAGCATCATTGTCGGATCTGAACCAACAACAACTTGATTCACAATCCGCGCCCGCGCTTTCAGCCCTAATTCTTTCGCTTTTTCGCTATCCATTAACAAAATAGCCGCTGCTCCGTCACTAATTTGACTCGCATTCCCTGCTGTAATCGATCCGTCCTCTTTAAATACAGTTTTTAAATTGGCTAATGCTTCAAGAGAAGTGTCTGCTCTTGGTCCTTCATCATTTATAACAAGTATTGCATTGCCTTCTTTATCTATCCCATTTACTGGGACAATTTCCCGCTTAAAGTATCCCGCTTCTATTGCCTGTAGTGCGCGCTGATGGCTTTCATAGGCATAGTTATCTAGCTGCTCTCTTGTAATTCCATATTTTTCAGCAATCATTTCTGCTGATACACCTTGATGTACAAATTCATATTTTGCATGAAGACTACTCGGAATTGTATTCGCATTGCCATCACTTAAAATTGGTACTTTTGTCATATGCTCAACACCAGCAGCAATGGTAATATCCATATCACCAGATTTAATTTCTTGCGCCGCAAAATGGATCGCTTGTTGCCCCGAACCGCAAAGACGGTTAATTGTTACGGCAGGAACTGTAATTGGAAAATTTGCCTCTAAAGCAGAAAGTCTACCAATATTAAAACCTTGCTCAGCAATTGGTGTCACACAGCCCATGACAATATCTTCTACCATTTCTTTTTCTATATTTGCACGCTTTGTCACTTCATTCAGTGCAACTGCTGCAAGTTGCACTGGATGGAGTTCACGAAACGCACCGTTTCTTTTTCCAACTGGCGTACGTACCGCTTCAACAATTACAACTTCTCGGTTCATATTCTCTCTCCTACTTTCCCTTTTTCATAATGATAGAACCCTTTTCCTGTTTTCCTTCCAAGATGTCCTGCTTCTACAAGTTTTACAAGTGTTTGCGGAGCACGGAATCTATCACCAAACGCTTCACTTAAGCCTTGACTTGCAAATAGCATCGTATCTAACCCAACATAATCCGCTAACTCAAATGGCCCCATCGGATAGTTCAAGCCAAGTTTAATCGCCTTATCAATTTCCTCTTTACTTCCTATCCCTTCTTCATACATACGCATACACTCTAACAAATGCACCGCAACCGCCCTCGAGGTAACAAACCCTTGCATGTCTTTCACAACAACGGTTTCTTTTCCAATCTCTTCTGCTAAATCTTTCACTATTTGTATTGTATGTTCCGCTGTATCAACTCCTCTCACAATTTCAATCAGTTTCATAACAGGTGCTGGATTAAACCAATGCATCCCTAACACTTTCTCTGAGCGATTTGTCGCACTTGCAATCGCCGTTACACTTAATTCAGATGTATTTGTCGCAAGAATAGTCGACTCGGAAGCATAGCTATCTAGCTGTTTAAAAATCTCTTTTTTCAACTGCAAATTTTCAGGAGCAGCTTCAATAATAAGCTCTACATCTTTACATACTTCTTCTAGCGTTATAGTAGACATGATATTCGCAAGCACTTGCTCTTTCTCTTCTTCGCTCATCCGCCCAGCCTTCACAAAACGTTCTAGGCTTGTTGTAATCCCTTTATATGCTTTTTGTATACTTTCTTCTGAGACATCATACATTTTTACGCACTTTCCGCCCATCGCTAATGCCTGAACAATACCACTTCCCATAATCCCAGCACCGATCACCGCAATATTTTGAATCATCATTTTCCTCCCCTTTCATTACAAACCCATACTTTTCGCAATAATATTTTTCATAACTTCATTTGTCCCCGCATAAATAGCGCTTACTGGAATGTCTCGGTATCTTCTTGCAATCTCGTATTCTTCCATATACCCATACCCGCCGTGCAGCTGCATACACTCTGCCGCCACCTTCTTTGCAATAGCTGTTATCCACCACTTTGCCATCGACACTTTCGTCACAATATTTTCGCCTTGCATATGCGCTGTAATACATTCATTCACAAATGTGCGGCCAATTTCAATTTCTGTATACATTTCGGCAAGTCTAAATTGGACAGTTTGAAAATCACTTATACTCTTCCCAAATGCTTTTCGTTCTTTTACATAGTCCTTTGTTAAACACAGCATCACTTCCGCTGCTGTTATTGCCGCAATTGCAACAATGAGGCGTTCTTGCTGTAATTTATCCATTAAATAGTAGAAACCTTTTCCTTCTTCTCCTAGCAAATTCGAAACAGGAACTTTCACATCTTCAAAAATAAGTTCGGCTGTATCTTGGCTATGCAATCCAACTTTTTCGAGTTTTTTGCCTCTCTTGAACCCTTCCATTCCTCTTTCTAAAACGAGTAAACTAATCCCTTTATGCGCCGGTTTTACAGTTGTATCTGTCTTACAAACAACAACGACTAAATCCGCATGAATACCGTTTGTAATAAATATTTTTTCACCATTCACTACATAATGATCGCCTTCTTTGCGTGCCGCCATACGAATACTAGCTAAATCAGAACCTGCTCCCGGTTCTGTCATCGCAATGGCGGTAATATATTCACCGCTCACACACTTTGGAAGCCAGCGCCTCTTTTGTTCTTCTGTTCCATATGCCGTCAAATACGGAACGACAATATCATTATGTAAACCGATTCCTACTAAACTTGAACCAACCTTTTCTAGCTCTTCATTAATTACTACAGAGTATCCGAAATCAGCTTCAGCTCCGCCGTACCTCTCTTCTACCATTGGACAAAGAAACCCGTTTTCCCCCATCTTTCTCCAGAGAGACCGCGGAATGATACCGTCTTTCTCCCATTGGTTATAGTGCGGATACGCTTCCTTTTCTAAAAATTTACGGAAAGCCTCACGGAAAATGTGATGCTCCTCCTCTAAATAGGCATGCTTCATCGTATTTTTTTCACCTCTGTCCCTTGATTACGTAAAATAAACTTTTGAATTTTCCCGCTCGCATTTCTCGGCAGCTGCTCGGTAAATACATACCTACGTGGGCGTTTATAATCAGCGAGTTTATCGCTTTGTTTACAATATTCATCGAGCATTTCTTCTGTAAGCGACCCGTCTTTTGAAACAACGTACGCAACGACGCGCTGCCCCCACAGGTCATCCTTCTCCCCCAATACCGCAACATCTAACACACCTTCATACGTGTACAAAAAGTCCTCTACCTCGCGTGGGTATATATTCTCTCCGCCGCTTACGACCATATCATCAACGCGATCGGCTACATATAAATATCCATCTTTATCTACATAGCCTAAATCTCCTGAATGATACCATCCTTTATATAAAGCCTTTTCCGTCGCTTCTTGCTTGTTGTGATACCCCGCCATCACACATGGGCCTCTCATAATAATTTCTCCAATTTCATATGGAGGTAACACATCATCCGGCTCAGACGGTCCATCATCGCTCGGACGAACAATGCGAATTTCATGATTATACCCAGCCTTTCCTGCTGAACCAACTTTCGAAAGCTGCTCATGCTCCCTTAAAAATGCAACGGCTGGTCCCATCTCCGTCATTCCGTAAGCTTGTACGAGCGAAACCTTCAGCTTTTCATCGCAAGCTTTGACAAGTGCAGGTGCCATCGAAGCAGCTCCGTATAGACCGTATTGAAGCGATGATAAATCATACTGCGCTAAATCTTCCTGCAGCAGCATATTCCACATCGTCGGTGCCGCAAACATAACCGTCACCTTTTCATTTTGAATTGTCTCCAAGACAAGCTTTGCATCAAAATGATGAAGAATGATATTTGTCGCACCGCTATGTACCCTCGGAATAAAACAACAATGAAGCTCGGCACAATGAAACATCGGCGCTGTCACAAGGCCGCGGCTATTTTCCGTGTAATGTAAATAAGCAACGCCCATTAAGCTTTGATCAAGAATTTCCCGGTGGCGATGGAGCACACCTTTTGGATGCCCTGTCGTTCCGCTTGTATACATAATGGAACAAATGTCATCCTCTTTTACTTCTATTTTTTCGAAATGCGGCGTAGCATTTGCTATTTTTTCTTCATAAGAAATAGCAAATGATGGCTGATCTTGATTGATGTACCAGAACTGAATGTGAGGAAATTGTGTATGAATGCTTTGTACTTGGGAGGATAGTTGCTGTTCAAAAAGTACGATTTTAGGAGAAGCATCTTCTAATATATAGGTAAGTTCTTGTGGTTTTAATCGAAAGTTGATGGGATTAAATATAGCTCCTATTTTTGCACAAGCAAAATACGTTGTCGCCAGCGCGCTGCCATTAAAAAGAAATGTCGAAACGCAGTCGCCTTTTCGGATTCCGCTTTGTTGAAACGCATGAGCGAGTTTATTTACCTGTTCATTCCACTCTGCATACGTCCAGCAAATCTGTTTTTCAGGCTCAACAATCGCTTCCTTATTCGGGTAATTTCCAGTCGTTAATTCCAGTAGTTTCCCAATAGTCATATACACGACATCTTCCCCCCTATTCATTAAAACGCTTTCATTTTTTAAGCTATCTTCCTTTAAAAACAAGATAACTTGGGGATTATTATAACAATTTTCAGAACACTTTACAGGTGAATCTTTCGACAAATAAAGACAACTACAATTCGCTTTGATAGTTAAAAACAGATAAACAAATAGCATTTGACTTGTTCATCAAATGCTTCGTTAAGAAAGAGTTTTAACTCGTATTTATATATAAACAATCCTTGATAAACAAACTCTGAACAGATTTTACACATATAAAATTTAAGCTTTCGCTAATTGTCGTTCTTTTTTCGGAGAATAACTCATCCCCGCAAACACTAGAAAAATACCAAGAAGCTGATACAGATCAGGACGGTAATGTAAAATCGTAACATCCAGTAAGATTGCGACTATCGGATCAACAAAGACTAAAATAGCAATTGTTTGAGCCTTTAATTCTCGTAAACTACTAAAGAACAAATAAAACACAAATCCTGTATGAATAAATCCTGTAACAAGGATATAAAACCAATTTTCAGCGGTAAGATGCATAAATTTTGACCAATCCACAAATGGAATCAATAAGATTACACCGAGACTCGTTTGAATAACCGTCGTTAACAACGGGCTAAGTGTTTGAATTCCCTTTCCTGTGATGGAAGTAAGTGCGTAGAATAATGCTGCAGCAAACGCCCACAGTACACCTGTAGATAAAAATTCTGAAACGCTTGTATGTTGATGAATCCCTCCAACTAACAATGTGCCTATAAAGCAAATAAAGAAAAAGAACAATCCTGTTCCTGTTATTTTTTCTTTAAAGATAACAGAACCGAAAAGAAGTACAATAACAGGTGCTAAATGATAAATCGATATCGCTACAGTAATGGGCATGACTTCAATGGAGCGAAAAAAAAAGACCCAGTTTATAATAAGGAATAGACCACATAGTAAAGCAAGTACATACTCCCGGCGTGGAATAAAGTTTTCATGCTGCTGTTTTGTTGTGAATGTGCGAAAAAACCATATCCCCCCTAATAGAATACTTGCACAGAGGCAACGCACAAAAACCAATTCAATTGATGGGAGACCCGTCTTTATTGAAAATAAACCGATTGAACCAAATATAGCCATGGAAATGGCAAATTTTAATTTTGCATACATATAACTCCCCCTAAAGTAGTCATAGTTATAACGACTATTGTTTTGTGCTAAAAAAACAGCTTTATACGAAGCTGTTTTTTCCTGTCATGACATGAATTAAATCTTCTCTTGTCTTCCATAGACTATCAAGCTTTTCAGGACCGAACGCAGTTGTAATTTCTTCTACCATAATGTCGTGCCGAATGTATTCGGTAGCAATTAGAACGAGCGCAGGATCGGTTGACTTCACAGCCCATTCTGAACCTCTGTCACTAAACTTAGCAATTAAAGCTTCTTCTTCATCTCGAACGAGAATCGTCAAATACCCACCCATCCGTTTACTAACAATGTCCGGTGCCATATAGTTGTGATGATACGTGTGCCCTAGCGTCTTATCTTCTGCTCCAAATAAAACTGTAAAAATTGGGATTGATCCTTCTTTCTCTCGAACAGCTTTTTCAATGTCTTTCACAATAGGAGACCAAATCGATAACCAAAGTTCTTTGTTTGCATCTCGAATCATCGAAAGCATTTCTTGAACAATATGTTCATACTGAACAATTCTCGTTACAACATCTATCTTTTGATCACTTTCTAACGTCGTAAGAGATGATTCTAACATTTCTAATGACGCATCCATCTCTTCTTTCAGACGAGCAAGCAACAGCTTCGGTTCAACAGGCTTATAAACAATCGGATCAGAAGGAACCGTTTGAATCGCTCCTTTATCAAGCAATTTTCCTAATACCTCATAAATCATAGAGCGCGGAACACCAGAACGCTTACTTAATTCATAACCAGTGATGGCGGGTGATTTTAATAAACCTATGTAAGCCTTACACTCATACTTTGAAAATCCATGTTTTTGCAATTCGGTAATTGCTTTCTCTTCCATAAATCCCCCTTGATAGTAGTTATTGTATTAACTACTATAAAACATTTACGCCGAAATGTCTATATTTTCAGACATTTATTCAAAACATGAAAAAGTATCAGTCAACATAGACCGATACTTTTACTCATATGAACGATCTTTTCCTTTGTACAGTGGCTTCATATTCGCAAATCGAAAGTTTTCTGCAGACATCACTGTTTTCTTTTCCTCCACTGATGAATCTTGGTTTTTCTGTGGAATAGGCATAAACCTTGTATTGTACTGCTCTTTTATTCCTTGAATCATAAAATTTAAAACAAAAATCGATATTGTAAAAGCTACTAACGGTGCCAATATAATCCACGGCGCTGTTAACAATTCATTTTTGTTCAATCCTATTAATCCCGACCACTCATTTGTAAGGGAAAATGCAGTAGAGGGACCTCCGAAAGGATCCTGCACCATTTTTCTTCCACCAATTAATACTTTAAAAAAGGCCATATGTATGAGCAGCGTAAATAATTGAACTGCTTGTTGAAGAAAAAGAATGACGAGAATTTCTTTCAAAGAGAGCCAAATATGTTTTCGAAACACATAAAATTTTCGAGCACCGAGCACAATGGAACTTGTTATATAGTCTTTTTTCATAAAAAGGTTAATCTCTTGGCTAATGTAAAGAATGAGATTTGGCAATGTAAGAATACAAAGAATTAGAAATTGCTTAATAACAATAGATTCCTGAAAACCTGTATGCTCGCTTTGGACCATTAGCGGCATCATGAACAAATAAACTAAAACAACTGTCGGAACATAGAAATACACCTTACATACTTTTTCAATGAACTTTTGTACTAAAGGTGGTGTATATGCTAGGAGACTTCCTAATAATGTCCCAAGTACAAGCTGAATCAAACAAATTCCAAATACAAATAAAATCGTAAATTTTGCGCCAATAATAAGTTTAAAGAATAGGTTATATCCACTTCGATCTGATCCAAAAGGCGGCATCAATAAAGGGTTAAACGGTGCACCATGCGAAACGTTACCGTCAGTATCTTTTATTAATACTTGCGTCTGAGAATACAGATCTTTTCCATACCATGTGAATAAAAAACTAGCTAACACAATTCCGCTGAAAAAAGAAAGGCCGATCCAAAAACGTTTCGAACGGAACATGCTATTTTTCATTTGCAAGTCCTCCTGTCATACGTTTTATTTGAAATTGAGCAAGAGTGAACATGGTGTAAAATGGAATGAATAACAAAAAAATCCACCACGCAAACGTGACAGGCTGTAATGCTAATGGTTTTAAAATGAAAGACATATATCCATTTATATTGAAAGCAGCTTCTACAAGTAGCAGACTTGAAATCATGAATAGAAAAGTAGATTGTAAATGGTTGAATAGATGATAGATTACATTACGAAATAAATGAACAAATAAAATATATTTTCTGCTTAGGCCCTTTGCCCTTGCAAATTCTACATAAGGTTTATGTTGTTCTTCTACTAAAAATAAAACCATAATCCGGAAAAAGTGAAGAGCAGGTACAAGGCTCATCGTCACAATTGGTAAGAAATAAGCTTGTTTACTACCGAATGCGTAAATATTTACGAAATTAACTCCTGTTTGTTTATATAGCCAAACAAACAATAGTTGCAGCATAAAGATTAATAACAAATCAGGAATTGATTCAATTAACACTAAACATCGTTCAATTGCTTTTTTCACTTTCAAAGAAGAAAGTACGTATCCAAAAGAAAAACCGGTAGCCATCACAACTGTTAAAACAGTAGATGCTAGTAAAATAATACCGGAATACATATACGGCTCCCAAATTACGTCCCAAAACGGAACTTGGCGTATAACCATAGGGTTGTTATGAATAGCAGGCCCTGCTATAAACAGTCTTTGTAAAAAGGTAGTAAAACTAAGGGACGTATTCCCCCAAAAAACAGATGGTACATAACTAATAGCTATAATAACAAGGATACAAATGCAGAATTCTATACATTTCTCGATAAAAAACCCCTTCATTTTGAATCTCCTCGCATCATGATTTACAATATTAAATACGCTAACTATATAAATCTATGTTAATTTTTTGTCATATAAGCGGCCTATGCAGTCTTCCTTTGTTTTAATCCTTGTACGTGGCAGAAAAAGGCCCTGACCGCTTCTATGCATGGCCAGACCCTCTCGCCAACCCTAAAAAAAAGTTCGTTTTTCAACTTGGATTTATATAGTACTTAATGATTAACAACCTTTCGTTACACTTCACTCGTCACTTCTATTTCTTTTCGTTCTAACTTTTCTACCATATGCCCTTCTTCATCCCATTTCACCGCACGGTAATAAGCATCATGATAGAACGTAAACCACACATTTTGCTCTATACCGTACTTCATCCACTTTTGTTTATTTTCAATGGATGTCATCGGATAATCATCATACGCCATGACCCACAGTACATTTTGATGTGCATGTGTTGGCAGTAAATCCGCTAAGTGAAGTAATGTTTCATCTTTACTTTGTGCAACGACAACAGCATGTCCATCACTATGACCACCTGTATGAACCATTCGAATTTCATCTGTAATGCGCACTTCTTCTGTAAATGTTTGGACTTGATGCACAATTGGCTCCCAATTTTCTTTCCAATATGTATTACGTGAGCGGATATTCGGATTTCTCATTTCATCCCATTCTGTTTGTGATACATATATTTTTGCATTCGGAAACGCCGGAACAAGCTTTTCACCTTCCCATTTCGTTAAACCAGATGCATGATCAAAATGAAGATGCGTCATTAATACATACTGAATATCATCTGCTTTTAGCCCAAGCTGAGCGAGCGATTGTTCAACAGATGACTCTTCTGTCACCCCTTGATTTCGCTTCATTTTCTCATTCATCTTGTTGTTACCCATCCCTGAATCGATAAGCATATTTCCATCTTTTGTTTGCAGCAGCAATGGATCTGTTCGTAAATAAATTTGATTTTTATCATTATGGCTATATTTGCGTGACCAAAGTATTTTCGGTACAACGCCAAACATTGCCCCGCCGTCTAAATGTGTATTTCCTCCTCGCAGCCATGTTACTTGTATATCTCCAATTTTTAAATGTTCCATTTTCTGTATCCCCCTTCCTCTTTATGTTATCATATAATTCAGAAAAAATAGTCTACAAAACGAAAAAGGAGCCATTGTCATGATAAAAGGACTATACGAAGCACATCTTCCTGTCAGTAATCTAGAAATATCTATTGCTTTTTATGAATCATTAGGTTTAAAACTATATAAAAAACATGAAACAGTAGCTTTCTTCTGGATTATAGAAGGACAGAGCTGGTTAGGTCTTTGGGAAGGAAGTGAATACCAAACAAAGTACCACCCTTCTCTTAGACATATCGCCTTTCAAGTAGATTTACATGATTTAGAACATGCGATGGAGTGGTTAAAAGGAAAAGGAATTCAAGCACGGAAAGATTTTGGAATGGAGCCTATCGAACCAATTGTATTCCCAAATCAAGCACATGCCTCTGTATATTTCGATGATCCTGATGGCGATAGCTTAGAACTAATTGCTCGCCTTCCTTTTGAATTAGATCGAACGGATAAAGTGAAACTTCCATCAGTGGGGGGAGTTTTTCATCCCCCACTGATGGTTAGTTGAACCAATCGGGCTTTTACGGGCAGTTATCCCCCACCTATCTTCTTCGCTTCTCTCTCAATCTTGAGGTGGGGGTTTTACTGCCCGTTAATGCGGGATAAAATGTACTTAAGCGAATGGAAGGACATAACAAAAAAACAGAGAGGCACATACCTATGAAACTAACAAACGAACAAGATATCATTCAATTAGTACAAAAAGATCCATGGATGATGGATATATTACAAACTGTTAAACAATTACACTTACCTGATTGGTGGGTGTGTGCCGGATTTGTCCGCTCAAAAATATGGGACACTCTGCACGGGTTTGAAGAAAGAACGCCCCTTCCAGATGTTGATGTTGTTTATTTTGATGCGGAAAATATTGATGAATCCGAAGAGAAAAAATACGAAAAACAGTTGCTGAATATGTCGTCAAATGTACCTTGGTCTGTTAAAAATGAAGCAAGAATGCACATCATTAACAACATGCCGCCCTTTTCTTCTTCAGTAGATGCTATATCAAAATTTCCAGAAACAGCAACGGCGCTAGGTTTGAGATTAAACGAGCAGGATGAAATTGTATTAGCTGCCCCTTGGGGTGTACAAGATATCATTAACTTAGAACTACGACCGACTCCTTGTTATGAAGAAACGAAGGAATATGCAAACATGTATGAGGAACGTGTACTTACGAAGAAGTGGCAGGAGAAATGGAGTAAGCTGAAGGTTTTTTATCCTTTAAACGCTATATATATAAATACAAATTGAAAAACCGACATAAAAACCCACTTTCTTTTTAGGGGAGGGCGAGAGCATCTGACCGTGCATTGAAGCGGTCAGAGCCTTTTCCTGCCACATGCGAGGTTTTAAAAAAAGGAGCAAGCAAGTAGCGGTCCTGTTATGTTCTGCATAGCAGCGACTTATGTGTCGAAAAATGAAAAACGCTATTCTCTTAAAAAGAATAGCGTCTTCCATTCTATTAAATTAACGTATGCCCACCTTCAATATGAAGAACTGTTCCTGTAACAAATCCGTTCTGCATAGCATATAGTACAGCCTGGGCAACATCTTCCGCCTTACCTACTCGCCCCGCTGGAAGTTTGTTCCCTAAGTCAGTGTAGAATTTGTTGCGCGCTTCTTCTGCCATTTTGCTTCGTGACGGTGTATCAATAATTCCTGGTGAGACAACATTCACGCGAAGTGGAGCGAGTTCTAGCGCTAATGTTTGACCAAGGTTAGAAACAGCGGCATTGACTGCACCAAGTGTCGCCGATCCAATCATAGATTTATAAGCGACAACTCCAGAAAATAAAGTGATTGAACCATTACCAGCAATTTTCGGGGCACCATATTTCGCTGCATAAAATTGTCCCCAAAATTTATTTTCGAATAACTGACGTGCTGCGGCTGTATCTGTATCAATAAAAGAACCTCCAGATGTTTCTGCTGCTGTAACAACTAAATGATCAATCGTGCCTGTTTGTTCAAAAAAGGATTGTACTTGTTGTTCTTGCGTTGTATCAAGCACATGAATTGTTACGTTTCCTTTTAACTGATCCTTTGCCCCTTGCAGTTTTTCCTTAGAACGACTAGCAATGATGACCTCAGCCCCTTGCATAAGTGCGAGTCTTGCTGTTTCTAAACCAATCCCAGAACTTCCACCGATAATGACAATTTTCTTATTGTTTAGCATGTTCATTTCCCCCAGTTTTTTTGTTTTGTTTTACTGAGGTTATTGTAATTCCAAAACTTTCTTTTTTAAAGTAGTGATATTTAATTCACATAGTTACATTTTGGAAAGTTTCTTTTTTATAAAGAATGTACTTCTATCACCATACATGCCTATCAATCTAAGGAATTTTAATCCCCCCAAGTACCAAAAAGCGCGAATTCGTACGCTAAGGTTTTCTATTTACGGAAAACCTTAAGTTATGAACTTCTTTATAGAGAATCATTGAGGATGGAAACACAAAAATTACAGCACTAGTCCTTAATCACCAACAATTCAGAGATAAATGGTGTAAGATGAGAATAGGTGGTCAGAATTTTCATTTTATGAAAAAACGATATTCTTTTTGTAGAAAAGTACAAAAAGAATATCGTTTTTTAGCACTATAGAAACTTTTTTATTATTTCAGGGATCTTTTTATGTTAAATAAAAATTATTTAACACCAACAGCATCAAATGCTTTGTTTACAGAGGTAACCTCAGCTGATTGCGTTCCATATAAATCTGCGGCTGACTGTACAAAGGCTTGTCTTGCTTGAGAAAATGTTGCTGATTCTGTTAGATATTGAGTATTTGCGCGATAAAAGATTTTGCCCATTTTATCTTTACCAATACCATTTACAGTTACTCCATAATGAGTACCACCCTCTGCAATGAGATACGCTGCTTTATTGATAATCCCACTATTTGTGTGTACTAATTGACTTTGATTCGTTCCTGTATAACGTTTAGAATAATGGTCTGGATCACCGTATTTTGTTGGATCACTCATAGAACGAAGGGCTTGTCCCGATTGGAAGAATAAATCTTCCCCAATTAAATAATCAGGATTTGAGTTATTATAATATTCAACTAATGTGCCGAAAACATCTGACATTGCTTCATTAAGTGCGCCAGATTCATTTTGATAGATTAAATTGGATGATGAATCTGTAACTGCATGTGTTAGTTCATGACCAACAGCATCAATTGCGGCTGTAAATGAACGCGTTGATCCATCTCCATCTCCATATACCATTTGTTTTAGCTCTGGGTCCCAAAACGCGTTTTCATACTGTTGTCCAAAATGAACAGTTGAAACAATTTTAGTACCGTTTCCGTCATAAGAATCTCTTCCATGAACCGTTTTATAATAATCATATACTTTTCCTGCGTAAGTATGAGCATCTACAGCCGCTTGTGCATTTTTGCTTATAAAACTGTTCGTGCTATTATTAAAAAGGACACCTGGAAGGACCGAAGTGTCATCTTCGCTTCCTTTATTTTGTGCATCATACGTATAAATTCCCTGTCCGCGTGTTTTATCTACTAAATAATAAGTATTATTAGATTTTAAGAGATTCAAGCTTCTGGTATTTCCAAATGAATCTTTCCCTGTCCCAGTTGTTACTGTTCCGGTAATATTTCTTGGATTTTTTGCTGCATGTAAAACTTCAATATGATCTAGGATTTTTCCAGTCTCTGCTTCAACAAAATAATCATGGCTACCTGGTTGTGGAGATAAAAATCCTAAATGAACATGATATGCATAGGATACTGTGTCATCTTTTGCATATACTACAAGTTCAGATGTTGGTTCTACAGTATAGTTTGGTTTAAATCCTAGTTCCTTTTCAGCAAGAGACACTGCTTCATTAGCAGAAATTTTTTGATTTGGTTGTTGTAATTTTTGGTCTAAATCAGGAATAACGGTTCCTGAAAAAACAGTTAATACTCCCTTATTATCAACATGTGCAACTTGTGTAGATCCCCATACTGGAACACCATTATAGGTTTGTTGTAATCGAATAACTTTTGCTCCTAACGTATCATCTTCTTGTTTCTTTACAGTGAATGATTCTTTAGCACTTTTTGTGCCTAGTTTATATTTGTCCTTATTTTCATCAACATATCGAAATACTACATCCTCAGTTTTTGTTGAAGATGGTGTAGTCAGCTGTCCAGAAATAAACTCTGGAGACTTGATAGCCTCATTATACTTCTCTGTAGACAGCACATTATTTGATGTAGCTGCATAGCTAGATGTCGGTAAACTAATTGATGTAGCAACAATACCAGCTGACAATAAAACTGCTAAACTTTGTTTCTTTGTTTTCATGTTTTCTTCTCCTTTGTTTTTACACCCTGCATTAAACAGAATATTTATATTTTTTGAAAATTATATTTTTATATATACATTCTGTAAAGGTAGGTAATTGTTAAAAATGGAAAATAATTCATATTATTTATATCGGTTTACTTGTAATTTTGTTTATACAAGACTTTAAAGTGTTGAGTTTACTAGGTTTTCATAATAAATATGCAATTTTGCATATTATATAAATATAAATTGAGAAATAAATATTCTACAAAAAATTCAAATGATGGTTTAAGTGAGAAGGGGAATTCATCAAATATCATTTAATAATTATATAAACACAAATTAAAAAATCGACATAAAACCCTCTTTCTTTTTAGGCGGACGAGAGCATCTGGCTGTGCATAGAAGCGGTCAGGGCCTTTTTCTGTCACATGCAAGGTTTAAAACAAATGGAAGTTTCACTTTATAAAAAATCACGAACTTAGTTTTACTTTTAAGGGGGTTTCCCGTCATTTTACAATTTCCTTAACTAAAATTGGATTTTCTTAACATAATTTCCATTACCTATATGGTAAAATGGATTAAGCAGTTCCCCATAAACTGTTTTTTCAATAGCAAAGTACGCGAGAACAAACTCTCTACTATGAGGGTTTGTTTTTTTATTGCTATTTAAAATTTTATGTGCCATAAAGAGTGTGTAAATAAATCTTATTATATAATTAAACTAATGATTTGTTATTCATCTTTGCCATACTATAAATGAGTCATGTACTTAAAACTTACAATTCATAATTCTGCAGAAAGGAAATATATCTTCTTGAATAAAAATAAACAAAGTGATGCAAAAACGGTAATTGGAATATCTATAGGAATGTGTTTGGGGACAACTTTCGGGTTGCTTATTCATAACCTTGCTCTTGGTATAACTATTGGTGTTGCTATTGGATTTGGAGTTTCTAAAATAAAACGAAAGAAATAACTTCATTTATGCTAAACAACAGCAGTAGAATACCCCCTTACCTTTGAAATGATAAGGGGGTATTCTTATAAAATTTAGTTACCATAATCTTTGTTATCAATAATTAAAAGTATAAATCCTTATATATGAATAGATAAAAATCAACTCTTTTTTCTATTATTAAATTCTAATTTAGTTACCAAATAGATAATCAACCAAGATACATGTAATTTCGAGCCATAGGTTGTATTATGTAAGGCTGACATGAATAGAATATTTATAATGTAACATAGCATTATTTCTGTTAAAATGGAATTAAAAGGAAGTTGCTATGCATCTATGTAGCTAATAAAGGAGATGATTATATTGATAATCTTTTGGTATTTCTTACTCATTCTGTTAGCTGTTCTGGCCGATTACTATTGGTTAGACATGGATAGTAAAAGATGGGGATGGTTTAAAAAGACAAGTAAAAAACAAAAAGCAATCTTTTTTACCTTTGTTCTTCTTTTAACTTTCATAGTATACATACTTATTGATATTGAATACTTTAAAAATTGACACCCTTAGTTAGCTAAGGAGCCAATTTTTCTTATGAACTCGATAATTAATGTCCCTCACCCTCAATGACGAGAATGATGTGAATGAAAAATATATCAGAAAGAAAATAAAGTGAAACTTCCATCAGTGGAGGTTTTCTTCATCCCCCACTGATGGAAAGCCCGCCCAATCGGGCACATGCCAGCAGTTGTCCCCCACCTATCTTCTTCGCTTCTCTCTAAATCTCGAGGTGGGGGTCTTACTGCCCACAAATAGCGGGATAAATTAGTAAGCAATGGAAAAAAAGGAGAGAAAGCAATGTTACAATCATTGATTTTTGATATGGATGGAACTCTATTTCAAACTGAAAAAATTCTAGAATTATCACTTGATGATACTTTTAACCATTTACGGTCACTAAATTTATGGGATACAGTAACTCCTATTGATAAATACCGTGAAATTATGGGGGTACCTTTACCAAAAGTTTGGGAAGCCTTGTTACCTAATCATTCCAATGAAATAAGGGAACAAACGGATGCTTATTTTCTGGAAAGATTAGTTGAAAACATAAGAAATGGGAAAGGTGCTTTATATCCTAATGTAGAGGAAGTTTTTAGTTATTTAAAAGAAAATAATTATTCCATTTACATAGCGAGTAATGGTTTAACGGAATATTTACAAGCAATTGTAAGTTATTATAATTTGGATAATTGGGTTACTAAAACATTTAGTATTCAGCAAATACAAACGCTCAATAAAGGCGATTTAGTTAAAACCATTATAAAAAAATATGATATAAAAAGGGCAGCAGTAATTGGAGACCGTCTATCTGATATAAATGCTGCGAAAGATAATGGTTTAATTGCAATTGGATGTAATTTTGATTTTGCGCAAGAAGATGAACTTGCTCAAGCTGATTTTGTAATAAATGACTTAATGGAGTTAAAGACAATATTGCCTGAAATGAAAATAGTTTACTAAACCAACAGGTGCTTTAACTAAATAGGAGAAATAATAAATCAACGCTCAGAATGATATAGTTCTGAGCGTTTTTGTTTGTTATTAAAAATGTTTTGTCGTTTTTCTCTACAATAACGGAACTACCTAAATTAAAAAGCATCCTTTTTTATATTATTATATTTCTTTACACATATTCCCTTTTCCAATATGAATCATTATTTCTTCTATAACGTTAATCCGAACCGTTTTAATTCAATGAAAATATGTTCTAAACGTTTCCCCTTCTCTGTTAATGTGTATTCAACGCGCGGGGGAACTTCTGGATATACCGTTCTTTCCACAATTCCATGCACTTCAAGTTCCTTCAGACGAAGTGAGAGCGTTTTCGGGCTAATTCCATCCATTGATTTTTGCAAGTCACTAAACCGCATCGTTCCTTCAATAAGAAGGTCTCGAATAATTAAAAACGTCCACTTTGTTCCGATTACATCAAGTGTTTTCGCAATGGGACAAATTTGCCCCGGCGTTCCCTTTGTTAATTCGATTGGCTCCATGTTACTCATTGAAACACGCTCCTAAAAATTTTTTTCGATTGATTTTCTTTATATTATCACAATTCTATCTTTATGGTAACTATATGAAATAAATATCACTACTTCCTAAAAGGAATAAACTATACATACAATATCATTAGAGACTGACGCTATTTACAAAATAAGGAGGTGAGCTATGAATATTAGTCCGTTTAACTTAGCGGATCATTCTTTAGCGGGTGGATTATCAACACTGGACCCGGACTTCATGCAGGCCCGTGGATTGCTGCTCTTGTTACCGCTGCTGGGCTTTTCGTTACATTATTGAGTTGGTCTTTAGATAAACGAGAAGCCATATTCACTGCGCAACAGAGTAGAAAAATATAAAAAGCAAAGGAGACCATTATGAGCTTACAAAAAAAAATCATGAAAAACATAGCTAGTGTCACAAGCATCTTCGGAGTCATGATTATGATGGCAGCGTGTCATACGCAAACATCAGAATACAAGACTGCTGCACCAGCCAAGAAAGATATTCAACTATTGAAGGAGTTTCCTCAACCTAAATCGATGACAATCGATCCTTCGTTGGATCAACAAAAAGCTACAGAGATGGTTCATGCTGCGCAGCGCTTCTATGCATTTTGGAATACTGGAAATAACGCTCTCATCCCGCAAACTGTTACAGACAACTTTTTTGATAACACGTTGCCAAAAGGGCGTCCTCAAGGACCAAAAGGCTTAACATTTGCCTCAAGCAATTTCCGTAAAGCCTTTCCGGACTTACAGTGTAATATCGAGGATTTAGTAGTAACTGGGGAAAAAGTAACAGCTCGTCTATCATTCACTGGAACACATAAAGGTAATTTTGGAGAGAAACAGCCAACTGGCAAAACTGTTAATTTCTTTGCTATCGACATTTTACGAGTGAAAGATGGAAAAATCATTGAAGATTGGCACTTAGAAGATAATCTAACGCTTATGCAACAACTCGGCGTTGTACCTGAAAATTAATTGAAACACATTATAAAATAAAGGGGAAAACGACAATGAAAAATATACTTATTATAAACGGCCATCAAACCTATAGATCAGCAGAAGGAAAACTAAACAAAACATTGACGGATAACATGATCAATGTATTAGGTGCAAATCACAATGTCCAAACAACAGTCGTTCAAAATGGATACAGTACCATGGAAGAACAAAGTAAGTTTTTATGGGCTGATATTGTCATCTTCCAAACACCTATCTATTGGTTCAATGTGCCTGGATTACTGAAAACATATATGGACGAGGTGTATGCTTACGGATTATTTTTCAAAGGATCTGAGCAATACGGAAGAGGCGGCTTATTAACTGACAAACATTATATGTTTTCAACTACATGGAATGCTCCGGAACAAGCATTTAACGATCCTGCGCAATTTTTTGGAGGAAAGAGTTTAGAAGAAGCACTCAGCCATTTACACCGCACACAAGATTTTATCGGTATGAAACCATTAAAGAGCTTCGCTTGCTATGATGTAATAAAAAATCCGGATATTGATAGATTTGTATTTGAGCTGAATACACACCTAGAAGAAATATTACCGCTTTAATTCATATTTAATGAGAACAGCCCCTTCATAAAATCGAAGGGGCTTGCAGTCTTAATACAGATTTTAGTTAAACGCTTGTTACTTAATCGTTCCCATCCCACCAATTCTCACACTTACCTTAACATTCACATCCCCCTTTGCCAATGCCTTATTCCAGTTATTTTGAACTTTTTTCCATTGTGGGTATGTGTAGGTTCTTGCATAAATTCCAAGGCCAATCGGATCAATTTCAGCAGCTTGTATTTTCTTTATGAGTTGCTTGAAATCAGCCTCCATCTTCGTTTCAATAGCCTTTTGCAATTTTGCTGCATCTTTTCTTGTATTAAACGAAAAAAGCCGTTCTGTAATGCCGATTCTCATCTTTACATCTATATGAAATATAAAATGGTTATCATACCTTACCTTTGTCTTTACTTTAATATTTTGGGTACTAAAGCTTATCCAATCTTTATCCTGGTTATCCGATTTTAGCTTAATTGGAATTGTAAATGGAAACTCGCCTTTCGTTTCGTGCTGCAAAATACGTAACAATTTGTTTTCATCAGATTTTAACGTAAATTTATATCTTCCTTTTTCATCTAACAACGCTGTACCTGTCAGCCATAGTTTATTCTTTTTTTTCATCTCAGTAATACTTGCTGTCATCCCTTTATCTATCGTTTGTTCATGCAATTTTTGAAGAGTTGTTTTTACCGTGACATTTCTTAAATAAGCGGTGTCAACTAGTTTTGTTAAATATAAAGGAAGCCGTGGCTTATCCTTTGGATTATAAAAGATGACGTCTGAAACAGGTCCATCTACAGCAATGACTCTTGTAGTGACTGTGTTTTTTGGATCCCGATAAAATGGATCAAGGTACTTTTCCCAATTTTTTTGTTTCATTAGCCGTTTTCCAACTAAAAAAACTTGTGTCTTACTTCCCGAGGTTAGCGCCATAACTGTAGCGTCAAATTCCTCTCTAGAATTTCGAACTGTAACAGATTTCACGCCGGTATTTTCTTCTTTTCTCTTTGCCTCTTTACTAAAAACAGGACTTGACATGTACACCAATAAATTATCATTTTGATCTAAATCTATACCAAGCATTAGAGTCAAGGAAACATCTTCAACATTTGTTTGATCAAAACAACCAGTCATCATAAACACCAATAACAAAATGCAACATAATACCTTTCTTTTCAATGTATCCCCCCCTGGCGATACTTCTCATATACCCAGCTATACAGCCATAAAATAATAGGTGATATATACGTCAATCCTAATCCTGCATTCGATATTGCCTGTTGCCAAGTTTCGGATTGATTCCAACTAGGATGAGTCCAAAATATAAAGCCAATAATGAGTATCAGTAGAACAACGAGGTGAGAGCTATGGTCTTGTTTCCCTAGTAATTGGCTAGAACAAAAGACAGCGCAGTATATACAAGGCATCCAAGCTGTGGAAACAACAATTAAGTAAACAGCTAATAAAATCATGTCAAAACGTTCTAAAAAACGAAATTCAATTACTTTCAATAAATTTAGTACGGGCTGATTAAATTCTGTAATGCTGTCAGGGCTAAAGTAGGCAAAGCAAACAAGAGTAGCAAATAAATAAAATAACATCGTCAAAGTATTAGCAATAACGAATCCATGGACTGCATACTGTTTTTTTTGTAAAAAGGGATATAAAAAGAATGCGATATCAAACCCTAAAAAAGTAAAAATTGTGGTCGGTACAGCTGCTAATACCGGTTTCCATCCTTCTTTTAAGAGCGGAAAGAACGGCAGCCAACTCCCACCTTCTTTTAGCGGTATCAAAAAAAACACTGGGACCCAAATCATCATATAAAAACCAAGTTCGCAGTATCGTCCTAGAATTCGAGGACCGTTGCGTACAACAATAAATGTAGGAATGGAAAACAAAAAGATAATGATATAGTCAGGCGTTTTCGGAAGAAGCCACCCCTTAAGATAAAGCAAAGCATTCACAAGAATGATGCAAGAATAGCAAGCAAAATAGATCATGTAAATAACAGCTAGCGCTTTCCCAACTATTTTTCCAAACAATCGTATAAGAATGTCATAAAGCGTGTCCTCTGGATATCTTGCAGATGTTTTCACGATAAAAATACCGGATATTGTGGAGAAGGCCCAGCCGATAAGTATAGCAATCCATCCATCTGTTCCAGCTTTTTCAGCAAGCACTCGCGGGAGAGATAAAATGCCAGTTGCGACCTGCATTCCGTTAATTAAAAAAATATACTGGAGAAGTGTGATGTCATTATAGGCATACTTTTTCATAGTTTCACCTTTTATTATGGTTTTGTCCTTGTCGAATAGATGGGGCAGCTCCCGTACCCTTAGGGCGACTTTTCATTGTCCATAGAGGAAAGCGTACAAAAGCATCCTTCATATCTGCAAAGCGAAATGGCGCTAACGGAGTGCCATAAGGAGTGCCTAGCGATTCAAGACTGATAAGATGTGCAACTAATGTCATCCACCCGATAACAAGTCCGACAATTCCAAATAAAGCAGCTGATATCATCATAGGAAATCGTAATAATCTGACCGCAGCTCCCATATCATAATTTGGAATAATAAAAGAAGCGATGGCTGTAACAGCAACAACAATAATCATAATGTTGCTGACAATTCCCGCCTGAACAGCCGCCTGTCCAATAATAATCCCGCCTACAATTCCAACTGTCTGACCAATCGGAGTAGGCAGCCGCAGGGCTCCTTCCCTCATCATTTCCAATGTCATTTCCATAAGCAGCGCTTCCATAACTGGAGAAAATGGTACGCGCGTTCTTGATTCCGCAATAGATAAAAAAAGCTCTACAGGAATGACTTCAAAATTGAAGGAAATAAACGCAACATAACTTGCTGGCAAAAAGAGAGCAATCATAAAAGCTACGAAACGAAGTATCCGAATAGACGAGGCAACTAACCAACGTGTCCCGTAATCATCAACTCCTTGAAAAAAGGATATAAAATTTGTCGGAGCAATCAATACATTTGGAGAATGATCCACAACAACCACAAATCTTCCCTGGAGAATGTGAGATACAGCCACATCAGGTCTTTCAGTTAATATAAATTGCGGAAACGGAGAATATGGATTATCTTCAATGAATTCGATAAGTTCACCAGCACTAATGACAGCATCCACCATAATGTTTTCAATCCGTGTTTCCAACTCCTTCAGCACATCTTCGGAAGCTACATCTTTCAAATATACAATGGAAATCCTCGTTTTACCCCGCATACCAATTGTTGTTTCTTGTAACACTAATTCTCGATGAGGAATATATCTTCGAAGCAATGCAACATTTAGACTTCCAGTTTCTACAAAGGCTTGATGCGCACCTTTTAGAGATATTTCATTACGAGTATCTTCAATATTTCTTTGTGGCCATCCTTTCGTATCTAATTGATGCGCTGTCGTTTGACCATGAATCAATAAAACACTATCTCCTCCCAAAATAGCATTTTCAATCTGGCTCCATGTATTAATAATTTCAATATGTCCTAATGGAATTGGAAGTTCTGTATTCGCATCACGGCCGCTATCCATCAAAGGAGTTAGAACATGACTTTGAATCAATTGTTTATCTGTTAATCCAAACAAATACACTAAAGCTGCTTCTAGTCCATCTACCGTCATTGGAAACCGACGAATCACTAAATCAGGAGCTTGACGAAAGAGTTCCTGAAGCTTAGCTATGTTTTTAGATAAATCAGCGTCTAAGAGGGAGTCCTCTATATTTTTTTCTTGAAAATGAGTATTGTCACGTCTTGAAAATGACTTAGGATTGCCTCTACTTTTTAACCGTTTCAGAAATTTAACCATGAACTCCCCTCACTTTCTACATGCGTTCTATATTATTGTTTAGTATGCATTTCTTAAGGGAAAATATCCTAATAACTAACAAGAGGCAGTGCCGGAATTATTGTTATAGACGCTCATTAATCAAATCTCCAAAATAAAAAAGGATTTCTTTCTATTAGTCATACAGAAAGAAATCCTTTTTTACTTTAGGAATATACCAAACCTATACTTCTAGCCCTTTTTTATAATACTCTTCCATAATTTCTTTAGGGACCATACTGCCACCTGTCCCCCACATGACGTGTGTGGCATTTTCTAATTTGTCTGTTAAACAATGCTTTCTTAAATATTCCTGACCTTCTTTTTCTTTCAATAGCCTAATTGGCCCTGGCACACTTGCTACCGCAGAAGGCTCTAAGCTCATATTCTCTGAATCGATCAATGCACTTAATAATTGATACAAATGATTATCATTCACCGTATAACATCCACTTAATAAAGATTCAATGTTTTGCCCAACAAACCCTGATGGCTTTCCAACCGCAAGGCCATCTGCCACAGTGATGCTATCAATACCAAAATCTTTTACAGAAACTTTATCATGTAATCCTGTGATTAAGCCTATTAACATACTCGGACAATGAGTAGGTTCTGCCAAAAAACAATGTACATGGTCTTGATATATTAATTTTAAACCAAACGCAATCCCCCCCGGTCCCCCTCCTACTCCGCATGGAAGGTACACAAAAAGTGGGTGATTTCCATCTACTCTTATACTCATATCTTTTAATTGTTGTTGTAAGCGAGAGGCAGCCACTGCATATCCTAAAAATAAATCATGAGAATTTTCATCATCGATAAAGTAACAGTTTGGTTTGTTACTCGCATACTTTCGGCCTTCTTCTACAGCATTACTGTAATCTCCCTTATATTCAATAACTGTTGCTCTCTTACTCTTCAGAAAATCCTTCTTCCATTTCTTTGCATCAGCTGACATATGGACCGTTACGTTAAAACCCATTTTAGAACATATAATGCCAACGCTAAGTGCTAAGTTGCCAGTTGAACCTACTGCAATCGAGTATTGTGAGAAGAAGTTTCTAAATTTTTCACTATCTATCATTGAATAATCATCTTGCAGTGTTAACAATTGATGTTGAATAGCTAAATTTTCGGCATGTTTAAGAACCTCATAAATACCACCTCTTGCTTTAATTGAACCTGCAATCGGAATATGACTATCACATTTTAATAAAAATTGACCAGGAGATGTTAAACCATGAATTTGTTCTAAGTGCTGTTGCATAGAAGGAATTTTAATGATAGGAGATTCAATAATTCCATTTAACTTTTTTGTTTCTGGAAAGACTTTCGCAATATAGGGAGCAAAACGTTTTAATCTTTCTTCCGCATCTTTTACATCTTTTTCATTAAATCGAGTTTTTTCAATTCCTGTTTGAAACAATTCGTATTTAGGGTTGGACCAAAATACTTCCTTTGTTCGTATGAGATCATTTATTAAAGGATATGTTTTGATCCAGTCTTGTACAGTTGTTCCTTCAATTCGAATGGTGTTCATCTTCTTCCCCCTTTTTGTAGCAATTGATCTATAACCGCATTGTATATTGGTTATAATAATTCTTCAGATATTAAAATATCCCCCAAAAAGCCACCCCATTTTGGAAAAGGGTGGTTTTTTGGGTACCGATTATTGTCGAACGGTCTTTATATTGTGTCAAATCGCCGATATATTTATCCTGCACTATTTTCCGGCATATACTTTCGGGCATTCATCTCCAGTCGGTTCGTAAAAACAATGATTCTTGTATTGTCCTGCATGAGGCTGATCCCACCATGTAGGAGGACAATTACCAACTGGACGGAAAAACCACAAAGAATATACACCTGGCCATATACGAGCATAATTCAAACATTTTCTTGCCATTTCTTTGTCGCTCTCTCTTGCTCTTTGATAGAAATACCCTTTTGTCGTTGCTTCAAATCCGCCTGGTTGCTGATACACCATTTGTGAAATATTTGTAATTTGTTTAAAGTCTAGACAATCGCACATGACACGATTCACACCAACTGTCCCTACAGCCATCATACCTTGTTGTCCTTCTCCTTCTGCTTCAGCACGCATGAGACGAGCTAATAAATCGACATCACTTTCTGTATACGCAATTCTTGTCATTTATCTCCCTCCATTCTCACTATAACTATATGCAAAAATAATTATTTGTTTTAAAAAGACAGGTTCTAAATAACAAAAAACCCGAATAGCGACTTTTTAACTTGTCTACTACTCGGGTTATAGCTTAATAAATAATCTAATTATTTAACTCTTTGACGAAGGAATAACATTCCACCTAAAACGAACAATACCATACCTCCAACCATTGAAATTATCTCTGCTGGTGTTCCACCTGTTTTAGGAAGTAATACTGTCGTATTATCATTTTCTTTAAGGGACGGAACTTTTGGATCGTTATTTGGATCATTATTTGTATTGTCCTTAGGAACTTCAGGTGTAGGTTCCTTAATCTTTGTATTCGTAATGTCATAACCATTCACTTCTGATTTATATCCTGCTACTGGTTGCTCTTTTACTTCATACTTATATGCTTGGCCGTCTACATCATATGCTTCTAATCCTGTAAACGCATATTTCCAATCGCTTGCTGCTGTTACGTCTTTCGTGTCAATCACTTGGCCGTTTTGCAGTAAGTCTATTTTGATTGTGCTCGGACGATCTGTCGCGTTGTTGTCATTCCACGTTTTCGTTCCTGCTACTTTTGTTTGGCCTACTTTTGTATTTGTAATGTCATAACCCTTTACTTCCGATTTGTATCCGTCTACTGGTTGTTCTTTCACTTCATACTTGTACGCTACTCCGTTTGCATCGTACGCTTGTAGATTGTCAAACGTG
>NZ_JBITWA010000011.1:0-103369 GCF_044543425.1 Bacillus sp. NPDC077411 | reverse complement strand
TCCGTCTACTGGTTGTTCTTTCACTTCATACTTGTACGC
Organism: Bacillus sp. NPDC077411; assembly: GCF_044543425.1. Taxonomy (NCBI): domain Bacteria; kingdom Bacillati; phylum Bacillota; class Bacilli; order Caryophanales; family Bacillaceae; genus Bacillus; species Bacillus sp. NPDC077411. The sequence continues at coordinate 103,330 of NZ_JBITWA010000011.1, read as the reverse complement.
TACTCCGTTTGCATCGTACGCTTGTAGATTGTCAAACGTGTAATTCCAATTGTTTGCTGCCGTTACATCTTTCGTGTCAATCACTTGACCATTTTGTAGTAAGTCCACTTTGATTGTGCTCGGACGATCTGTCGCATTGTTGTCATTCCACGTTTTTGTTCCTGCTACTTTTGTTTGGCCTGCTTTTGTATTTGTAATGTCATAACCATTTACTTCCGATTTGTATCCGTCTACTGGTTGTTCTTTCACTTCATATTTGTACGCTACTCCGTTTGCATCGTACGCTTGTAGATTGTCAAATGTGTACTTCCAGTTTGTTGCTGCTGTTACTTCTTTTGTATTTACTACTTGACCGTTTTGTAGAAGGTCTACTTTAACCAAGCTTGGGCGATCTGTTGCATTGTTATCCTTCCAAGTCTTTGTTCCTTCTACTTTTGTTTGACCAACCTTTGTATTCGTAATGTCATAACCGTTTACGCTGGATTGATATCCCGCTACCGGGTGTTCTTTCACTGTATATGTGTAAGCTACTCCATTTGCATCGTATGCTTCTAAATCTGCGAATACATATTTCCAACCCATTGCTGCTGGTACGTCTTGTGTTTGAATTACATTTCCATTTTGTAGTAAGTCGACTTGGATCATTGCCGGACGGTCTATTGCATTTCCGTCTTTCCACGTCTTCGTTCCTTCTACTGTCAATTTCGCTACTTTTGTGTTTGTAATGTTGTAGCCATTTACTTCCGATTTATATCCCGCTACCGGTTGTTCTTTTACTGTGTACGTATAAGGAACACCATTTGCATCATATTGTGCTAAGTCTGCAAATGTGTAATTCCAATTGTTTAATGCCGTTACGTCTTTCGTGTCAATCACTTGACCGTTTTGCAGTAAATCGACTTTGATTGTGCTTGGACGATCTGTCGCGTTGTTATCCTTCCACGTTTTTGTTCCTACTACTGTTGTTTGACCTACTTTTGTATTTGTAATGTTATAACCGTTTACTTCTGATTTGTATCCCGCTACTGGTTGTTCTCTTACTGTGTACGTATACGCATTTCCATCATTATCATATGCAGGTATATCTGCAAACGTATAGTTCCAGTTATTTGCAGCTGTTACGTCTTTCGTGTCAACTACTTGACCGTTTTGTAGTAAATCGACTTTGATTGTTGCTGGACGATCTGTCGCGTTGCTATCCTTCCACGCCTTCGTTCCTAAAATAGATGTCGATTTCACCTTATTCGGAACCATCAGCTTTACACCTTTTTCGGCATTTGCATCAATTGTAAAAGGCACTTTTGCTTGTGGATCAAAATCCAAATAGTTTGGAGCAGTAATCTCTTGTACATAGTAATTGCCTGGATTTAAAGTAGGGACTTCAACCATACCTTGTGCATCTGTTGTATACGTACCGCCAATTTGCTGACCTGACTCTGTATATAATTTAAACGAGACATTCGGTATGAATTTTGTTTCATCTCCAGCAATGTGTTTTACAATTCTTAGCGTTCCTTTAGGTGGTAAATCACCTTGAGCACCACCGCCCGCGTTTATATTTTTAGTCCAAGCACTATCTGAAAACGTTACTGGTTGCTCATTTAAAATCTGGTAATTAATCGTAAAATCATTAAAAAAATTCTCTTGGCTCATTCCATTTTCAGTTATAGTAGCGGTATACCTCAAAATAAAAATCTTACCACTGACCTGATCCTTATAAGCTCTAATTTCAAAAGAATTACTATTAAAAGTAATTGTTCCATAACCCTTATCAACGAATTGTTGAGGTGTTAACGCTTCATTTCCAACTATTAAAGTAAAACCAGCCTGATCAAGTGTTTGGCCTGATTGTGAAGTATCCGACAAAACAATATCAGAACTTAATTGCTCCTTGTTATTATTTATAGGCAGTTCCCACTTCACTTTAGTTGGAGTATCCGGGTCAATTCTACCTGTTTTGTAGGAAAATGGAGCTGTACTCTCACCACCTTCAGTTGGCCCCTTAATGGTTACCCTTTGCGTTTGTAAATTTGTACCTAAATTTGTGTCAACTGTTATCGTTTGCCCTATTGCTACATTCTGAGTCGCTTGAACTTCAAAATAAAAATATCCTCTAATATTTCGAAGTTTCTCAACTACATCAGTAAATGTACATAAAACATTTGTTGCCGTTACTTGACAAGTTCCAAATGTAACACCAGCATCATTCTTTAAATCAATCTTTCTACTATATCCTTGTAATTCTTGAGGTAACGTTAACGTTAGTGTGTCTCCAGCCTTCATTTTATTTCCAGATTTATCACTAAAATTAACTTTTATTCCCGTTCGTTCTCCATAACTGAGATCTGTTTTGTCGAACGTAAAGCTATCAACAAATCCACTTGTATTTAACTCTTGTGCTTTCGCTATTATAGGCATCAAACTCTGACCTATAGTAAATATAAAGATCATGATAATTGAAAAAATAGAAGTTACTTTTTTCATATAATGGTAATAGGTAAACCTTTGAAGCCATCTCCAGCTTTTCCCCCACCCCACACCGTGCGTGCGACTTTCACCGCACACGGCGTTCCACCTAATCAACAAGTTCATATAGCTTTGTTATCGCCATCTTTATGTAAGAGAACCTGTTCATTAGACTCGGGGCCTTCCCTCCACTCCTTATTATCAGAGTTTCATTGGTACTACACCCCTACTGCCATCCCTATTCATAACTCTTTCACAGCTTAAGCTGTTCCCCGAGTTATTACTACATCGTTAGGGACTTCTGACGTTCCGAAACTGCTAGGTATATAACTATACGTAGGCCCTGCCTTTGTCCCGATTACCACTTCAATAAGAAGTTAAAGCAACCCTTTAGCTTTATCCATCACAAACCGTATGATATTGTTTTGGAGATAATATATTGACGCCCATTTCTAGGAACGGATACACGAGACGTACATTCAGCAGTTCGTCATTGATTGCTCAAATCCTGACCATATATAGCTCCCTGTCCGCATCACTTTTGCAATATGTTTAACCTTTCCTCAGCTTTACCTGTTAGGGCTACTCGATGCGACTTCACCCCGCTTCACACGTAGTCGTTACCAATTACGCATGGGGGAGTATTAACAGCCATCTAGTCGTGAGATTTGTTTGGGTATCCCACCGTGGTCTCACAGTTTCAGTTGTTACTAACAATCGTTAGTCCAGACAATCCCTCGAGTGTGAACCCGATTTCTGCCTAACGTCACACACCATACTCTTTATCCGCCTCCTAACGAATGATATTAAGATGGCTTTTGGTACAAATGCACGATAAGAACGACTTGATAGTTGCTAGTATTTTGTCTCTTTCGATCGTTATAAACTTACTTTCTATATATGCCTATCTACTCTTCAAAAATCATTAATTTCTCTAATATAGCTATTAAATCTGATAATTCGAATATTGACATATCTAACAAACAATGATAATATACAAATTGACTAAATTATGTTTTTACCATCATTTCTATCAAATCATGTAAACTGAAATTGTACCGTATTACCATCTCGTGCTGAGCATAAACGCCATTAATTTGTTCATACTATATAAATCCAATTTTAAAATACGGCATAAACAATTTTTCTCCATGTGAGATTAATCAAAAGTAACAAGCTCAGCCATGTCAAAATTTTAATGAGGATTTATATATTTTTTATTATTCATAGATTCATAACATCAATATGTTCAATTTTGACTACACATTTTAACACTTCGAAACTTTTTGACTCCCTCCCTTAAAGGCTCTTTCATGCTCTTGCCTAAAATTTTACACTCTTTTGACAATAAAAATAGTTTTCGTAAGTTTTGTAACTAATTTTGTAATTTTAAAAAGTGTATAGTTGTTCCAAATTTAGCTATATATCTCCATTTCAATTTTTCGACATATAAGTCACTGCTACGCAGAATACAACATGACCTTCACCCCCTTTCTTCTTTTGTTTTCAACCTTGCATGTGATAGAAAAAGGAATTGGCCGTTTCTATGCACGGCCAGGTACTCTCGCCACCTAAAAAGAAAGCGGATTTTATGTCTTTTTTTACTTGTATATATAATTAAGGTATCCCCTACTTCACAGGTCCTCCCACATACGCTGAAATATCAACATGTAATGCTTGTGCTAAACGCATACCATATTCTCGATCTGCACGGAAGAAGTTGCAAATTGCAAGCAATTTTGTTTGTTCATTCACATCTTTTAAATCATTTGCCAAGTTCGCAATTAAGTTATCTTGTTCTTCTTTAGAGAAGGAACGATAACGCTCACCAGCTTGCCCAAAATCGTTTGGTTTCTCAATTTTTTCACGAGATACATAACCTTCAAGTTTCATAGTTGAATCTCGATATACCGAATCTTCACTTGGATTTTCCGCATGGCGACTTGGTTCATAATTAATTGTAGACGGCTGTTGGTTCGTTTGCATGAAACCATCGCGTTGTTGATTATGCACCGCTGCGTACGGACAGTTTACAGGAATTTGTAAGTAATTTGCACCTAAGCGATAACGCTGTGTATCCGGATAAGAGAATAAACGTCCTTGTAATAATTTATCCTCAGATGGTTCAATACCAGGCACAGTTGCGCTTGGTGAAAATGCCGCTTGTTCTACTTCTGCAAAGAAATTTTGCGGGTTACGATTTAGCGTCATTGTACCTACTTCCATTAATGGAAAACGGTCTTCTGGCCATATTTTTGTTGGATCTAATGGATCAAACTCTAAGGAATCCATTTCATCTAGTTTCATAACTTGTAGATGAAGATCCCATTTCGGATAATTCCCACGCTCAATCGCATCAAATAAATCACGAGTTGCATGGTTAAAATCTTTTCCTTGCATTTGTTCTGCTTCTTTTACATTAAAATTACGTACGCCTTGTTGTGGCTTCCAGTGATATTTTACGTATACAACCTTCCCATCTTCGTTTACCCATTTAAATGAATGAACACCGAATCCTTCCATTTGGCGGTAGTTTGCAGGCGTACCGTAATCAGAAAATACCCAAGTTAACATATGAGTTGATTCTGGTGTTAGCGTCATAAAATCCCAGTAGCGATCTGGAGTTTGAATATTTGTATTTGGCGCCGGTTTTAAAGAATGGACCATGTCAGGGAATTTGATTGCATCACGAATGAAAAATACAGGTAAGTGGTTACCAACAAGATCATAGTTTCCTTCTTCTGTATAAAACTTCACCGCAAAACCTCTTGGATCACGAGCTGTTTCCGGAGAACCTTGCCCATGAATAACCGTTGAGAAGCGAACAAATACAGGTGTTTCTGTTCCTTCTTTCTGTAAGAATGCTGCTTTTGTATATTCTTTCATACTATTTTTTGTTACGAAAAGGCCATGAGCGCCAGCACCACGTGCATGTACAACACGCTCAGGAATACGTTCTCGATCAAAATGCGCTAATTTTTCTACTAAATGATAATCCTCTAATAATACTGGGCCACGACGACCTGCTGTACGAGAATTTTGGTTATCTCCTACAGGAGCACCTTGATTTGTTGTTAAGCGATTGTATGGATTCATTTTTGGACCCCCCTTTTATTATAATAATTTTTTATTTAAAATTATTATAAATTAATTATTATTAAAATATGTTTTTTTGTCAATCATTTATATAAAAATTTTTTATATAAATGATTGACATGCTATAAAAAAAGAAAGAGCAGCAAATACGCATACATATCGCTTAAATAAAGGTGATTCAAAAGACGGAATTTTCAGTCTTTTTTAATTTAAAATAGGGAGGTGTTAGCTACTCTCTCTTTGTAATTATAAGTTTAACACTAAAAATACAACCCAACAACAAAAAAATACAATATTCTAAAAAATTCGACATTTTTCTTCAAAATCTTGAAAATATCTGAATAAAACAGATGCTTCGAATTACAAAAAACATTCATTTAGTCAAAAAAACTGTCCCAAAAAGCCGTTATTTAACGATCTTTTGGGACAGCTTCATATATACAAATGTATTTTGTTTTCATCAATACAACGCAGTTTGCTTACCGGTCTTCCTACTTGTTGATATACCATTTCATTTTCTAAAACTCCAATTTCAATTAAAAATAGGACATACTTTCGAATGGAAACCCTAGAAATTCCAACTAATTGTGCCATCTCTTCTGTTGTAAATGTTTTCCCTTGAAGCGATTTTATCTGTTTCCAAACTAATTGTAAGGTTTGTTTTGTTAATCCTTTTGGAAGCACTTTGCTTACAGGAGATTCTTTTTTTTCTTTTTGTAAAATCAATGCATCTAATTCAGATTGATTAATATTGGACTGCGCCTTCATAAATTCAAATTTTTCGCGATAAGCAGATAATGCTTCCTTAAAACGTTCAAACGTAAATGGTTTAATTAAATAATCTACAACTCCATATTGCAGTGCTTTTTTAATACTTACCATATCATGCACCGCTGAAATCATCATCACATCAATTTCTTTTTCCTTATTGCGAATATGCAATAACAATTCAAACCCAGTATCACCAGGCATAAAAATATCAAGCAATATAAAATCTATGTGGGATTCTTCTAGTACTTGCAATGCTTCATCTACAGAATTAGCTATATGAACAAGTTCAAACCCGCCAACTTGTTCTAAATAATGCTTATTTAGAACGGCTACCATTGGATCATCTTCTACAATTAAAACTTTAATCATCTTCCATCTCATCCCTACTTTTATATGGTGTTTCAATTGTGATTATTGTTTGCTCCCCTAATACTGAATCAATATGGATATTTCCTTTTATACGTTCTATACTTTCCTTCACAAGATATAAGCCATATCCTCGATTTTCTCCTTTTGTAGAGTACCCTTTAACAAATAATTTATCTATTTCTTCTTGTTTAATTCCATTACCTGTATCTGTAACCTTTACAATTAATTTATCATAATATTTAATTACAACATTTACCTGCTTATATTTACAATCCGCTACTGCATCCAAAGCATTATCAATTAAATTCCCTACAATTGTAATGAGTTCATGAATAATCCCCTCATCATCCGGCTGTGGTAAATAAGAATCTTCACTGATCGTTAATTCTATTCCTTTTTCTCTTGCATAGCTAAGTTTTCCAAGTAAAAAACCTGCAAACACAGGATTTTTTATCTTCCGCATCACATCTCCAATTTCATATTGATGCTCTGATACCATGCTACTAACATATGTTTCTAATTGTTCATAATGCTTCATATGTGTTAGTCCTAATACAACATGCATTTTATTCATAAACTCATGCGATTGTGCACGCAAAGCCTCTGCATATAGTCGAATACCGGTTAACTGCTCTGCTAATTTTCTTATTTCCGTTTTATCACGAAATGTTGCAATTGCCCCAACAATTTCTCCCTTTACGTATAACGGAACTCGATTCGAAACAATTGTAATCCCATGCATACTATGTTCCTCATCAAACTGCGCTACTCCCGTTTGTAATACTTCTTTTATCCTTGAATTCGGCATATACTTCTTAATGTCTTCACCAATAAACTCTTCTTTGATCCCGCTTTTCTCAATTAACCGCCTGGCTTCGTGATTAATTAAAGTAATCCGCGCATCCGTATCAATCGCAATAATTCCTTCTTTAACAGATTGTAGCATCGTATTTCGTTCTTCTAAGATTTTTGAAATTTCACTAGGTTCGAGGCCAAATAAAATTTTCTTAATATGTCTAGCCAATAAAATAGCCCCTATAACTCCTACTAAAATCCCAACGCTGACACCGATGTACATAATGTGTCTGCTTTGTTTCACCATCTCTTCTACATTATCAGCTGAAATTCCAACAGCCACAACCCCTATTTGTTTTTTCGTTTCAGAAAAGATTGGTACAAATACTCGCATAGACCTTCCTAATGTCCCTTTTGCTGTTGATACATATTCTTTTCCTTTCAAGGCTGTTGCTTCATCGCCCCCAACGAAATGTTGACCAATTTTATTAGGATCCGGATGAGATTTTCGTATCCCATTCATATCCATAACTACAATGAATTGAACATCTGTATTTTTTAAAAGCCGATTCACATTCGGTTGAATTTCAGATTCATCTTTTCTTCCCGATAAAGCATCGATTACGAGCGGTGAATTTGCTGTAATACGTGCAACTGCTTTAGCTTTTTCTATTTGACTTTCTTCTGTCGTACGCTCGACATGATGACTAATTAAAATATCTGTTACAAGTAAAGCAAATATAACAACAGCACATACAAAAAATGCAATGGTTTTCTGCAAACTCAAAAACTTCTTTTTTTTCTCCATCCCTCTCTTTTCACCCCATGTTTTCTATACTCCGTGCGAAATCTATATTACTCATTCTTTACAATGAAAACAACTTTTTTTCATAAGTAAGCCTATGTATAATATTTTACTTATTGAGATACAAAGAAGACCTATATAAATACAAATTTAAAAATTGACATAAAACCCTCTTTCTTTTTAGGTGGGCGAGAGCATCTGACCATGCATAGAAGCGGTCAGGGTCTTTTTGCCACATGCAAGATTTAAAACAAAAGGAGAAAGCAAGTAGCGAGCATGTTGTATTCTGCATAACAGCGACTTATAAAGAAAAGTGGAAGCGGCTCGCTCAGAACAAGAGGGGGATGGAGCTTCTGACATAGAGGCGCTTTTTGCCTCGGTGGAAGACGCGAAGCCACCGACTGTTCTAGCCGCTGGAGCTGGATCATAAGAAAAGCGGAAGCGGCTCGCTCAGAACAAGAGGGGGATGGAACTTCTGACATAGAGGCGCTTTTTGCCTCGGCGGAAGACGCGAAGCCACCGACTGTTTAGGCCCATTGGCTAAGGTTCTTTCACACAGAAGGTGCTTTTTACCTTCTTGTGTGGAAGGTTCTTAGACATGAGGGCCTAGGAGGAAGAGCTAGACAAAGATGTCGAAAAATGAAAATGGATATATAAAGAAGGACAACATATGATTGAACAAGTAGGATTTGAAATAGAGTTTATAGAGAAGAAATAAAACTGCTCCCCACTTCTTAAAGATGGGGAGCAGTTTTAAAATAGGTGGCATGTATCCAGCTTAGACATACACGATCCACATCTTTTAGATTCGTAATATATCCAAGCTCGATATATTTCTTGCATCAAAGTTTCGCTTTATCCCGCATTAACGGGCAGTAAGACCCCCACCTCACGATTCAAAGAGAAACGAGGAAGATAGGGTGGGGAATAACTGCTGACATGCGCCCGATTGGTTCAACTAACCTCTTGGGAAGAAAAATGTTTCCCAAGAGGAAGTTTCACTTTATTGTTCGATTGAATAGTTTGGTACTTTTTTAATTTGTGCCACACCTGATTCAATTGCTGCTTTTGCTACCGCAGCTGCAACACTTGGTACAACTCTTTTATCCAATGGATTTGGGATAACATAATTTGCATTTCGTTCTTCATCTGTAATAATGTTAGCAATTCCATACGCGGCAGCTAATTTCATTTCCTCAGTAACATCTGTGGCACGCACATCTAATGCACCGCGGAATATACCTGGGAATGCTAATACATTGTTCACTTGGTTTGGAAAATCAGAACGTCCTGTTCCAACAACAGCAGCTCCCGCCTCCAGTGCATCTTCTGGGAATATTTCTGGTACTGGATTCGCCATTGCAAACACAATCGGATTTTCATTCATTGTCTTCACAAGTTCTTTTGTTAATACATTAGGAGCAGATACACCGATAAAAATGTCTGCACCAGCAATCGCTTCTTTTAATGTTCCACGTACATGTTCGCGATTTGTTTCTTTCGCAATCTCGATTTGTGCAGGGTTCATCCATGATTCTCCTTCACAAACAACACCTTCTAAACTTACTAACGTCATATGCTGTGCGCCTGCTTTTAATAACAATTTACCAATCGCAATTCCTGCAGAACCAGCACCATTAATGACAATCTTCACTTCATCCATCGTTTTATTTACTACTTTTAACGCGTTAAGAACTGCCGCTAAAACAACAATTGCTGTTCCGTGCTGATCATCATGAAACACTGGAATATTTGTTTCTTCTTTTAAACGCTTTTCAATTTCAAAACAACGCGGCGCTGCAATGTCTTCTAAATTAATACCTGCAAATGTAGGTTCTAAATTTTTAACGATGGTTACGATTTCATCTACATCAGTCGTTCCAAGACAAAGCGGGAATGCATCGACATTCGCAAACTTTTTAAATAAAATACTTTTTCCTTCCATAACAGGCATAGCTGCTTTCGGTCCAATATCACCTAAGCCAAGTACTGCCGTTCCATCTGAGACAACGGCAACCATATTACCACGTGCTGTATAGTCATAAGCTGTTTCTTCATCTGCCGCAATCGCCTTACAAGATTCCGCTACGCCTGGTGTATATGTCAAACTTAAATCATCAGCTGAATTCACTTCTACTTTACTTGTAATTTCAATTTTTCCTACTAATTCTTTATGAAGTAATAACGAACGTTCTTTAATTTGGCTCTCTAACATAAAAATAATCTCCTCCTAATTTTACAAGCTAGCTACGTCTTTACATAGCTAGCTTGTTTGATGTTACATTACGAAAACATTTTTAATAAAATTGATGCTGTTACAACCATTGCTGCTCCGCCTAAACGCGTTGAAATTTGTGCAAACGGCATTAATTCCATACGGTTTGAAGCTGATAAAATCGCAACATCTCCTGTTCCGCCTAGTCCGCTATGGCATCCTGTTACAATCGCAGATTCAACCGGGAACATTTTCATAACTTTCCCAATAAGGAAACCAGTTGCGATCATTGTAATTACCACTGATGCACACACCGCAACATATCCAACTGAAAGAACAGCTGCTACATCTTTTAACGGAATGTACAGTATTCCTAAACCAACCATTAATGGCCACGTTAAGCTTGTCGAAATAAATTTGTATAAGTGATATGCACCTTGCTCCATTTTTGCTGGCATTAATTTAAAGTACTTCACAAGTGCTGCTGAAAAGATCATAATGATTGCCCCTGGAATACCAATAAATTTAGAAGCCAATCCACCGAAAATAAAGAACGTACATGCAATTAATAAACCTGCTCCCATTAATGAGAAGTCAATTGGTTTTTCTGTATTTTGTTCTTTTAATAAATCATCTTGATTACCTGTTTTTACCAATACACCATTACCGCTAAGTTCTGGTTTTTTCTCACCTAATCGCTTCATGTATCCAGCGCCTACAATCGCAAACATATTTCCGATAACCGCTGCCGGAATAAGCTGAGATACAAATGTTGCTGATGATTGATGTAAAATTTCACTGTAAGCTAAGGAAAGTGGTAAAATCCCTTCTCCGATACCACCACTCACAATTGGTACAATGATAAAGAAGAACGTTCTCTTCATTTCAAATCCGAATAATGATCCAACTAATAATCCAACTACAATAGAAGCAAGTGTTCCTACAACTAATGGAATAAACATGCGAATAAAGCCTTGTACTAACACTTTGCGGTTCATTCCTAAAACACTTCCAACTACTAAACAAGAAATGTATAGATATAAAAAGTTCGATTTTTTCATTAACATATTTACAGCATTCATTGATGCTGGGTTGATCCAGTTAAAGAACACGAGTAATGACGGAATAAATAATGAAAGAATTGCTGGTCCACCAACGTTCTTTAAAATTGGAATTCTCATTCCAATATCGCCTAAGAAAATACCCATAATCATAATAACTGCAAATCCGCCAATCATATCCGCAGGCAACTTATTATATACAGATGCTCCATAAATAACCGCTGCTAGCACAAGATATAAAGGTAACGGTATAACACCAATTTTTATATTCATAATTTTTGAAATAAATGTTTCCTGCTTTGTTTCTCCTTCACCTGCAGGTGACATCGTTTCCACTTGATTTTGAATCCCCATAGAGGCACCCCCTTATGTTGTTATTTACAATATTAAAACGCTTTCAATAGTAATAATAGATTTTGTAAGTTTTGTAAGTGGTTTTGTAATTAAAAAAAGTAATTCCCACTCGCTTTCTCCTTTTGTTTTAAACCTTGCACGTGGCAGGAACAGGCCCTGACCGCTTCTACGCATGGCCAGATGATCTCATCCCCCCTAAAAAGAAAGGAATTTTTTATTTCGGATTTTTAACTTGTATATACAAATAAGCAGCTTATGGATAAAGTCTCCACAAGCTGCTTATTTGTATTATTTCACATCTAACTTTTCTTTTGCTTTCACAGGTATTTGCTTAGTCGTTATTTCTTCGTATCTTTGAATTCCATGTGTTTTATCCGGATATTCACCATTTACATACACACGCAGAAATGCCTGTAATTTTAAGTTTTTAGTTGCGAAAAATTTAACCGTTTCTTCATTTCCCTTTTTATCATATGCTTTCATTGTATACCAATACACGGGCTGTTTTTCTCCATCATTATCTTGTACAGATTCTTCTTTTCCATTCTCTGTGATTTGAACGTAATATTCTTTTGCTACCCATTTTTTAATATCTATTGCATCATTTTTTTCAGCAACAGCTAGTACTGCCATTGAAGATACGGAAAATAATAGCATAAATAAAGTAATACCTATTACATATTTCTTCAAGTGAGTCACACCTTTTCTGTTCATTTACTATGTCTGTTTGTATGATAAAAGTTTTATGTGTGATTTGTTATCGATTTACGTGACAGCAAGATTACATTTCTGTAATGTTTCCCTTTCCGCATCGTACATATTTTTCTGTTAAAATAAAGGTAAATTAAGGAAATAGGGAGGAGACTTTTTGATGAATCGAGTTGAAGACAAGTTTTTGTCTACTGTACTTTCTCAATTTATACATATAAAAGCACGTGCTGAACAAGCAATTGAGCAATTAACCGAACAAGAACTTCATTGGCAACCTAATGAAGAATCTAATAGTATTGCAATCATTATGAAGCATTTAAGTGGAAATATGCATTCAAGATGGACTGACTTTTTAACAACAGATGGAGAAAAAGAAGAAAGAGATCGTGACGATGAATTCGTTGATACGATCCAATCAAGAGAAGAATTACTACATATTTGGGAAAAAGGATGGTTCCTCTTATTTTCAACTATTCAAGAACTCAAAACAGATGATCTACTAAAGATTGTGACCATTAGAAAAAATCCCTTAACGGTTTTAGAAGCCATTCAAATTGAAATTGCCCATTGCAGCAATCACTTAGGACAAATTCTATATATCGGTAAGCAAATTAAAGGTTCGGAGTGGAAAATATTAAGCATTCCGAGAGGGCAGTCTAAAAATTTTGTTAAATAAAGTAAACAAGAAAGGAGAGATAAATGTGGATTATTTACTTCTAACAGCAGTAATCGCTTTAGGTATATTTTATATTTCCGGTCAGTTAAACAACATTCATACAAGATTAAAACGAACAGAAGATAAATTAGATCAAATCGCTAAACACATGGAACTCCCTGAGCATACAATTAACAAAGAACTTCGCCAGCTAGTGAAAGAAGGAGATAAAATCAAAGCAATTAAAAAGGCACGAGAGGTTTTAGGGTTGTCATTACTTGAAGCTAAAAATTATGTTGATTCTTTATAGCGCTATAAAAGCTAGCAAAATGCTAGCTTTTATCATTTTAAATAAGTTAAATAATATTAAAGCTTCCTTATGCTTTCTACTGTCATTACAAGCTCTTTAATTAATTAAAATTCTAAAACCCGAACCGTCTTCTGCGTTGCATTCAATTCAATCGTTCTGCCAATTGGCATTGTGACAATTGGATGTGTATGACAGCAATCAAAATCGGCTAAGATTGGAATATCAGTGTCTCCCATTACTTCGAGCAAAATATCATATGGTGTTAGCCCCGTTCCTTGATTGTCAAATTGTTCATGTTTTCCTAAGATTATCCCGCCAATCTTTTCAAATACACCATTTATTTTCAAGAAACTAAAATGCTTTTCAACAATTGCTGCTGTTTTTTTACAGTCCTCAATCATTAAAATATCTCCCTTATGAATAACAGGCATATAAGGGCTCCCCCATATGCTTAACATTGTCATTAAATTTCCAGCTATTAACCGACCCGTTGCGGTACCTTCTTTGACACAAACCCATTCATTCTGATAACTTGCTTTAGGACGATTCTGTGTCTGCCAATTTAATTGCTCATCTGTCCAAAAATGATATATAGGATATTCATACGGAAGTGTTTCATTTTTTATTAACACATCTTCAAATGATGAAAATGTATCATTTACATACGGAGGCAATTCTCCCAATGATGAAATGAGGGACGGACCATAAAATGTTGTCATACCCGTTTTCGCATAAATGCCTAACAAAATGGCAGTGACATCAGAATATCCAACAAAAATTTTTGGATGTTTTTTTATTTCTTCGTAGTCTAAATAAGGAAGTAATGAATTTGAATTGCTTCCTCCAACAGACGACATAATACACTTAATTTCTGGATTCCGAATAAATTCGTTCAACTCTTGAACACGATCTTTTATATTCCCCGATCGATAACGATCACATTTTCCAGTAAGACTTCCATCAACTATAATAAACCCTTTACTTTCCATAAACTGTTTGGAACGTTCGAATCTAGTAGGTGATGTATATGTACCAGGCAATGATGGTGAAAAAACTCCTATTTTATCTCCTTTGTTTAACTGAAACACTCTTCTTCCCCCTATATACATCCATTTGCATTTATATATATAAACATGATGCATGTAATATTTATTTAATATAACCTAATTTCCTAGATATGTTAAATTGATAAAAGTATTCTTACATCAATTTAATAAATTGTCGAATTTTAAAGAAAATTGTCTATTTTTCGTTGATTTATTTTATTTTTAATGTTAAACTCTTAATAATAAAGAAAGAGTAGCGAAAAAACCCTTCAGTTTTTAAGTTTTCTGAAAATTAAGTTTTTAAAACCTTTTTAACTTTCATTGACATTCTTGTGCTGCTCCCGCTCTTTCTTTATCCTTTCAAGAAGTTGTCACAAAGCTAGTACTTTGTGGCGGCTTTTTTTATTTCCTTACATCCCTGCATTATTCTTTAATGTTTGTTGCTCAATAGAACTTTTTATTAACTTTAAACACATATTAAAATTTCAAGAGTATCAACAAAAGCAATATCTAAAGTATTTTCATTAAAACATGCGCTATCTATCGTATTCACCCTTGAGTTAACCTCAGGTTGCGACTGTCTTCCCAAGAATAAAAAAAACCCGCGCATTATTGCGCAGGTTCTGTACGATATTTTGCTTCAACGCGGTAAATACGATTTCCCTTGCTTGAGAATTTTTCTTCGTATTCCGTCATAATATTTCCTTCAAAATCACTGTTGTGAAGATCTAAGCTAATATACGGCAGCAGCATGCCGTATTCCGCCATACTTGTAAGAGAGTATTCAAACAGGGCTTGGTTATCTGTTTTGAAGTGAATCTCTCCGCCTTTTACAAGTACTGTTTCGTAGTTACGTAAAAATGTTTTATACGTTAAACGGCGTTTTTCATGACGATTCTTCGGCCATGGATCAGAGAAATTTAAATACACACGATCAATTTCATTCTCCGCAAAGAATACTGTTAAATCTTCTGCATCTTTATTAATTAATTTTAAATTCGGCAGCGCGTATTCAATTAATTTATCAAGTGCATCTACAACTACACTTGTAAATTTCTCAATTCCAATATAGTTTACGTTTGGATTTGCTTTTGCCATTTCGTACATGAAGCGGCCGCGGCCTGTTCCAACTTCAATGTGAATCGGGTTGTCATTTCCAAATAATTCTTTCCATTTTCCGTTATGTTCTTCTGGATTTCCAATTACAAACTGTGAATATTCTTTCGTTCGGTCCATTGCATATGGTTTATGTCTTAAACGCATAGTTCTCTCCCTCTCTGCACTCCAAGATGTGTGTATCATATAAAAAACCAAGTACGTACGAGCACTCGGTCCGTTTCTTTCAAGTATAAAATTTACTATTTAGACGGAAACTACAAAGTGTATCAAATACAATTTCCATCAGCGGTTCGTTACGCTCGTTTCATTGTTACGATAACAAATGAAAAGGATGTGTCAAAATGCCACTTAATCATGAACATCAAATGGCAATCTTAAAAGACATCTTAGTCAATCATCAAAGTGATTGCTGTGGAACGGTTTCTGAATGTGAACAATTAGAACGTCTCATTCAATCGTTACTCGTAAATGACAATGTGAGTAATGAGGTTAAAACGATGTTAAACGATGTATATTACTATAGTCAATCGGGTAAATATTCTCCTGATTTAGATAACCATATTTCTGGTCATAAAGAACAACTGTCACAATGGATTACAGGAATGGATAGTTTTTCTTAACTTATTCTGAAGCGAGTAGTTGCATTAAATATTGAAGCCAATATTCTGCTTCTACTTGCTTATTTTTTGCTGTATACCATTGCACAAAAATCATACATTGCAGCGTAACATACCATTTCATACGGCTTAGCAAAGAATCAGTGAGTTCTAATCCGTAATGCTCAAGCCACTCATGCCATTCATCTCTTGGAACGTACCAATGGAGTAACATCCCAATATCAAGAGCTGGGTCTGCAATAATCGCTCCGTCCCAATCAATTAAAAACAATTCGTTATCATCTGTTACTAACCAATTGTTATGATTCACATCGCAATGACAAACAGCAAGATGATCAAATTCTACATTCTGAAGGGACTTTTGTAAATACTGAAGTCCTTTTTGAATGACTTCATTTTGCTTTACATCCTCTTGTAAAGTGAGAAGCGCTTCTTCTAGTATATCTTGCGCATGCAAAGGCTGTTTACCAAGCTTTTGAATCATATGCAATAACGCTTCAGAAGAATGAATTTTTTTCAACAATGCTGCCACTCGCTCAGAGTTCATATCTTCTGGTTCTAATTTTTGTCCTGGGAGCCACTTTTGTGCCGAAATCACATCACCATTTGTTAATCGCCTTGTCCAAAGTAACTTCGGAACAATTCCTTCTGCCGACAATACCGCAAGAAAGGGCGATGAATTGCGCTTTAAAAAGATTTTATGATATTCGTTATGCGCAATATAGGCATCTCCTGTCGCCCCTCCGGCTGGTATTACTTTCCATTCTTTTCCTAACAATTGTTCCAACCATTCCATGTTCATTACCCGTTAACAATTCCTTATCTTTTATAGTTATGAAAAGAAAAACCACAACATATCCAAACATATGCCCAGGGTTTCCATCCATTCTGCTTCAAGTAGTAAGTAAAAGTGAAAAAGAAACAGACAAGCCGCTTACCCTTTTACTTTATTTTACAAAAATAATAATAGACTGGCAACTTAACTAAATAGCCACCTTATTCAATTTTACATTTATTATATTCGCATCGTCAAGGGGCGATTCGTCACAATTTCGTCAATATATAGGTGCTAATCGGGGCAATGGTAATTGTCTCTCCCTCAAATGAAGAAATTACACTTTCATGCGCTTTTCCGTCATTTGCAAGTACGTGCCATGTACCACCTTTAGGCAATGAAACCGTTTGCTCCTCTATTCCGTTATGAAATAACACAACAATCTCTTTCCACGGTCCAAACTGCTGCACATCTTGTAAATAATATGCAATTACAGAAGGAGCTGTATTAAAAAAGGACATATGCCGCTTAATCAATTCAGAAGACGCAAAACGAAATGCTCCGTGTGATTTGCGAATACGAATGATTCCTTTTATATAAGAAATCGTTTCTTCTTCTCGTTCTTTTTGATCCCAGTCCATTTGATTAATACAGTCCGGAGCATTATAACTATTTTCATTTCCTTGCTTTGTACGATAAAATTCTTGACCAGCATGTAAAAACGGAATACCTTGTGCTAATAGTGTCATCGTTGTTGCAAGGCGATGGCGGCGTTTTTGCATATGTTCCTCTTCTTTACTACTACCTATAATCTTATCCCACATCGTCATGTTATCGTGACATTCTACATAGTTAATGCTTTGCACAGGTTCTATAAATAAACTCTTCTGTTTGAAATAAGGGATACTTCCTGTAAGCAAGTATTGAATATGCTCTTTATTTGTTGTCTCCCCGAGCGCATACCCGCATTTTTGCACGTCAAATGTACTTCCCTTAATTCCATCACGAAATTGATCATTAAACTGGGCGATACATGGTAGTTTCGCTGCATTTTGTAATGTTGCCTTCTGATCCGCAGCAAGCGGTGTTTGTAAATTCCATCCTTCACCTAGTAATATTACATGCTCTTTTACTTCATTTACTTTCTGCCGGATTTCGTTCATTGTCTCAACATCTAAAATTCCCATTAAGTCAAACCGGAAACCATCCACCTTATACTCTGTTAACCAATATAACACTGAATCGACAATAAACCTCTGCACCATCTTGCGCTCTGAGGCAATATCGTTTCCAACCCCCGTCCCATTTGACGGCATTCCATTTTCATCATGCCGAAAATAATATCCGGGTACAAGCTTTTCAAAAGAAGATGTTTCTCTTTCATACACATGGTTATAAACAACATCGATAATGACGCGCAAACCATTTCGATGAAGTGCTTGAATCATTTGTTTACATTCAACAATTCGATTGTACGGATCTAGAGGATTTGTTGCATAGCTACCATTTGGAACATTATAAAATAACGGATTATACCCCCAATTATACGTTGCAAATGGCTGTTCCTCATCGACTCCGGCATAATGATGAATCGGTAATAGTTCAAGATGTGTAACACCTAATTCCTTTATATAAGAAAGGCCTGTTACCGTCCCTCGTTCTCCTGTCGTTCCTTCTTCTGTTAAACCGAGATATTTCCCTTTATACATTGCGCCGCTATGAGGATGAACTGTCATATCACGAATATGAGCCTCATAAATAACAGCATCCGTCATAGAAGTCATAAGAGGTAGTGGTTCCTCATCTTGCACATATGTTTTCGCAAGGTTTACAACAATTCCGTACGTACCGTTTACAGTCACTGATTTTGCATATGGATCAACCGCTTCTCGCCAAATTAAATTAATGCAGACGAGAAAGGTATACTTTGCACCGTCCCAGTCTCCCGTTAACTCGTAACTCCAAACACCTTTTTCCTGTCCTTCCATTTCATAATCCTTATACACTGTTTCACTTTCATAAATACGAACTTTTGCTTTTGTAGCTGTTGGTGCCCACACTTTAAATACAGTTTGAATGTAGGAATAAGAAGCACCTAAATCTCGTCCTTCGTACATATATAACTCATCAAATTTCTCTGTCCGAATGACAGCACCCATCTGTAAGTCAGTTTCTGCCTTGCGTTCATCACGTATGATATAACAGTTACTCAATGTAATTGGTTCGCTAACTTTACACTCATATTTCGTTACATGTGGAAGGGAGGTGACACAATTGATTGCAAGCTCCCATTCATTTGCACCTTGTTTTAAATGGAATACGCTACTCGTCCCGTATGCATGCGGAAGTAAAACTGTAATTTTATCCATTTCATCTAAATATGCTTCAAATGTACGCTGTATGCTTAACATATGTATCCACACCCTCCCAAGAGACATTCCGTTTTCTATAGTATATTCAAAAAATCAGAAAACGTTTTCAAGCTTGTGTATTCTGTAAATATATTTCATAGATCGCCTCGTACTTTGGCATCCGTTCTATATGTGTTTCATATAACGTTACTGTTTCCACTTCAAATATACGCCGCAGCAGGGCGGGAAGCTGATTTTTATCAAACGCCTCTTCTCCTTTCCACTTACGAGCTACGGTAATATGAGGATGATACGGACGCGTTTCTAATTGAAAACCATTTTGCTCACATATCGTATACACTTCTTTTTGTAAGTCGAACAAAGCCCGTTCTTCTTCCACTCCTATCCAAAAAACACGTGGCTGTTCTTTTACACCAAATGTATGACACCCTTGCAATGTAAGTGAAAAACGGGACATTTCTGCTAGCTGCTGCAAGTCTAATTTTAACTTTTCAAGTTGCCTCTCCTCAGCACTTCCTAAAAACGAAAGTGTAATATGGTAGTCTTCTTTATGTACCCAAGAACGAAATGGCGTCGTTTCTTCTATCATTTCTTTCCACTCTGCCAATATGTTCTTTATCTCATTTGGTAATTTCACTGCAATAAAATAATGTCTCGCCATCTTTTCTCTCTCCTTTTTCCAGGATACATCTATTATTCGTGTGAAGCTGATTCTCCATACATATGAAAGAAGCCGCTCTCCTTATCAAGAGCGGTTCATTCATTGGTTTCGATTTTTTAACATATCATATTGCAAGTAGCAAGAAGATGCTTTTCCCTCTTTCTATGCGTCACCAGTACCTCTCGTACATACTAAAAGAAAGAGGTTTTTATGTTCTTTTCAACACATCAGTCACTGGTACGGAGAACAAAAAGTGACCTGCCTCGTTTTCTCTCTTTATTTTCGCATGGCACGTGGCAGAGACATAAGCCCTGACCGCTTCTAAGCATGGCCAGTCCCTCTAGCCCACCTAAAAAAGACAGCTTTTATGTTTTTGGATTTCCATCCTACTACTTCGCTAATTCATAAATTGCATGTGCATAAATCGCTGTTGCTTTAAGTAAATCTTCAATTTCAATATATTCATCTTTTTGATGCGCTAATTCTTCTTTCCCTGGGAATAGCGGACCAAACGCAACACCAGCCTTCAATGAACGTGCATATGTACCGCCGCCAATTGCTAATAACTCGGCTTTTTCTCCTGTTTGTTCTTCATATACACGCTGAAGCGTACGAATTAATACATGATCTTTATCAACGTGATGCGGGCGAGAGTCTGACACATTTGTGATAGCAAAGTCTTTTGCACTCACATAATTTGTTAATGTTTGCAGCGTTCCTTCTAAGTTTGTTGTGACTGGATAGCGAATATTTAATCCGAGCTTACCGCCTTCTTCTTTTGTATAAGAAAGAAGACCAACGTTTACTGTTAATGGACCTGTAATCTCATCTGCATACGCAATGCCAGCTTTTTCTCCAAGCGTATCATTTGTAAATGTTTCCGCAGCTAAGCTAGCAAATGCGCCGCCTTGCTCATCTAAAGAGATTGTTGTTAAGAAGTTCACAAGTGTTAAGCCTGCATTTTCGCCTTGTTCCGGCGTAGAACCGTGTGCCGAAATCCCTTCTACTTGCAGCCTAACTGTATTCCCTTCCACAATTGCTTTCCCGTTTTTCTTTGCTTCTTGTATATATTGCTCATACTGACTTGCAAGTTCTACTGCTTTTTCGCTCGTTAGGGCAGCTTCTGCAAAATCAGGAACCATATTTAAACGGCGTCCAGATGAGAAGGATACTAATATATTTTCTCCTGCTGCATATTCTTTTTTATTTTGAACAACATATAAATCGCAAATTCCTTTTTCCGCATTAATAATTGGGAAATCTGCATCCGGAGCAAATCCCATCGTCGGCATCTCTTCGTGTTTAAAGTAATGGTCTACGCACTTCCAATTACTTTCTTCATCCGTTCCTAAAATCATGCGAACACGTTTAGAAAGCGGCAATTCTAGTTCTTTTACAATTTTCATTGCGTAGTAAGCTGCCATTGTTGGGCCTTTATCATCAATCGCACCGCGTGCAAAGATTTTACCGTCACGAATATCAGCGCTGTATGCAGGCGTTGTCCAGCCATCTCCTTCTGGCACTACGTCGACGTGACATAAAATACCAACAATTTCTTCTCCTTGTCCCATTTCTAAATGCCCTGCATATCCCTCTAAATTTTTAGAAAGAAATCCGTCAGTCTCTCCCTTATCTAACATGAAAGATAATGCTTTTGCTACACCTTCTCCAAACGGTGCTCCTTCTTTTTCCGTTTCTTCTTCCCATACACTTTTAATTTGTAAAAATTGCTGCACATCGTGAATCAGAGCATCTTTTCGTTTCTCTACTTCTTGCATCCAATTTATATTTGTCATACTTTCACCCTCTTCTCTATTCTCTTTTTCATCATAGCAAACGATCTCTTTTTATGCTAGCAAGCTTAAGTCTAATAACGAACAATTTTAATATTTCAGATAATTAAAATTAGTTTTTTCTTATTTTTTTAAATTTTTTTGCAGGAATTTGACGTTTTACGTAGAAATTTATAAGATAGTTGATAAAGAGAAACAAAATATCAACAACTTTCTTTCTACAAACTCTATCACATATTAAAATTTTGTAAAATTTGAGCAAGTTAGAGCATGTTTTTTTTCATTTGGAGTACAATGGAAATAAAGACCTTCTTTCCTGAATGGGTCAAAAAACTTGTAGAGGAGTGGTTTTTTGATAAAACCTACAACTACTCGTATGCTAACACGCATTAAATCGATCTATATTTACATTAATGAGAAAGGCACCGTAACGACGCAAGACCTTGTAGATGAGTTCGGGATCACACCGCGAACGATACAGCGCGATCTGAATGTGTTGCAATTTAATGAACTCGTGTATAGCCCTTGCCGTGGTAAGTGGACAACAACAGGAAAGAAAGTGAGAATGACCTCGTGATGAGTATAACTTGAGTTATTATATACATACCCCCATTCTTTATAGAAAGAATGGGGGTCTTTTTGATTATGATATAAATCCATTTTAGTCTTGTAACCTGCACTGTCTTCTCTCTTTGTTTTAATACCGCATGTGGCAAAAAAAGGGCCTGACCGCTCTATGCATCGCCAGAACCTCTCTCCCATCTAAAAAAGAGCGTTTTTACCTCTTTATACTTGTGAGTGATAAGACTTTAGCATTTCTACTTCTTCGTCTGTTAATTCACGGTACTGCCCAAGCTCTAGTTCCTCATCTAATACTAAAGGACCCATCTCTGTACGCTTTAAGTACACAACCTTTTTTCCAACCGCTTCAAACATGCGCTTTACTTGATGAAACTTCCCTTCTGTAATAACAAGTTCAATTTCAGATACATCATCGCTTTGAAGAATTTTCAGCTCACCTGGCTTTGTTTCATATCCATCATCTAAAATAACGCCTTTTTTAAACGCAACAACATCTTCTTCTGTCACTTTCCCAGCTACTCTCGCAAAGTATTTTTTCGGGACATGCTTTTTCGGAGAAAGAAGTTGATGCGTTAGTTTTCCATCATTCGTTAATAAAAGAAAACCTTCTGTATCAATATCGAGTCTTCCAACTGGGAACGGATCAAAAATTGCATCTTCCATTTCTAATAAATCAATCACTGTTTCATGATTATCATCTTCTGTTGCAGAAATGACACCTTGAGGTTTATGCATCATTAAGTATACAAATTCTTTATATTCCACTACTTCACCGTGAATCGTAACCTCTTGTTCCTCCACGTTCACATGATATTTCGCATCTTTCACTGATACGCCATCTATTTTTACAACGCCGTCTTTTAATAATTTTTTCACTTCTTTACGACTACCATAACCCATGTTTGCTAATAATTTATCTAATCTCATCGTTTCACCTGCTTTGTATAATTAGAAAAAGAGAGGCGCACAATTTACGCCCCTTTCGTTTTGATCTTCAATCTACCACCAAGTTTACGCTGAATCTTCTCTAAAAATTCACCGCCAAATACTCGCTCTATTACGCCAGTCCGGAATGCTAAATAGCCGTATACAGCCGCTCCTCCCATTGCACAAATGAAGGTTGTAACAAGTGCCGCAGGGCGGCTTGTCTCATATGGAAGCATAAAGGAAAGAATCCATAATAATACTTTAACAACTACGACCATCGCCGCTGTTAATACTGCAATTTGAAACGTTCGTTTATACACAAGTGCAAATGAAAAGTGAGCATACTTTCGAATTTGTTTATTGGTATACCAAACGGATACAGCGAATCCTACACCTGTTGCTACAACCGCACCGATTGTTCCAAAATAACGAATGAACAGCACATTACATAAGAATTTTAAAATAACCCCCATGCCAAGTGCAATAATCGCATGCTTCTGCTGATTAATGCCTTGCAAAATAGCTGCTGTTACTGTGAATAATGCAAATAATAATGCAACTGGAGCGTACCACATTAATACTTTTCCGCCAAGCGGATCAGCTTCATAAAATGCTGTATAAATTGGATACGCTAAAGTGGAAATTCCAATGACAGCTGGTAATGTTAAAAACATATTTACTTGAAACGTTTGTGTAATTTGCTGTTTCAAATAACCGAACTGCCCTTCTGTAAACGATTTTGTAATCGCTGGTACGAGCGTTAAACTGTACGCCGCTGCAAGCGATACTGGAATCATTATTAATTTATGTGTCCACATTGTAAATATACCAAGGGCACGTTCTGCAATATCCCCTTGTCCAATTGCTTGCATCATTGCATTAAACGTTAACGTGTCAATTTGTTGATAAAGCGGAATCGTTAACCCAATCACAACATAAGGAATCGCATAAGCAAACAGTTCTTTAAATAAGTCAAATGTTCGAACTGCTGATTCTGGTACTGTTTGATTAATGATGTATTGATTTAAATGATGCTTTCGCTTCATCCAATACCAAATAAGTACAGCCAATGCCCCGATGGCGGAAACAAACGCTGCAAATGTCGCCACACCAACTGCTGTTGCGACTGAACCTTTTATTACTTTTATAACGATAAAACTACCTACAAGTAAAAATACAATACGAATAATTTGTTCAATAATTTGTGAAACGGTTGTTGGCCCCATTGATTGGAACCCTTGAAAGTAGCCGCGAATTAAACTTGCCGCTGGTACAACAAGAAGCGCAAAACTAACGAGACGAATAATCACTGTTACATCTTCTAAGCTGTTATGTAAATTCTTCTTCCCTAGCATTGCCTCAGCAAATAACGGTGCTGTCATATACAAGACTAAAAAAGAAAGTATTCCGCTTATGATCATCATAACCATACCGGAGCGAAACATTCTCCGGCTCGTCTTATAATCTCCAAGCGCATTATATTTCGAAACAAACTTCGAAACTGCAAGCGGCACTCCTGCCGTTGCGATACTTAAAAAGATTGTATATGGAATATATCCATATGTGTATAACGTCCCGCCTTCTGTGCCAACTAACGCATGAAACGGAAAAACATAAATCATGCCGAGGAACTTTACTAAAAACGTCCCAAGCGTCACAATAAGCGTTCCGCGTAAAAATTTTGAATCGGACATAAAAAATCCTCCTCTATTATTCCAAACGCTGAACTCCAACCTTTGTATTGTACCATACTTTCTCTTCTTAACAGTATATCCCTTCATTTTTCTTTTCTATGAAAACGTGATATTCTTGAATGCAGCAAAACAAGAAAATGAGGTCGATTTATATGCATTATGATGTAATTGTCATTGGAGGCGGTCCTTCTGGATTAATGGCAGCAATCGGTGCTGCTGAAGAAGGTGCACGCGTCTTACTTCTTGATAAAGGTGACAAATTAGGAAGAAAGCTTGCTATTTCTGGCGGTGGACGCTGCAACGTAACAAACCGTCTTCCGCTCGATGAAATTGTAAAACATATTCCTGGAAATGGTCGTTTCTTATATAGCGCCTTTTCTATTTTTAATAATGAAGATATTATTCAGTTCTTCGAAAAGCTTGGCGTAAAATTAAAAGAAGAAGATCATGGCCGCATGTTTCCTGTATCAAACAAAGCTCAGTCGGTTGTAGATGCACTGCTAACGCGTTTAAAAGAACTGCGCGTTACAATTCGTACAAATCTCCCTGTTAAAACTGTAGAGTATGAAAATGGGCAAACGAAAGCGGTTGTCCTGCAAAATGGTGAGGTGCTTGAAACGAACCATGTCGTTATTGCAGTTGGCGGGAAATCAGTGCCGCATACAGGTTCTACTGGGGATGGTTATGCTTGGGCTGAAAAGGCAGGGCATACGATTACAGAACTATTCCCAACTGAAGTACCAATTCTTTCTAATGAACCATTTATTCGTGACCGTACATTACAAGGCTTAGCACTTCGTGATGTAGAACTAAGCGTATTAAATCCAAAAGGAAAAGCGGTTATCTCTCATAAAATGGATATGCTCTTTACCCACTTCGGTGTGTCTGGGCCAGCAGCACTTCGCTGCAGTCAGTTCGCCCTGAAAACGATGAAAAAGTTCAAAACAAACAAAGTAACAATGAGCATTGATGCATTGCCAGAGGAGCATAGCGAGCAACTCTTTCAGCGCATGATGAAACAAATAAAAGAAGAGCCGAAAAAAGCAGTAAAAAATGTACTAAAAGGCTATGTACCTGAGCGGTATTTCTTATTCCTATTAGAGAAAAATGAAATTGACGGCAGTCAGCAATGCGGACAAATTTCTCACGAAAAAATCCGCGCTCTTGCTGCAGACTTCAAAGGATTTACCTTTACCGTAAATGGAACGCAGCCTCTTGAAAAAGCATTTGTAACAGGCGGCGGTGTGACGGTGAAAGAAATTAATCCGAAAGAAATGTCATCAAAACTCATGAACGGCTTATATTTTTGCGGAGAAGTTCTTGATATTCACGGCTATACTGGCGGGTATAATATTACCTCAGCACTCGTTACAGGCCGAATTGCTGGAATGACTGCTGGTCAAAATGCTACCATATAGTAGTAAAAAAGGAGTCTAATTACTAGCCTCCTTTTCATTTTTAATTGTAAAAAACAAAAGGGGAAAACAGATGAGAAAAAAAGTAATGATATCTTTAATGTTAATGACGTTTCTTTCTGCTGTTGAAGGAACGATTGTTAGCACAGCGGTGCCTCGCATTACAAGCGAACTTTCAGGGGTAGGACTTGTAAGCTGGGTGTATGCGATTTATATGTTAGCAACCGCAGTAACAACACCGATTTACGGGAAGCTAGCAGACTTATTTGGACGTAAAAAAGTACTATTAATTGGAGCTGCCATCTTTTTAATCGGCTCTACATTATGCGGCGTTGCAACATCAATGGAACAATTAATTCTGTTCCGCGCCCTGCAAGGAGTAGGAGCAGGTGCTGTTATGCCAATTACAATGACAATTATCGGTGACTTATATAGCGAAGCAAAAGATAGAGCAAAAGCGCAAGGTTGGCTGAGCGCTGTTTGGGGTGTATCTGGTGTTGTTGGGCCGTTAGTTGGCGGGTTTTTAGTCGATTCACTCTCTTGGCGTTATATCTTTTTCTTAAACATTCCATTTGGAATCTTTGCTTGTGTGATGATTGCGATTTCTTATAAAGAATCCATCAAACCAGCAAAACATCATATCGATTATCCAGGTGCTGTTATCTTCTCACTTAGTACGATTGCCTTACTTTATGCGCTACTAACAGGAAGTCAGCATCAAAACTGGGGCGATATCACAATTATCGGCCTACTGGTATTTGCCGTTTTCGCATTTATCCTTTTCTTATTTGTAGAAAAAAAATCACCAGAACCATTAATTCCGTTAGATCTGTTCTCTAACCGAACTGTATCTATCGTGAACGTATTAACGTTAATCACTGGTGCGATGATTATTAGTATTACAATGTACCTTCCAATTTGGACACAAGGGGTATTAGGAAAAAATGCAACGGAAGCCGGTATGATTCTGATGCCAATTCCTGTATTTTGGACAGTTGGTGCGATGATGTCCGGTAACTTAGTTGGCCGTTTACAAACAAAACAAATTATTTTACTTGGTGGCAGCATTTTATCCGCTTCAACGCTCTTATTATTCATGCTATCTACTCATTCGCACCCATCTCTTATTTACATTGCAATGGGTATGTTTGGCCTTGGAATGGGACTTATAACACCAATCTTTATGGTCACAATTCAAGCTTCTGTCCCTGCAAATAAACGCGGAACAGCAGTCGGTTTAAATACATTTATTAATACATTTAGCCAAACGCTAGGGGCAGCAGTATTTGGAACGATTTTCAATACAGTAATCCACAGCGCAGGAGAAGGAAATGTAAACTTAGTAACTTCAGAACATGGAAGTACTGCTACAGGATCGCAAGAAGTATTAGCTTCTAGTGTTCATATTATCTTTAGCGGCACGTTTATATTAGCCGTTATCAGTTTAGTTATTGCATGGGTATGCTTACAATCTAAACAACAAGAAACAGTTGCACCGCAGCAAAAAGGCACTGCACTGTAGAAAATGAAATAGACGTTCTGTTATAAATGTCCCTCGGTAGAAAGGGGGATTCGTGTTAGGTTGTGTCGAAAGATCTTTATATCGCTTCAAATCGCCGATATATGAGGGATTTCCGCCGATAAAGTGAAATTTCCCTAAGTGGGGGGATTCTTCATCCCCCACTTAGGGAATTGAGCTTTTACGGGTAGTTACCTCCCACGTGTTTCCCGAGTCTTTACTGCCCGCAAATAGCGGAATAAATACAAAACAGACGACTTCGCGTCGTCTGTTTTTGTATTTAAGACCGATATATAATCATCGCAGAGAAACAATAAATCTGACTCTCTTCATCATTGTTCGAAACCGATACTTGGTACTTAATATCTACAATTTTTTCTTCATCCACTTTCTTCAAAAAGACATTGATAGCCTCTTCTAAATCCTTTTCATGACTTTCATCAAATATTTTCACGCGAATCACATTAACACCATCCTAAGTCACAACCTTCTACTGCTGGACTGTTATCTCGGCGCGTATCAATGATGCGATAAAACTTACCATCTTCATATAAATAGCCATCTTCTAATACATACTGCTTCTCTTCAGTATAGACATAAAATTTACCAATCATAAATTTATTAGAGTATAATTCCAAATAATCTGTTTTGAACTTCGCCACTACCTTGTCTGTAATATCAATTTTAATTGTACGACTCATCTCCCAGCCCTCCTTTCGAAAAAGAACGGATTGGTTTATTGTATTAAGGATTTTTGATTTTATGAATGAAAATTAAGGGGATATGCTGTGGAAAAAAAGAGAGACGTGCCATATTAGCGAGCTTACTGCTGTAACCCCTCTGTATTCATAAGTACAATTCTCCAACCATCCGGATCTTCTATGGTAATTCCTTTTTCTTTCCAATAAGGGTTTTCTGGTTCAACTTCAAAATATCCCATTGTATTTAATCTATTATTTATGTTTTCGATTTTAACTTTATCCGGCATATAAAATACAAGTAAATTATCTTTTGTCGGAGCAGGACATGGACTTCCGTTCATATGCCTTGTAAACTCTAAATGATATTCTACACCAGGTAATCCAAACATTACCCCATCATAGCCTTCATGATTGTGAAACTCGCCTATACGTTTTAACCCCAATCCTTCTTCGTAAAACCGAATTATTTCTTCAAATTTGTCTGTCGGTCTTGCTATTCTAAATTGAACCCAACTTTCCATACAATTCTCTCCCTATCATTTTAGAATACTTTCAACTTCTATTATAAAATAGCCATATGCTTCTTAAAATCACTCATTAGGATGAGATAAAATAAGACAAAAGATTTATAAATTAATAAAAATATACCCCTAGCAAAATCAATAAAAATCATTTATTTTTTCAAAACAATATCCATACTTAGCAATATATATAAATCCAACTTGATTTTCCAACACACAAGTCGTCGCCATGCTGAACAAAAAATAACCTGCTACTTTCTTTCTCTCTTTGTTTGAACTTCGCACGTGGAAGAAAAAGGAACTGACCGCTTCTACGCATGGCCAGATGCTCTCGACCATCTAAAAAGAAAAGGGGTTTATGTCAGGTTTTTAATTTGGATTTATATATATCTAAAACTAGTAACCACAATTAAGGTTGGTATAGAGTAAAATTTCGCTACATATACAGAAAAACCTACAAAAAATTTAATTATATTGATTAATATTGTAATTTTTGGTATAAATTTCTTGTGTAGTTTTAAAAAAATTCAAAATTCAGAGGTGGTTTCTAGTGAAGAAAAAATACGCTTTACCAGCAGTCGCAGCTACATCCTTATTACTGCAACCTATGAGTACGTTTGCTCAAACGAACGAAACAAAGACTGTTACTTCAGAAGAAAAAAAAGAAAATGTAAATCAGAAAGAACTTGAATCAAAACAAACGAATGCTCCTGAAACTGTGCAAAAGCAAGAATCCAAGTCCGAACAAGAACAAAAACTAACTGAACAAGCAAAGCCTGTACAAGAACAAAAGCCAACTGAACAAACGAAACCTGTACAAGAACAAAAGCCAACTGAACAAACGAAACCTGTACAAGAACAAAGCCAAACAGCGGCTCCATCTTCACAAGAAAATAAACCAACACCTCAGCAAACGGAACCTACAAAAGAAGAAAAATTAAAAGAGGAAACAAACCAACAAGCACAAGCTCCAGTAAAACAAACAATCTCAGAAATGTTCCCTGACGCAACCATTGCCGATGCAGTTGCTAGTGAACTTGAAAAAACACCTGACGATAAAGTAACAAAAGAAGAATTAAAACAAGTAACAAAGCTTTACATTACAAACGAGGGAACATTCACTTCTTTACAAGGATTTCAGTTATTACCGAATTTAGAAGATCTTAATTTGTATGCAAATAATAATGTAAATACGGCATTAACTAAATCGCCTCTTTCTATTGATTTATCAGGCAATAAGAAACTAAAGCGCTTAGGTATAAGCAACTTAGGAATCAATGCACTTTCTTTATCTGAAAATAAAGATCTACAATCATTGCATTTAGAAAACAATCAAATTGCTGTATTAGATGTATCTAACCAAACGAAACTAACGGATCTGTCAGCTATACATAATGGTATGAAAGAATTACGTTTACCAAAAGAATCGAAACTAGACACACTTGATGTATCTAACAACAATCTAACAAATTTGAACTTAAAAAATCAAGTTGCATTGCACACTCTCCTTGCAGAACACAATGCACTTTCTTCTATACAGTTCAATCCAAACGTAATACTTCACAATATCCAATTAAATAACAATGCACTGAATGATTTGCCTAACTTAAACACATCCAAACTTTCTTATTTAAATATCATAGAAAATAAATTTGATTTAAAAAATGGACCATTTGCGAAAAAGCATCTTGAATTGTTACAGCAAGATTTTAAGCCTGATAATGGGCAAGAGGCTTTTGGTTATTATTTTGATTATCAATTCTCAACTCACAGTGATCGTCCAGATGCACCAGTTGTCCTTGCTGATATGAAAAACAAGAAGATTTTAGGCATAACTCAACATATGGAATACTCTCTTGATGAAGGAAAAACATGGCATGATTTCATGATTAATGGACACCTTTCAGTCGAAGAAGGTAAAAAAGCCCTCATTCGATACAAAAAGACTGATAAATGGTTAGAGAGTGAATCAACAAAACTAGTATTCTCACAAACAGATAATACAAACAATGGAAATGGGAATAACAATAATAACGGAAATTCCAACAACGGCAATAACAACTCTAATAACAATGGAAATTCTAACAGTGGCAATAACAATTCTAATAACAGTAACACGAATGGAACAGGTCAAGTTAACAACTCAACGAAATCCCAATCACTTCCACAAACAGGTTCTGCTGTTGAAACAACTGGAATCGCTGGAGCTCTTGCACTCCTTGGAGCTTGGTTCTTGCGAAGAAAGGCACAGCGAGAAGGAGAATAATAGAAATAAAAAAAGAAATCAGATTGAATCCTTTTATGAGGATCAATTTGATTTCTTTTTACTTCACAAACATTATGACAAAG
The DNA here is from genome assembly GCF_044543425.1 of Bacillus sp. NPDC077411. Classification (NCBI taxonomy): domain Bacteria; kingdom Bacillati; phylum Bacillota; class Bacilli; order Caryophanales; family Bacillaceae; genus Bacillus; species Bacillus sp. NPDC077411. The sequence goes on along the minus strand of NZ_JBITWA010000011.1, from coordinate 71,631 downwards.
TAGGAATGAAACGTGTGAAACGCTCATTTGTTTTGGGAAAAAAGCAGATTATCAGTATACATAACTACTTCTAAACTTTATAAATGCCTCTTTTCTTCAAAATAAGATACATACTTAAAAACAACATATACCCAAAACTCGCAACCATAATTAGTACTGGCACCGGGTAAAATTTAGCTGCATATACAAAAAAATCGATTTGCAAAATGTCGTCATAATTTGAAACTGGCCCTTTAAAATAATTCGTAAACTTAGCGGAATATTTCCATTCAAATGAATCCTCGATTAGATTACTTCCTTCGTACCAACTAATAAGAGCGGAAACGCTGAAGAAGATAATTGCTATCCCGAATTGAACGATGTACCTTGTTTTCATACACTATTCTCCTTTTTATTTTATAAACAAAACAAAGCGCCTCCAAGTTTATACTCGGTAGGCACTCTCCTGTACATGTATCGTTTTAAACGATCATATGTCATACATTGTTATCTCTCTGCTTTTTATAGAAGCGATTTGAATCCTCAATCATAATCCCTCCAACAATTATCATGATTGCCGCAAATATTTTGATACACACTCTATATCCATACTCTAAATCTTTAAAATAAAGTGTTGTGACCATGTAAATAACAGCACCAGCTACTGCAAGAATTAAACCTTTATATTTCTGAAAGAACATGTAAATCCACCTTTACTATGTATATACAATTGACATAAAAGCTAGCGTAAATCTTGCAATTGATATGTCAAAAAACAAGAACTCCAAAATAATACATAACATCCAATATATTCATAATAAAGGTTTGTAGAGTATGATTCAATATCCATATTAAAACTAGAGAATCCTAGCTATATGATTACTGTCCGAATTGCTCTATTTGTTTTAGTTTTAATCGCTGTTCTAAAACGTGAATCATAAAGAGGAAATGCTTCGCTTCTCTTACAACGTGATCCGCTAGTAAAGGATTAATTACATTCTAGATTGTGATTTAACGCTTGTAAGATGCGCATCAAACATATCAATTATTTCAAGGAATCTATCAGCTTCACGGAAAACATGGTCTGCTAATAGTGGGTGAATGATACTCTTTATTTTACATTGCTCGATTAAATCACGTGCCGTTTTCTTAAAGTCCCGAAGAGATGTGACTGACACACGATTTTGATCCAGAAATTGATCTAAAAGAGGAACTGTTTGAGATTGTGGTTTCATAGATTCTAAGTCAATTGCTTGATACATCAATTCATCAAAATCATTACTAAAATTCCGGGCCATATCTACAAGCTTTCTTTCCGATGGATCAAGAAGATGACCAATAAATTTAGCATGGTCTGCCATAATCCTTAAAAAGAAAACATTTTCTTTAATAATGGCATCAGGAAGAGCATTCAATTTACCCGCATTTAATTCAATTAAACGATTTCTAAAATAATCAGCTTCCCTACTTGTATGATCAACTAACAGTGGAAAATTATTTTGCCCTGGCAATTTACATGTGAGAATTAATCCTAGAATTTTTCGTTTAAATCCGAAAATATTAGTTGCAGCTTGTTGTACTTCTGAATTAAATCTTTTTATTTGCTCAGGATCTGTTTGATTTGTATAGGAATGTGCAATTTGTTCGATATGTTCAAACAATCGGTAAAATTGATTAGCCTCTTGGATTAGTTGAGTATCCTCACATCTAAACCCCAATCGAAGAAATAAAGAATGCTCTTTCATGATTCTAGACCAAAAACGAATTTCATTTAATGATCGTTCAACAAACGCTCCAGATGTAACACCCGTATCAGGATGTAATCTATCCATTTTCAATCCCTCCAGTAAATACTATGCTAGTTCTATTCTTATGAATAGATATATGTAAAAATACCATCAATAAAAGTTCAGTCTGGCTATAAAAATAATCTTATTTTTTCTATTCATCACAACATAAATAATAATTCTAATTTATTTACCAAACAGACGACTCCAAAGTGATTTCTTCTGTCCTGAAGCTACTATTAGGCGCTGGCGTTTTAATTATTAAGAACAAAAACAAGCTGCCATTTAACAGCAAGAGGGGGCGTATTAACTTTATCCCTATACTCGTGGGCAGTAAAACCCCACCTCAAGATTCAGAGAAAAGCAAAGAAGATAAGTGGGGGATAACTGCCATAAGAGCCCGATTGGTTCAACTAACCATTCGGAGAAAAGGCATCTCCGAACGGGAAGTTTCACTTTATTTATCACCCGGGGCAGGCTGATCCACTCCCTTAACATGGTGTTTATGCCCATTATTTTCCGTCGTATAAAAGTCGTAATAATGAACATGCATTCCGTTTCCAACTGGAATTGCTGGTCCTGAATACGCCTTGTAATAGTGTGTATGTCCATCTTCGAACAATACATATCCTTCTGTATAATGTATATGCCCTCCCTCTTGTGTCTTAATGGGCGGAGATGTTACATCTAGGCACTGATGTACATGTCCTCCCTCAACAGATGTATAATCCACTGACCCATGGTTATGATGTGGCACAAAACCAGAAACGAAATCATTTTTTCCTACCCTGTTCACTCTATCCATTCTCTTCATTCCCCTTATGCATAAAGATAAACTCTATAAACTAGTATGCTTATACTATTGAGATAATTCCCCTCTTCATATATACAAGTTAAAAATCGACATAAAACCTCTTTCTTTTTTTGGAGGTCGAGAGCATCTGGCCATGCATAGAAACGGTCAGGGCCTTTTCCTGCCACATCCGAGGTTTAAAACAAAGGGAGAAAGCAAGTAGCGGTCATGTTGTATTTTGCATAGCAGAGACTTATATGCGGGAAAATTTAAATGGATATATAGTTAAATTAACACCGAGATTTGAAAGATTTTTAACAGGATCAGATAGCCAAAAGTAAGCAAATTGCATTTTTGTTTTCAAATTCCCTAAAATACGAAAAAAGAAGATATCCCCAAAATCATCACTTCGGAGACATCTTCTTTTCCTATCTATGCTGTAACATCGCAACTAACTTCTCTTGACTATACATCCAAACAGTAATAACTAAACAAGCAAGCGCTACTTCTGATAACGCCATAAACCCAATTGCATAATGGCCTGTTAGTTGGAATAATAGTGTTAGGATTAATGGCGGGAAGAAACCACCAAGTCCACCAAGTGCCGATACAAGACCATTTACAATACCAGCTTGCTTGGAGAAATACATTGGTACAAGTTTAAAGATTGTTCCATTTCCAGTACCAGCGCAAAAAGCCACTAATAAACAACCGAATGTGTATACATTCATCTTTGGCATGAATGATAAAATAATTCCTGCTAATGTTAAACCCGTAAAGACAAAGATTAAAATTTTAAATGGATTAAATTTGTCGCCGAGCCAGCCGCCAATTGGACGCATAATTGTTGCTAATGCAATAAAACCAGCTGTACGTAATCCCGCATCTACTTTCGCTAAGCCGAAGTGAGATACGAGGAAGTTCGGTAAATAAACTGTAAATGCGACGAACGAACCAAACGTTAAGAAATAGAAAATACATAAGAACCAAAGCTTTTCATTTTTATAAACACCTTTAATTTGTTCCGTTAATGATGTATTTACCTTTTTCTCGTTACGATCTCCTAACAGGAAGTTTGCTAATGCAAATGCAGCGAGTAAGATTAAGTACATTTGTACCGTTGTTCTCCAGCCAAATGAAGTTGCAAGTACTGGTGCGAGAAAGGATGTAACTGCTGTTCCTATATTTCCTATTCCGTATATTCCGTTTACAAAGCCATGCTTTTCTTTCGGATAGTATTTCAGAAGAGATGTTACCCCTACAGAGAATACAGCTCCGCCAACCCCAGCAAATAAACCGCCAATAATTAAATCTAGCATCGATGTTGCCATACTAATATAAAAGACAGGGAATAATAGAATAATAAAACTAATAAAGAATAATTTTCTTGCTCCGTAACGATTGGTCCAGTAACCAATTGGAATGCGAAGAATAGAGCCTAAAATCACTGGTACTGCCGTGACAAGAGAAATCTGTCCTGCTGTTAACACAATGTCTGCTTTAATAAATGGCATTAAAGAAGATAAAATCACCCATACCATAAAGCCAAGTATAAGATTTGAAGTTTGTAATCCTAACTGAAAATTCGGATTTTTCATCAGTCTCTCCCCCTATTTTGTTCAATATTTCACATTTTCTATTGCTTCCCTCCTGCCTAATCACGCTCTTTCATGATTAGGCAGGAAAGAATCACCCGCCGCTTACGGGTGGAATCAATGCGACAACATCACCATCTTGGATCATATCATCTTCATTCGCATATTCTTCATTAATTGCTACCATTATGTGCTGAGAAAGGAAGACATTGTAGTCCTTCATTACAAGCTCCTTCAGCTCTGCTACCGTAAGGTTTTGTACATCAATTTGTAATTGCTGTGTTCCAGCTTCTTCTTGTAGATGGGAAAATAATAATACTGTAATCATTCCACTTTCTCCTTTCCTGGTTCTCCGTTTGGATACGGTGTTTGCTCTAATTGATCACCAATCCATTTCTCACCGTCTTCCCAAAACTCTTTCTTCCAAATGGGAACAATTTGTTTAATGCGTTCCATAATATATTCATTCGCTTCATACGCCGCTTTTCGGTGCGGCGTCGATACGGCAACAACAACCGCAATATCAGAAATTTGCAATGTGCCGATGCGATGTGAAATGGCCACATATGTTCCTGGCCATTTTTCTTTCGTTTCTTCACCAATTTTGGCAAGCATTTTTTCAGCCATCGAACGGTATGCAGCATACTCTAGGTAAAGCGTACGGCGCCCTTTCGTAAATTCGCGCACTGTACCAATGAATGTCGTCACAGCGCCGCATTCACGGCGAATGACTTTCTGCGCTACTTCTTCAATGGAAATCGGCGTATCCACTACTTCAAAATACGTTTTTGTCATTTTGCATCCCTCATTCTTTGTACGAACCAATTTATATACTTCTCATCTTCCGTTATATAAAAAACTTGATAGTTCTCTTTCCCTGTTTTTAGAGCCTCATTCCATGTAATAACGGCGATCACATTTTCTACACTTTCTAATAAAGAAGCATCTTCCTCTGACCGAAGTAAAACAACTTTCGGGTATCGTTCTTTTTTATATCCTTCAACGATTATGACTTCCGCTTCAAAACATGTATACAAATGAATAATTTTTTCTAAAGACCAGTCGCGCTGAGCGGATAAAGACAATAATCCGTCCCCTTCCACTGCGCTGACAATCGCTCCAGCTTGGCGATGACGTTCGCTATCTTTTTGCAAGGGCAATTCTGGATATCCTCCGTGGCCATGATGCTTAATCGCCCCTACTTTCATACCTTCAGTCGTTAGCGCTTTAATCAGCTTCTCTGTCAATGTTGTCTTTCCACTATTTTGATACCCTATGATTTGTAAGACTGGAACGGCTCTTTCCACGGCCACTCACTTCCTTGCTCTCTGTCTAATAAAAAGACAGTAACAGTCATACCTTCTTCAAAACCGCGCGTGCCACCTGGCAAGACGATAAAAGCATTTGCATCGGCTAGTGAAGAAACAGCACTTGATTTATCAAGTCCAACTGGCACTGCTTGCAGCCTTCCATTTACAATGTCTACTTTCCCTCTAACAAAGCGTGTAAATGGATTTGCTTTCGGGAATCCCTTCATTAAAATGGCATCACCACGGTACATATGCGGCTCTTTCATACGTAGAAATGTTCGAACAACCGGACGTACGAACAATTCAAAGCCAACATAACAAGCAGACGGATTACCCGATAATCCAAACAATAATTTTCCATTTACTTCTGCTACTGTCGTTACACTTCCGGGGCGCATCGCCACTTTATTGAACAGTACGTTCGCTCCAAGCTTCTCATAAATAGCTGGTAAGTAATCATAATCCCCAACTGACACACCGCCTGTTGTAATAAGAATATCGACTTCTTCCATTGTCTTTTTTACCATCTCATAGCACGTATCGAAGTCATCCGCGAATTGGCCATAATACCGAACCGTTCCGCCTGCTTGCATAATTTGCGCAGCAATCATATATGAGTTACTGTTGCGAATTTTCCCCGGTTCAAGCGGCTCATGAACTTCTAACAATTCACTTCCTGTCGTCACAACTCCAATAACCGGACGTTTTATGGCGGCTACCTCACTATAGCCAAACGTTGCAAGAAGCGCTGCCACTCCTGGATTAATCATCGTTCCTTTTTCAACAAGCACATGGTGCTTCCTTACATCTTCACCCTTACGTGAAATATTATCGCCTGACTGAAACGGACGCTTCAACTTCATATATGTCTTCTCGTCTTTTTGAAATCCTTCTGTCAGCTCAAGCATGACAACTGCATCACAACCAGTTGGAATCGCTGCACCGGTCATAATGCGGACCGCTTGAAATGCCTTCACTTCTTCTGTAAAAATAGAACCAGCACCAATTTCTCCAACCACTTCAAATTGGGCTGGATGCTCCTGACTTGCTTTTTTTGTATCTTCTGCACGAATCGCAAAACCGTCGTATGGAGAGCGATCGAAATGAGGAACATCATGATCCGCTACTACGTCTTCGCCAAGAATTCTCCCATAACTTTCTGTAAGCGGTACCTGCTCTGTTTCTCCATATTTTGCATATTCCATCACATGTGCCACTGCATCACTAACTGCAATTGGTATTCGTTTTTCTAGCATCATTTTCACCCCGTATTTGCAAAATATCACATCTTCATTACAATTTTTATTGTACAATGCTAATCATAATAGCAATTACTTCAAGGAGGAATTTCATGTCTTCATTTACTCATTTTAACGAACAAGGCCGCGCCAAAATGGTCGATATTAGCGATAAGAAGATTACTGTACGAACAGCCATTGCTTGTTCAAGTATCACCTTGACGAAAGAGATTTATGATAAAATTACTCATAATGAAATCGGAAAAGGCGATGTTTTAGCCGTTGCACAAATCGCTGGTATTATGGCAGCAAAACGTACTTCTGATATTATTCCGATGTGTCATCCGCTGCTTCTTAAAGGTGTTGATATTTCCTTTGACTGGCATATTGCAGATGAACAATATCGTTTGCTTATTGAAGTAAAAGTGAAAACAGAAGGCAGTACCGGCGTTGAAATGGAAGCCTTAACTGCCGCTTCTGCTACTGCTCTTACCGTATATGACATGTGCAAAGCTGTCGATAAAGGTATGATTATTGGTGAAACATACTTGTTTGAAAAAACAGGCGGCAAAAACGGTGATTATATAAGAAATCAGTCTTAATCCAAGGGGGCACCCCCTTTGGATTCACCCTATATAACGCGCATATAATCGCTTTGCCACTTGTATATCATTTGTACCATGAACGAATGCCCGCCCGTCTTGGAATAAAACGAAGCGATATTCATCAGCATGAAATGATAATAAGTACGGTGTCCTCTCTACTAGCACGCTTCTTTGTAAGCGCTTTTCCAATTCTTCTAAGTTAAGCGGCTGATTTATGCCTGGACGTATCTGAACCGTATTACGGCCGCATAGTACTTCTGTTTTCATTTGTGCTTCAAATGTTAAGCTTGGATATGTACGCAGCTTGCCGCATGATAGACAGTTTTCTTTTTTCTGCCTATTTACTTTAAATGCCATATACTGATTGTTCCAAAGATCAAATGATACCATCGTTTCCCTTAGTGCTGCAAAATCTCCAACTAATATTTTTAAAGCTTCGGCAACTTGATAAGCAACAACCATTTGTACGGCTGGTTGAATAATTCCCGCTGTATCACACGTTGCTCCGCTCGTTGGATGCTCCATTAAACAGCGAAAACATGGTGTTTTCCCTGGAATAATCGTATACGTTACACCGTAACTCCCAACGCAGCCACCGTATATCCACGGAACGTTATACTTTTGTGAAATATCATTAATAAGAAGGCGCGTATCGAAATTATCCGTTGCATCAATCATAACATCTATGTTTTGAACAAGCCGCTCTATTTCTTGCACCGTTACATCTGTTACAACCGGCTCAATGTCTACGTCAGAATTAATCCGCCTTAAGTGCTGCGCGGCTGCAACTGCTTTTGGCACATAACGCTTCGCATCTTCTTCTGTATATAATTGTTGCCTTTGCAAATTGCTCCATTCGACATAATCACGATCTGCAATCGTCAACTTGCCAATTCCTGCCCGAACAAGCGCCTCAGCATTTGCTGCACCAAGTGCACCAGCGCCGATGATTAATACATGTTTTTCACGTAAATTTCGCTGACCAGCTTCCCCAATCTCAGAAAATAGTATTTGTCGTGAGTACCGCTCTTGCATCTTAACCCCTTCTCCCTATCCGCCAATATATGACATTTCAATTTTTGGGCGGTTATTTGCACTTTCTTCCGTTCGTTCATCTGAATAACGATCTTCCCGCTTCTTCCACGCATCTTGCACAACTTGAAACAATTCATCATCATCTATCCCATTACGAATCAGCGTTCGTAAATCTGTTCCTGTCGTTGCAAATAAACATGTATACAACTGACCTTCTGCTGAAATGCGCGCTCTCGTACAAGAAGAACAAAACGATTCAGAAACAGAAGTAATAAAACCAACTTCGGCCTCAGTTCCAACATATCGATATCGCTTTGCCACTTCACCGAAATAATGTGGATCTACTGGCTCAATTGGATACACACGGCCAATCATATCGATTAACTCTTTCTTTGTAATAACTTGTTCAAAGTTCCAACCGTTCGTACTTCCAACATCCATAAATTCGATAAAGCGAAGAGGGATGCACTGCTCTTTACAATAAGCGGCCATCTTCAAAATTTGTTTATCGTTCATTCCTTTTTTCACGACCATATTAATTTTTACGTCTAAGCCGGCGAATCTTGCTTCTTCAATTCCTCGTAATACAGGTTTTGTACCTACATTGCGACCATTAATACTTCGAAATACATCATCATCTAATGCATCTAAGCTAACGTTTATTCGCTGTAAACCTGCCTCTTTCAATGCCTTTGCTTGCTTCGTTAAATGAATCCCATTTGTCGTTAGTCCAATATCTGTTAAACCTTCTATTTTAGCAAGACGTTTAATAAGCTGTGGTAAATCTTTACGAAGTAACGGTTCGCCGCCAGTTAAACGAATTTTCCTTACGCCCATGCGAACAAAAAGTTTAGCCAATCGCTCAATCTCATCAAACGTCAATAAAAACTCTTCTTTTAAAAATGCATAATCTGGCCCAAACACTTCAGCCGGCATACAATACGTGCACCGAAAATTACAACGATCAATAACAGAAATGCGTAAATCTTGAAGTGGCCGCTGCCATACATCTACAATCTTCTCAGTCATCTTCACCCCTCCTTCTTGCTGTATATATACTTTTATTCTATTATAATATATTTTAAAATAGGGTGTTTTTGCTCTTGCACTTTATCTTTTTTTGGCTGTCTTTCATTTGTCTTCATCATAAAAAAAGAACAACACTCTATGTTGTGATATTTCTCACATCAATTTCTTCATTCAAAAATTCTTCACAAATCTGTTCAAAAACTGTTCACAATTAGTCAAGGAAAAAAATCTCTTGCATTTTCACTATATTTATATTCAAAATAAGAAATAGACTATTCTGAGAAGAGAGGTGATTGCTGTGGCAAACAGTACTGCATTATCAAATGATTTAAAAGAATTACTCGCATCTGTCGAATATAAAATGCAAGTGAACAAGTCTAATTATATTTTCCAAGAAGGTATGGAGGCAAAAGAACTATATATTATTCACTCTGGAAAAGTGCAAATTAGTAAAATTAGCGCCGACGGTCAAGAATTGACACTGCGCATTTGTTCGGAGAATGATATTATTGGGGAACTTACATTATTTACAGAAAATGCCAAATATCTATTAAATTCAAAAGTGCTTGAACATGCAGAAATCGGCGTCATTAAGCGGGATGCATTAGAAAAAGCATTGCTGGAAAAATCAGCTCTTGCCTTCGAATTTATGAAGTGGGTTAGTGAACATTTACGAAGAATGCAAACGAAGTTTCGTGATTTAGTATTGCACGGCAAAAAGGGAGCACTCTACTCAACTCTTATTCGCATGACGAATAGTTATGGCATTTTAAAAGAAGATGGTATTCTTATCGATCTTCCATTAACGAATCAAGAGCTTGCAAACTTCTGTGCAACCTCCCGTGAAAGTGTCAATCGCATGTTAAATGATTTAAAAAAACAAGACGTTATTTCTATTCATAAAGGCAAAATTACCATTCATAATTTACACTTTTTAAAATGTGCAATCGCTTGTGAAGATTGCCCTACTTCTATTTGTAGTATTGAGTAGCATTCTATATATACAAGTTAAAAAACCGACATAAAAACCCTTTTCTTTTTTGGGAGGGACGAGAGCATCTGGCCGTGCATAGAAGCGGTCAGGGCCTTTTCCTGCCACATGCGAGGTTTCAAACAAAGGGAGCTAGCAAGTAGCGATCATGTTTTATTTTGCATAGCAGCAGCTTATGTGTCGGAACATTAGAATGGATATATTATTGAGGATGCTGCTTTTTTTCTTTCTCCCCCCTACTCTACACACAAAACATATTTTGCGATGTGCAAAATGTCACACTTTCTCTATTTTCCCCTTACACTCTCATGAATTTTGACAATCTGTTGAACTGTGATAGATATCACATCTCTATTTTGCATGCCCTCTTATAGTGAAATTAAGCAAGAGAGACGCAATAAAGGAGTGAGCACTATGAAAAAGAAACTATCACCATTCATGCAACGTTTAAAATATTTTTCTCCAATAGATCGTTATAACGATAATCATACGCAAGAAACGTATGAAGACCGGGAATGGGAAAATGCCTATAGAAAACGGTGGCAACATGATAAAGTAATTCGCTCCACACACGGCGTAAACTGCACCGGTTCTTGCAGCTGGAACATTTACGTAAAAGATGGAATTGTCACTTGGGAAGGACAAGAGCTAAATTATCCGTCTACTGGTCCTGATATGCCAGATTTTGAGCCCCGCGGATGTCCGCGCGGAGCAAGCTTTTCTTGGTACATTTATAGTCCGCTTCGTGTGAAATATCCATATGTGCGCGGCGTCCTTTGGAATATGTGGCAAGAAGAACTGCAAAAACATGAATCACCGTTAGATGCTTGGAAAAGCATTGTTGAAAATCCAGAAAAAGCACGCACATATAAAGGGGCTCGCGGAAAAGGCGGCTTCATTCGTGCAAATTGGGATGAAGTATTACAGCTCGTTGCTGCTTCCTTACTATATACAGTAATCAAGTATGGCCCTGATCGAAATGTTGGTTTCTCACCAATTCCTGCGATGTCAATGTTAAGTCACGCAGCTGGCAGTCGCTTTATGCAGCTTATGGGCGGACCGATGCTGAGCTTCTACGATTGGTACGCTGACTTACCGCCAGCTTCGCCGCAAATTTGGGGTGATCAAACCGATGTGCCAGAAAGTAGTGATTGGTACAACGCTGGCTACATTATGACATGGGGATCCAATGTACCGCTAACACGGACGCCAGATGCCCACTTCTTAGCGGAAGTGCGCTATAAAGGAACGAAAGTTGTTTCTGTTAGCCCTGATTTTGCCGAATCAACAAAATTCGCTGATGACTGGATCAGTGTAAAACAAGGAACAGACGGTGCACTTGCAATGGCAATGGGGCACGTCATTTTACAAGAATTCTACGTGGACAAACAAGTAGACTACTTCATCAATTATGCAAAACAATACACCGATTTCCCATTCCTTGTCACGTTAAAACAACAAGAAGGTCAATTTGTTGCAGATCGTTTCTTAAATGCTGCTGATATCGGCCGGGAAACAAAGCTTGGCGAATGGAAACCTGTTCTTTGGAACGATAACGGTCATGATTTCGCTACGCCGCACGGCACAATGGGATCACGCTGGGATAACGAGAAAAAATGGAATTTACGTTTAGAAGATGAACAAACAGGCGAAAAAATTGATCCGCGTCTTTCTTTACTTGGTATGGAGGATGCAATTGGAACTGTACAAATTCCATACTTTTCTGATGACGGAAATGAGGTATTAGAACGTACCATTCCAGTGAAAAAGATTCCAACACCAAACGGCGATCTTTTCGTAACAACTGTCTATGATTTAACATTAGCAAACTACGGCGTGGACCGCGGTCTTGGGGGGCAAGAACCGAAGAGCTTTGATGAAGATGTTCCGTTTACGCCAGCATGGCAAGAAAAGATGACAGGTGTAAAACGAGAACTTATTATTCAAATTGCTCGTGAATTTGCTCAAAATGCCGTTGATACAAATGGACGCTCGATGATTATTGTCGGCGCTGGTATTAACCATTGGTTTAACTCGGATACGATTTACCGCGCTGTCTTAAACCTAGTTCTGCTTGTTGGGGCACAAGGTGTAAACGGCGGCGGCTGGGCTCATTATGTTGGCCAAGAAAAATTACGTCCGGCAGAAGGTTGGCAAACCATCGCAACCGCAAAGGATTGGCAAGGCCCGCCGAAACTACAAAACGGTACATCCTTCTTCTATTTCGTTACAGATCAGTGGCGCTATGAAGATACACCAGTTGGACATTTAGCATCACCAGTTGTCGGCAACTCACGTTATCAGCATCACGGTGATTATAACGTATTAGCAGCAAGACTCGGCTGGTTACCTTCTTATCCAACATTCGAGAAAAACGGAATTGAATTATATAAAGAAGCGGTCGCTAGTGGTGCAACAACAGGGGAAGAAATCGGGAAATATGTTGCAGAAAAGCTAAAAAACAAAGAGCTCAAATTTGCGATTGAAGACCCTGATAGCCAAAATAATTTCCCGCGCAACTTATTCGTCTGGCGCGCGAATTTAATTTCAAGCTCCGGTAAAGGACACGAATATTTCTTAAAACACTTACTAGGTACAACAAACGGACTAATGAACGATGATCATGATTCATTACGACCAGAAGAAATTACATGGCATGAAGAGGCACCAGAAGGAAAACTTGATCTATTAATCAACTTAGATTTCCGTATGGCTGGAACAGCACTATACTCTGATATCGTTCTTCCTGCTTCAACGTGGTATGAAAAGCATGATTTAAGCAGTACAGATATGCATCCATTCGTGCATCCATTTAACCCGGCAATTGGTTCACCATGGGAAGCTCGTTCTGACTGGGATATTTTCTGCTCCCTTTCAAAAGCAGTCTCTGATTTGGCACAAAAATTAGACCTAGAGCCAATGAAAGAAGTTGTTGCAACGCCACTTCTTCACGATACACCGCAGGAATTAGCACAGCCGCTTGGACAAATTAAAGATTGGAGCAAAGGGGAATGTGAGCCAATCCCAGGCAAAACAATGCCGCAAATTCATGTTGTAGAACGAGACTATAAAACGCTGCATGACAAAATGACCGCACTCGGGCCAAACGTTGGAAAACAACCAATTGGTACAAAAGGCATCTCTTGGTCTGCTGAAAAAGAATACGAACAATTAAAGAGCAAATTAGGTGTAATCCGCACTGATTCTATCGCGAAAGGATGCCCTGACATAACAGAAGCAATCAATGCCGCTGAAGCTGTGTTAACCCTTTCTTCGACAACAAACGGTCACATGGCAGTAAAAGCATGGGAAGCGCTTGAAAAACAAACAGATTTACAACTGCGTGATTTGGCAGAAGAGCGTGAAGAAGAATGCTTCACATTTGAACAAATTACAGCGCAGCCAAAAACGGTTATTACATCACCTGCTTTTAGTGGTTCTGAAAAAGGAGGACGCCGCTATTCACCATTTACAACAAATGTGGAGCGTCTCATTCCGTGGCGAACAATAACAGGGCGTCAATCTTTCTACTTAGATCACGACATGATGAAAGAATTTGGCGAAACAATGGCAACGTTCAAACCAATTTTACAGCATAAACCGTTCCGTAAATCTCGCCCTGAAGTAGAAGGAAAAGAAATTACGCTAAACTATTTAACACCGCATAATAAGTGGTCTATTCATAGTATGTATTTTGATGCACTGCCGATGTTAACACTGTTCCGCGGCGGACCAACAGTATGGATGAATAAAGATGACGCTGCCGAAGCCGGCGTTGCTGATAATGACTGGATTGAATGCTTTAACCGAAACGGCGTTGTTGTTGCACGCGCTGTCGTCACACACCGTATGCCGCGTGGAATGGCGTTTATGCATCATGCACAAGATCGCCATATTAACGTGCCTGGTACGAATTTAACAAGTAACCGCGGAGGAACACATAATAGCCCGACACGCATTCACGTAAAACCAACTCATATGATTGGCGGATACGGTCAATTAAGTTACGGCTTTAACTACTATGGCCCAACTGGAAACCAACGCGACTTAAATGTCGTCATCCGCAAACTGAAGGAGGTAGATTGGCTTGAAGATTAAAGCGCAAGTCGGAATGGTAATGAACCTTGATAAATGCATCGGCTGTCACACTTGTAGCGTAACATGCAAAAACACCTGGACGAATCGTCCAGGTGCTGAATACATGTACTTTAACAACGTGGAAACAAAACCGGGCATTGGCTATCCAAAACAATGGGAAGATCAAGAAAAATATAAGGGCGGCTGGGAGCTGAAAAACGGAGATCTTCAGTTGAAATCCGGTTCAAAAATGAAACGGCTCATGAACATTTTCCATAACCCAGATCAACCAACAATTGATGATTACTTTGAGCCTTGGAACTATGATTATGAAACATTAACAAACAGTCCGCAGCGTAAACATCAGCCGGTCGCTCGCCCAAAATCAGCTATTACAGGTGAATTTATCGATAAAATTGAATGGGGCCCAAACTGGGAAGATGATTTAGCAGGCGGGCATATAACAGGCTTACAAGATCCAAACGTCAAAAAAATGGAAGAAGAAATTAAAACGGATTTTGAAAATGTGTTCATGATGTACTTACCGCGTATTTGCGAACATTGCATCAATCCGCCGTGCGTATCTTCTTGTCCATCCGGTTCTATGTATAAGCGCGATGAAGATGGCATTGTCCTTGTTGACCAAAATGCATGCCGTGCTTGGAGATTCTGCGTTTCTTCTTGCCCGTATAAAAAAGTGTATTTCAACTGGCAAACGAATAAAGCTGAAAAATGTACGATGTGCTTCCCGCGTATTGAAGCAGGTATGCCAACAATTTGTTCAGAAACATGCGTTGGACGTATTCGTTATATCGGAGTTATGTTATATGACGCTGACAAAGTAAAAGAAGCTGCATCTGTACCAGATGAACAAGACTTATACGAGTCTCAGCTTAACGTATTCCTAGATCCAAATGATCCAGAAGTAGCTGCTGAAGCAAAGAAACAAGGGATTCCAGAAGAATGGATCAAGGCTGCTCAGCAATCACCAATTTATAAAATGATTATCGATTGGAAAATTGCTCTTCCTCTTCATCCAGAATATCGTACATTGCCAATGGTTTGGTATATTCCGCCATTAAGTCCAATTATGAACATGGTCGAAGGAAAAGGAAGCAACTGGCAAGCAGAAGAAATTTTTCCTGCTATTGATAATATGCGTATTCCAATTCAATATTTAGCAAATTTATTAACTGCAGGCGATGAATCTCATATTCGTCTTACATTGAAAAAAATGGCTGTCATGCGTACTCATATGAGAGCATTACAAATAAATAAAGAACCCAATGAAGATATATTAAAAGAACTGAACTTAACAAAAGAAGACATTGAAGATATGTACCGTCTTCTTGCGATTGCGAAATATAAAGATCGTTTCGTCATTCCAACTTCCCACCGCGAACAAGTGGCAGATCTTTATAACGAGCAAGGAAGCTGCGGTCTTTCCTTTGCCGGCGGTCCGGGCTCTTGCATGACAATCTCTTAAAATAAAGGAGGTAACAATTATGAATCAAAGTTTACAAACAGCGTTTTCTTGTTCTTCCTTTCTTCTCTCCTATCCTGAACAAGGATGGAGAGAAGCACTTCCTCATTTACAAAATGATATTCAAACTATCGAACATGAGGAAATTCGCACTATTCTTACAACGTTTATTGAACAAGCAAAGCAAAAAACAAGTGATGAATTAATTCAATCATTTGTATATACATTTGATTTTGGCAAAAAAACAAATATGTATCTCACTTATATGAACACTGGTGAACAACGAGAACGAGGAATTGAACTGCTAGAACTAAAACAACACTATCAAAAAGCTGGCTTCGCTGTAACAGATAAAGAACTGCCTGATTATTTACCGCTTATGTTAGAATTTCTCGCAAATGCTGGTGAAGAAGATAGTGAGCCGATTATGAAAAAATATGAAAACAATATCGAAGCATTGCATCAACAATTAAAAGACACAAACAGTATGCATGAACCAATTGTCCGATGCATCCTTACTGCTATTCGTGCATGGCAGTATGAAATAAACTAGAAAGGAGTACGACAAAGATGATGGATCAATTTTTATGGGTACTCTTTCCCTATATCATTTTAGTCATTTTCATTGGTGGACATATTTTTAGATACAACTACGATCAATTTGGTTGGACATCAAAATCTAGTGAACTATTAGAGAAGAAAATGCTCCGAATCGGCAGTTTACTATTTCATTTTGGTATTATGTTCGTAATTGGCGGGCATGTTATGGGAATTTTAATCCCCGAATCTGTCTACAGTTCTCTCGGCATTTCTGAACATATGTATCATATAATGGCAATTAGCTTCGGCCTTCCGGCAGGTATTGCTTCTGTAATCGGATTATTCATTTTAACGTATCGCCGCTTTACCGTAAAACGGATTATTGCAACGAGTACAACCGGAGACTATATCGCTCTCATCTTGTTGCTTATTGTAATGCTCGCAGGACTTTCTTCTACATTTTTAAACATCGATTCAAACGGTTTTGATTATCGAACAACGATTGGCCCATGGTTCCGCAGCCTCTTTATTTTCCAGCCTAAAGCGGAATATATGGCGGAGGTGCCAATTTGGTTTAAAATTCACATCATTGCAGCTATGGGATTGTTTGCAACATGGCCATTTACAAGACTTGTTCATGTCTTTAGCGTACCAGTGAAATACTTACGACGCAGTTATATCATTTATCGGAAAAGAAAACCGATAAAATTTTAATAAAAATAAAAAAGTGTGCAGCACCTTGATTGCACACTTTTTTATTCCTGCTCTATTTGTGTTCGATACTGCTTTCCCCAATCACGCATCATTATGATAATCGGAATTAACGACTTTCCGAATTCCGTTAACGAGTATTCAACCTTCGGAGGTACTTCCTTATATACTTCACGGTGAATCACACCATCAGCCTCTAGCTCTCGTAATTGTCTCGTTAACATTCGCTGTGTGATACCAGGCATCAATCGTAAAAATTGATTAAAGCGAATTTCTCCATTTATTAAATGAAATAGAATAACACCTTTCCATTTTCCGCCGATTACATCTAATGTTACTTCTACTGAGCAACGATGTATATTCTCTTTCTCCATCTCATCACTCTCCATTAGTATACATTTTGATACTATATGTCAAAAATGTGCGTACTTACATCTATAATGATACTATAGTAAAATCTATTTTGTAATCAACTTACTAAGAGAAAGTAAATTATCAAAAGGTGGTTATTGAAATGAAAAATACAAAAGAAGAAATTTTAAAAGCATATCAGTTTAGACATGCGTGCAAAGTATTTGATGTAAATAAAAAAATCTCTGATGAAGATTTTCATTTTATTCTAGAAACAGGTCGTCTTTCTCCCAGTTCATTTGGCTTTGAACCTTGGAAATTTGTCGTGATTCAAAATCAAGATCTTCGCAAAAAGCTCCTGCCGATAGCATGGGGAGCACAAAAACAATTACCAACAGCCAGCCATTTTGTTGTGATATTAGCTCGAAAGAAAGAAGATATGATGTATAACTCTTCTTATATTTCTAACTTCATGATAAATATCCAAAGACTTCCACAAGACGTGGTGAATGTGAAAGGTGATTTTTATAAAACGTTCCAAGAATCCGATTTCAATTTATTAGAAAGTGATCGCGCTATGTTTGATTGGGCTTCTAAACAAACGTACATTGCTCTAGGTAATATGATGACTGCAGCTGCTCAAATCGGTATCGATTCTTGTCCTATTGAAGGCTTTCATCAAGAAAAGGTAGAATCGCTTTTACGCGAAGAAGGAATTATGTCCGGAGATACATTCGGTGTCTCTTGTTTAGTGGCTTTCGGTTATCGATTAGAAGAACCACAACATGAAAAAACCCGTCAAACAATGGATATGGTTGTTGAATGGATTAAATAAAGCATCTATCAGTGGGGAGTTTTCCCTCTCCCACTGATAGATGCTTTTTCATAGAAGTAATCAGCCCGCACTTCTATGAAAAACCTACTCCAAAATCTGTATTCTCTGTACTAGGAGTTGCTTGAGGAACTGCTTGTAAACCGCTCCCGCTGCTACTACTTGAACTATTACTTTGGCCACTGCTTGGGCTACTTCCTAGTGCAGCGCCTCGTGTAATCGTAGTTGTCACTGTATCTCCAGGACGTAAACAAACTTGATTTGCATTCCCGATAACGACGACAACATCCATACATGTTGGTCCTGTTGATCCTGTAAATGTTTTCGAAGCAACAAACGAAGTATCTCGCAAATTATCTCCTGTGAAAATATTCCCAGAATTATTGACAATAACAAATTCCTTAATACAAGCCCCCATTTTTATACAACCTTTCCGCATAAGTCCATTTTATTTTTTCAACATATAAGTCGCTGCTATGCAGAACAAAACATGACCACTACTTGCTTTCTCCCTTTGTTTTAAACCTCGCATGTGGCAGGAAAAGGCCCTGACCGTCTCTATGCAAGGCCAGATGCCCTCGTCCCCCCTAAAAGGAAAGGGGTTTTTATGTCGTTTTTTTAACTTGTATATATTATGCTCCTGCCGTTAAACTTGTCTCTAGCGGTGGAATAAATTCAGTACCTGTTGGTACGCTCGGCGGCATTAACTTCCCATTTAAGAATGTCGCAGAGCTTGATCCACCAGCGCCGCTAAATGCCTTCGTCGCAAAAAATGGAGAAAGATTGTAGCAATTCCCCATATTGATTGCTCCTCTATTGTTTATGACTTTGATTTTTCGAATAAGTGAATTCACTCTTGAACCACCTTCCTTAACAATATCTCGTGCTTTCTACACTGTATGCAAAAGAAAAAAACTTGAAACGGACGCGTTTCAAGTTTTCAAAAGAATTATTACATTTTAACAAGTAGTAGATGAAAGATTTTATTTTATCCCGCATTAACGGGCAGTATAGTGGGGATGCACAGGGAAGAAAACTGCCCGTAAAAGCCCGATTGGGAGGGCTAATAATCAGTGGGGATGAACCCCCCCACTGATTAAAGTTTCACTTTATTTCTCCTTCATACTGCATCATACCGCCAACCATGTTCAATGTCTTATAACCTAGTTCATTTAAATAATGACAAACATTTTCGCTGCGCATACCAGATCGGCAAATAAAAATATATTCATTTTCTTTATCAAAGAAGTCTAATTTATGAGGAATATCACCCATTTTAATATGCACTGCTTCTGGAATTTTCCCATATTCTACTTCTTCATCTTCACGCACATCTACTAAAAAGAGCGTTTCTCCTTTTTCTAAACGCTCTTGTACTTCTTCTGGCATAATTGTTTTCACTTCAGTCATAAACTCTCCTCCTTCTTTCTCCTCAATTTTAGCATGCACCACTGAGAAAACAAGTTATGTGTAAAAGCTACATAATACTTGAGATCCGCTGATTAAGAAATTGATGCACTTTCCCTGCAAATAAATGCGTCTCAAACACACCTGCCATATGTCCGTATATACTTTCAATTTCATATACTTCTGCAAATTTCCCATTCTTTCTCAACAATTCAACCATCTCATAATTATAACGGGGAGGCTGCAGTAAATCTTGCTTACAAGGAATCATAAGGACGCTCGCTTCTACTTGCTGAAGCGCTTCTTCTAATGCAGAAAACCCGTGAACAATATCGTGTAATAAAGTTGCTTTTGCGGTGTACATCCATGAATTTGCATCAACAAAGGAGATATTCTGTAATGTAGCCTCGTTAATTGCTTCTTCAAATGAAGTTAATGTACAAAAATCTTGATACGGCGCAGATTCTGTACTGTCCCGCGGAAATGTCGTTTCATAATAGTGAGCATCATATGCATTTATAAACATCATTTTCGCTGCTAAGTGCAGTCCTTTTACAGGCTGCTGCTCCCCATAATTTCCCTCTTTCCAAGCTGGGTCTAATTGAATTGCATCGATTGCATGTTGCAAAACATTAATAGACGTTACAACTGGATTTTGCGGATTTGTAATCACGCCAACCATTCGTTCCATCATATGCGGATAATGAACGGCCCATTGCTGAGCAATCATACCTCCAGCAGATGGACCAATAACCGTATGCAGCCTCGTAATTCCCATATCCTTTATTAATTCATACTGAATGCGAGCCATATCAAGAAACGTGAAGACTGGAAATTCCATTCCATACTCTGCGCCTGTTTCCGGATTTATCGTTTTTGGTCCTGTTGTCACAACATCAGAATTTTTCACTTGTACATTACAAAGATTATCTGTACAAATAACAAAATATTTATTTGTATCAATTGCTTTTTCTGGTCCAATTAACTCATCCCACCAACCTGGAACCTGGTCTTGCTCTGTATACTTTCCTGCCGCATGACTCGTTGCACTAAAGTAATGACAAACTAAAATAGCATTTGACTTCTCACGGTTTAGCATACCGTATGTTTCATAGCCAATTTGGATTGGAATTGATGTACCGTTTTCAAATGTAAATTTCTCTAATCGAAATACTTGCTTTTGTATATATAACATCTTTTCACCTCCTTATGTAACACCTCGTTTCTACGTGTACAAATGAAGTGTACTACTGAAGACTATTCAAAAAATGAAGCCATATTTCCTTTATTCGTTTGATTATTATTCCATCGAAAACGAATCATTCGTAGCCTCACTATGTATACAAAATTTTTTATCTCGCTATTCACGGTCAATAAGGCCGTTTCACTTTTTCACACACAAATATATGCATAATATATAAAAATTCCCACAGACTAAAGTTATCTTATTTGGATAAAGAGGGAATACACATGTTTTTCAAATGGTTTCGCAAAAAAAAGCACAATAATGCGCAAGCAGAAAAGAGCAATACGAGTACGAAAAAGAAACAAAATGAACAAACAAAAAGTAGTCAATTAGCGCAAACGAAACAACAAGTACAATCGGACAAACAACAGGCAAATCAACAGCAAGCTCAATCGAATAAACAACAGACAAATCAACAGCAAGCCCAATCAAACAAACAACAGACAAATCAACAGCAAGCTCAATCGAATAAACAACAGACAAATCAACAGCAGGCTCAATCGAACAAACAACAGGCAAATCAACAGCAAGCTCAATCGAATAAACAACAGACAAACCAACAGCAAGCCCAATCAAACAAACAACAGACAAATCAACAGCAAGCTCAATCGAATAAACAACAGACAAACCAACAACAAGCTGCAACTAATCAACAATCAAAGCAAAGTCAAAACAGCATTTTCGATTTTAGTAAGCCAGAGCACGAAACTGCTTATTCACTACAAGAACTGATCCAAAAATTACAAGAATCAAGCGATTTTGTTCACTATCATACTTCTGAAGACCCAGCTAAGCCTTATTGGATCTCCTATTTTCGGACGTCAATGGATGGTATGCGATTACAAAATTATTTAATGCCTGCTTTATTGCACCATACTGCGCCAACACTAGAAGAAATAAAAGCAATGGTTCCAATCAGCGGACTCATTATTACAAGTGACGTAAAAAAAATTGAAGAAATGGTTTTAAAAGGGCATGCTATCATTCAACTACACGAGCATGATACGGAATGTTTACTTGCGAATATCGCAATTGAGAAATACAGATTACCAACTATACCATTAAACGAATCAACAGTTATCGGACCGCAAGAAGGATTTGTAGAGGATATCGATACAAACATTAACCTTGTTCGAAAACGGTTGCCAGTTCTGGAGTTAAAAACAAAAGAACTCTTAATTGGAGAATTATCCAAAACGAAAGTCGTTATCATGTATTTGAATAATATAGTAGAAAAAGAAAACGTTACATATCTAGAAAATGCCTTAAACACAATGCAATATGAACAAATTAATGATAGCTATTATATTCCCCAGCTAATGGGCAATACATCTATTTTCCCAACATTTATTAATACAGAACGGGCTGATCGTGTCAGCAACGGGCTCATTGATGGAAAAATCGCTATATTTGTTGATGGCTCACCAAATGTTTTGTTATCACCTGTATCTCTACTGGATTTCTTCATCTCTCCAGAGGATTACAGCGTGTCATGGTTTTATGCAACTTTTTCCCGTTTATTACGCTTTATCGCAGTTACGTTTTCCATTTGTGCAACGCCCCTATATGTAGCTGTGCTTAGTTATCACTATGAATTAATTCCTAGTGATTTGCTGGAGACATTAATTTTATCGCGGGCACAAGTACCATTTCCGCCTATAATAGAGGCTTTTTTCCTAGAGTTAGCTATTGATCTTCTTCGGGAAGCAGGAGCACGTTTACCAGTGAAAGTCGGACAAACGCTCGGCATTGTAGGCGGTATCGTAATTGGACAAGCGTCTGTCCAAGCAGGATTAACAAGTAACATTTTGTTAATCATTGTCGCCTTATCTGCGCTTGCATCGTTTATTACACCGATTTATCAAATGGGCAATGCCGTTCGTTTACTTCGCTTTCCCTTTCTCATACTTGCTGAGTTATGGGGATTATTAGGAATTTCTTTAGGATTTATCTTTCTATTAACACGGCTTTTTCGATTATCATCTCTTCGAAAGCCGTATGGGTTTGTCTATCCATTTCGCAAACAGTCGGCGAAAGACTCTTTCGTACGAATGCCATTATCTAAAATAGATCAGCGCGGGGTTCAAGCAAGACCACAACATGATGGTCGTTATATAAAGGAAGTGTTTCAAAAACGTATGACAGATTTCGATGAGTAAAAAGCGAGGAGCGCATATGAGTACAGTTAAAACCAACTATAAAGTATCTCCCATTTTTGTTTTTTTCTTAGTCCATAGCGCGCAATTCGGTGTTGGTGTTCTTGGATTTGCACGTGTTATTGCAAAAGCTGCCGGATACGATGCATGGATGGGGGTTCTTATTGCAGGTATAATCATTCATATTCTTATGTGGATGATATACCGTTTATTAGAAAGTATAAATGGAAATTTGATTACATTACATCAACATCTATTTGGAAAGTGGATAGGCAATGCATGCAATGTAATTTTCATGGCATATTTCTTTCTTATCAGCGTCTCCGTTATGCGCACGTACGTAGAAATTATTCAAGTTTGGATGTTCCCAACGGCAGCTACATGGAAATTAACAATCTTTTTATCCATACTTAGCTATTATATTATTTCATCCGGCTTTCGGGTTATGACCGGAATTTGTGTTGTTTCTGTCGTCGCTACATGCGGATATATCATGCTGCTATTTGTGGTCATTAAATATGGAAATTTCGGAAACCTATTGCCTGTATTTTCACATTCTTTTGGAGATATTTTAAAAGCAGCTCAAGCATCAACTTATACAATGATTAGTTTTGAAGTTATTTTGATGATGTATCCATTTGTCAAAACGCCTGAGAAATCTCATAAATTTGCACAATATGGTGTTTTATTTTCTAACTTTTTATATTTATTAAGTACAATCCTTGCTTTTGCCTTTTTTAGCGAAAAACAATTGTCCAAAACAATTTGGTCACAGCTCTCTATCACACAAGTCATTCATCTTCCTTTCATCGAGCGTCTAGAATATATTGCGATTTCAGGCTATGCACTCATTGTCATTACAAGTATTATCTTACCATTATGGGCTGCAACGAGAGGATTATACGAAGTCTTTCATGTAAAACAAAAGTATATATTAATTTCTTTATTATTCATAACTGTCATTATTTCACAACTCCTAACAGAACGGCATGACATTAATAATTTTATTAGTCAAGTCTCAAAAGGAAGCTTTTGGATTGTTTTTGTGTACATCCCAATCTTATTTCTTATAATGTGGGTGAAAAAGAAATGGAAAACATTAAGAAACAAGTAATATTCCTTTTTAGTTTTTGCTTACTTTTTACAACAGCATGTGTCCCCAAAAGTATCATTGACGACATTAGCCTCATTCAAGGTGCTGTTTTCGATGTCGCTCCAAATACAGATTCAAACCGTGAAAGATTACAAGTGACTTACGTTTGTCCAATTCAAAGAAAAGGGAACAAAGTACAAGTACTTCAAGGCTACGGAAATACAATTAAACAAGTGAAAACAACAACCTCTTTAGAATCGGGACAACCTCTTGCAAGCGGACAAATACGTGTTACTCTTTTCACAGAAAAATTAGCTAAAAAAGGCCTCTCTGGTGTATTTGATACGCTTCTTCGTGATGTAAATATCGGGAACTTAGTATATGTTGGTATCCTTGAAGGAGGCGGCAATGACGAAGGTGAGAAACTTTTATCAGGCAAATACAATACTGCTTCTAACGTAGCAATCTATATTAAAAAAATGTTGGAACAGAATATGAAATCAGGTGACGTACCAAAAGATAATTTATACATGCAAACTTTCCGGTATTATCGTGAAGGTCAAGATACGTATATGCCTATATTAAAAAAGAAAAAGAACAGCATTAAAATTACTAGTGTGGCTCTTTTCAAACAAGATAAATATGTGGGAAAAGTAGAAGAAAAAGATATGTTTCTTTTTAAAACGCTACTCGATAAAAGTCAAATGGAATCACATGAATTTAAAACAAAGTTAGGCTATACGATAATTAACAATATTCGTTCTTCCCCTTCTTATCATGTATATGTACAAGGCGGAAAACCTTCCTTTATTATTCACGTAAAAATGGCAGCGCGTATTCAAGAGATTTCGAAACATACGAACTTAGAAAACAAAAAAAATGTAGAAAAAATACGAAAAGACATTGAAAAGAACTTGAATGCAGATGGAGCAAAATTAGTAAAAAAGCTTCAATCACTAGGTGCAGACTCGCTTGCTTTAGGTGCAAGATTTAAACAACACTATAAGCCTTTCAAATTAAAAGAATGGCGAAAAATGTACAAAGACGTTCCAGTAAAGGTAAAATATACGGTCGATATTACGAATTCAGGAGTTATTGAGTAAAACATTTGATCCTCTTCCCGAAATAAAAACTGGTTAGAGGATCAAACGCAAAATGGCTTTTCATATTTCATTTTATTCCCTATACTCAAAGTTAAGAGTTGAAACGGGGGAATCTCATGCCTAAAAAATTAATAAAGCCTATATTACATATCATTCTCTTTTGTACTGTCTTTTTATTTGCTCATACATATTTAAAAAACGCTTCCTTTACACGTTATCTCCTTGTGACAGTACCGATACTTATCATTGGAATGCTTGGAATAGATATCGCGCTATCCTTAACAGAAAAGAAAGAATAACATTTGCAAAAGTAGAATATACACTGCCCTAACCTAAATCATGTTACAATAACAATCGGAAAAGAACGAGAAAGGATGAAACAACATGACAATCGAAAAAGGTTTAGATAAAGGGTACGAACTTGTTGCGAAAATGCATGAAGTATTTGGTCACCCTGTTGCAGATACACCAACAAAATTAACAGAAGAGCGTGCAAAAATTCGTGCAAGCTTCATGCAAGAAGAACTAGAAGAGTTCTTAGAAGCAAACACAGTAGAAGATCAGTATGATGCACTAATTGACTTAATTTACTTTGCATTCGGAACGTTTGCCGAAATGGGTGTTCGTCCTGATAAAGGGTTTGAAATTGTAAACAATGCAAACATGGCAAAATTATTCCCAGACGGTAAACCACGCTTCCGCGAAGGTGACGGCAAAATTTTAAAACCTGAAGGATGGGAAGCGCCAGAACCACAACTTCGTGCAGAAATTGAGCGTCAACGTCAAGAAGCAAAAAAATAATATATGATTTCCATTTGAAAAGGAGCCACCTGTTAAATGGCTCCTTTTCTCTATTTCTTTTTCGAATCTCCCATTTGGGGTTGCTTTCCTTTCGAAGCATTTGCATCGAAATTAGGCTGTCTTTGACCAGTATTATTACTTCTTCCTTTACCCATATGTAACACCCCCTTCTTCTTTATCATTCCCAAATAAAAAATCTCCTTGCATAGAAGGAGATTTTACATAGTTGATAAATTTTACATTTTATTGGCCTTGATACGGCATGCCATAATGATGGCCATGGTGATGATGATGCGGATGATAAATAACATGTTGATAGCCATGGTGATGATGTGGATAATGATGATGATATGGATGATACCCCACATGATGATAACCATAAGGATAGCCTCCATGTGGATAATGTCCTACTTGCGTTGGAGGAAATACCCCCATACCGTATGGACTAGGCATTTGGCGTTGTTCATAATAATTCATTCGGTTCACCTCTTCTTCACGATTTAATGTGTCGATGTTATCATATTGCAAAAAGAGAAATAGGTGTTTGTCTATACTATAATTCCGCTTTAATATGCGAAAAAAGGCACCTAAAAATAGGTGCCCTTTTTCATTAGTTTGCTACGATATTTACAAGTTTTCCAGGAACAACAATTACTTTTCGAACTGTTTTCCCTTCAATTTGTTCTTTAATTGCTTCAAGTGCAAGTTGTTCCATTTCTTCTTTTGATGCGTCTTTTTTCATTGTTAGCTTCGCACGTACTTTACCCATGACTTGAACAACGATTTCAACTTCATCTTCTACAAGTTTAGACTCATCAAATGTTGGCCAACTTACATATGAAACTGTTTCGTTATATCCAAGCTTGTTCCAAAGTTCTTCCGCAACGTGTGGTGCAACTGGCGCTAACATTTTCACGAAACCTTCTACATATTCTTTTGGAAGTGTTTCTGCTTTATATGCATCGTTAATAAATACCATCATTTGAGAAATTGCAGTATTAAAGCGAAGCTCTTCATAGTCTTCTGTTACTTTCTTCACTGTTTGGTGATATACTTTTTCAAGATTTTTGTTTGGTGCATCAGTAATTTTCTCGTTTAGTTCACCATTATCTTGAACAAATAGACGCCATACGCGGTCTAAGAAACGACGAGCTCCATCAAGGCCATTTTCAGACCAAGCAATGGAAGCATCTAATGGTCCCATAAACATTTCATATAGACGAAGTGTATCTGCACCATGGCTTGCTACGATATCATCAGGGTTTACAACGTTCCCTTTTGATTTACTCATTTTCTCGTTGTTTTCTCCTAAAATCATACCTTGGTTAAATAGTTGTTGGAATGGCTCTTTCGTTGGAACAACGCCAATATCATATAATACTTTATGCCAGAAGCGTGCATATAGTAAATGAAGTACCGCATGCTCCGCACCGCCGATATAAATATCAACTGGAAGCCATTGTTTTACTTTTTCAGGATCTACAAGTGCTTCGCTGTTGTTTGGATCCATGTAGCGTAGGTAATACCAGCAGCTACCTGCCCATTGCGGCATTGTATTTGTCTCGCGGCGACCTTTCTTACCAGTCACTGGATCAACCACATTTACCCACTCTTCAATGTTTGCAAGTGGAGATTCGCCTGTACCAGATGGACGAATGTTCTCTGTTTTTGGAAGAACTAATGGTAATTCTTCATCTTTCACAGCTGACATTGTGCCGTCTTCCCAGTGGATAATCGGAATTGGCTCACCCCAGTAACGTTGACGGCTAAATAACCAATCACGAAGACGGTACGTTACTTTTTGATTTCCTGCGCTTGTTACTTCAAGCCATTCAATCATTTTCGCAATCGCTTCTTCTTTATTTAATCCATCTAAGAATGCAGAGTTAATATGTGCACCATCACCTGTATGTGCTTCTTTCGTAATGTCTCCGCCTTCTACAACTTCTTTCATCTGCAGTTCAAATGTTTTCGCAAACTCATAATCGCGCTCATCATGTGCCGGAACCGCCATTACTGCACCTGTTCCGTAGCTTGCAAGTACATAGTCAGCGATCCAGATTGGTAATTTCTCACCGTTTACTGGGCTAATCGCATAAGCACCTGTGAATACACCTGTTTTTTCTTTCGCAAGCTCTGTACGCTCTAAATCACTTTTCGCTTTTACAGAATCAACGTAAGCTTCTACTGCTTCTTTTTGCTCTGCTGTTGTAATTTCTGCAACAAGTGCGTGTTCTGGAGCAAGCACACAGTATGTTGCACCGAATAATGTATCTGGGCGCGTTGTAAATACAGTAAATTTCTCATCTGTACCGTTGATAGCGAAGTGAACTTCAGCACCTTCAGAACGGCCAATCCAGTTGCGCTGCATATCTTTTAAACTCTCTGGCCAATCAAGCTCATCTAAATCTTCTAGAAGACGATCTGCATAAGCTGTAATTTTCAGCATCCATTGTCTCATTGGACGACGCTCAACAGGATGTCCGCCGCGCTCACTCACGCCATCGATTACTTCTTCGTTCGCAAGTACAGTACCAAGTGCCGGGCACCAGTTTACTGGTACTTCATCAACGTAAGCTAAACCTTTTTCATATAGTTTTAAGAAGATCCACTGTGTCCATTTATAGTAGTTTGGATCTGTCGTATTTACTTCACGATCCCAATCATAAGAGAAGCCTAACGCTTTAATTTGGTTTCGGAACGTGTTAATGTTTTTCTCTGTAAATTCAGCTGGGCTGTTTCCAGTATCAAGCGCATATTGCTCAGCTGGAAGACCGAACGCATCCCATCCCATTGGATGAAGAACGTTATAGCCTTGCATACGTTTCATACGAGATAAAATGTCCGTTGCTGTATATCCTTCTGGATGTCCTACGTGCAGCCCTGCACCTGATGGATATGGGAACATATCTAGTGCGTAAAATTTTGGTTTGTCTGTTTCATCTGGCGTACGGAATGTTTTATTTTCTTCCCAATACGCTTGCCACTTCTTTTCAATTTCTTGATGATTGAAGCTCATGAAATACCCTCCATTCAAATTTTATATATTTTTCACCGCCAAAAATACAAAAAACCCCTCATCCCAGAAGGGACGAGAGGTTATATTCCCGCGGTACCACCCTAAATTAATGTCATAAAGGATGTTCAAAACGTCCAGTTAAGATAGCTATCGCATTTCTTTATCCTTCTTTTTGAACAAGCACTAATATACATTCGCTTAGATCCGTAACGTGGATAAACGGCAATCGCTACTTTGTTTCACAACTGCAACTCAAAGGCGAGTTCATAACGAAACTTGGATTGACTTGCACCGACCGTCAACTCTCTAAACCAGCTTCTATTACTACTACTCCTTCTCACTGTTATTACATATGAGTTATTTAAAGTATATTCTAAAACAAGTTACATGTTCCGTCAAACTAAACTGCAACTTTTTCGTCTCCTGTTTCTTCAACATGTACCCTCTTATCATACATACTCGTTGCGATAATTGCTACTACAAGCATTACCATTATCGCTATAAACAATACTTCCATATTATATACATCTACAATTGCTCCGCCCACAACCGGTCCAAACATTTTCCCAACAGTCGCTGCGCTATTTACAACACCTTGATAGAAGCCAATCTTATCATTTGGTGCAAGGATATTCGCAATCGTTGGCACAGCTGGCCAAACAAATAATTCACCAATTGTTAATGTCACCATCGCGACAAGGAACATTGTAAATTGCTGCGCTTGACTTAATACGATAAACGACACTGCAAAAATACCAATTCCGATCATAATTTGTTGTTTTAAAGAGCGTTTCATCGCACGAATCATCATACTTATTAATGGCTGGGCACAAACGATCATCGCTCCGTTTATCGTCCATAATAAACTATAGTGGCGAAGACTAATATTCAGTTCCTGCATGTGCGTCGCAATCGCTCCTTGCCACTGTACATACGTAACCCAGCATAAAGCATATGCTACACATACAATAAGAAGCGCCTTGAATCCCGGTGTAAGTGACCAACCATCTTTCGTTTTTTCTTTGACTGCTACACGCTTATCTTTCTTATCTTCCATACCACGGAATCCAATAAATGCGATTAAGAAGAAAATAAAGTATAAAATAAAGTTCGCTAAGAAAATATAATCGAAGCGATAAGAAGCAACTAAACCACCGCACGCCGTCCCAACGGCGATCCCAACGTTTTGTCCCACATACATCGCATTAAATGCTCTCCGGCCGCCTTCTGGCCAAACCGTTCCGACCATCGCATACATCGCCGGAAAGACCATTCCAGAACCAAAACCAATTAACGCAAGCCAAATAATATAAAATGGCCAGCCATGGAAAAATACAAGACCTAAAATTGATAATAATGTAATCACAATTCCAACTAAAATTGACTTATATCCGCCCCATTTATCAAATAAAACACCGCCGAGTAAATTACCGATTACTCCTGTTAACGAGTTAATCATTAATACCATTCCGGCCACAGATAATGACTTTCCTAAATGATCATGTAAATAAATTGTATTAAAAGGCCATAAAAAAGAAGCACCCGTGACATTAATAATCATCCCAGCTACTAATAGCCATACTTTCCTTGGCATAGTCTCCCTCCTATTCTTTTTTTCGTTCCTCTATAACAGTAAAATTGTAGTCGTTTTTAAATAAGAAGGCAACTGATTAATAGTTGATGAAATTCAGATAATGAGATGTAAACCATATAAATACACATTAAAAAACTAACATAAAACCATTTTCTTTTTAGGTGGGCGAGAGCGTCTGGCCATGCGTAGGAGCGGTCAGGGCCTTTTTCTGCCACATGCGATGGTTTGCAAGCAAGTGCAGATCATAATGTATTCCGCATAGCAGCGACTTATATGTAAAAACATAAAAAAATAATTACCGAAGGGTTTTTACATCGAAATACCATTTTATGAAAATTAACTATAAATATGGTATATTATAGAATAAATTAAAGATAATATAATGATATATACATAATTATATTTAGGAGAAAACTTATGAAAAAAGCTCGTTTTTATTTTATTTTTGCTTTCATCTTACTCTCCCTCTCTTGTATTCCGATGTTTCATATACTAAGAGAGTTATGGATTGTTACAAAAATAGAAAACACTTATGAAATACACGAAGCATATGTAGCTAAAGATGGATTTGAAGGTTCATTAGATGTTCAAGAATTAAATGTGAATGGTATCAACCTTAAAATAAAAGAAGAAAAAACAAATAAACTAGCACCACGCACTTTTTTTGACATAGAAGACAACGTTCCTCCTGGTGAAATCGTTAAAATTCATCTTTTTATAAATAATAAAGAGGTTTCTACCCCTGATGAGATATGGCTCTCAAATCGACAAAAAGGTGGAAAGTATTTTTCATGGTTAGATATATTAACCGTAAAAAACAAACGAACTGATGAACAGCAAGTTTATTTTGTGCAGAGATTAACAGATGACAATGCTCCTATGGAAAAAAGAAAATGGAAAATTATTCGCATCAATCAAGATGGTACTTCTTTCGAAGAACGCTTCACTTATAACGAAAGAAGCAATCATAATCTTGGTGTAAAACTTATTAATTTCTCGCATACAGGTTTAATGTCGATGGGACATCATTCAGACATAATGCAAGGATTTCCAAGCATGTTCTTTCCTCTACTTTATCCAATATTCACATGTTTATTAGGCGTTATGTTGCTAATCATGGCTATTGTATTACGAAAAAATAAACAAAAAGCTCATAATTAAAGCTCCTTCTCTACAATTGAAGGAGCTTTAACTATAATATATAAAGTGAGTCTTCCGTCAGTATTTTTTCATCTCCTTATAAATCACGTGATTTAAATGTACGCATCGCTATAAAAATAGCTGCTAACACATATAAAACAGCATAAACAACCATCATGTTACTCGGTGTTGAAACACTTCCGAACACGCCTTGTGAGGCGATTGATAAAGGATTGTCTGATGAATCAAATAAATAGATTGTCATTTTACGATACATTGTATCGATTGGGAATACAAGGCTTGCAATTATACCCATGTTCACAAGTGCTGCTTTATGTGCCAATGTACCGATTTGTTCAACAAATCCGCCAATAAATCCAGTTCCGTATAAAATAATTAACACAATGCCAGCATTTAGTGTTGCCATACGCGTACTTAGTAAGATCGCGATGCTAATTAAAATAACAGGCTGTAGCAAGAAAAGAGCCAATGCTTTTATAATCTGCGCGGCTGTGAAATCTAAATGAAACGTACTTCCTCCCATTGTTTGATGGATAAGCACGATACTTATAAACAGGAAAACTGCGTACGCAATCAGTAACAAGCATAAGCCGATCCATTTCCCCATTAAAAAGGAAAAGCGTGAAATTGGTCTCGTTAGCCACGTATCAATTTGATGACTTTCAATTTCATTGGCAATGCTGCCAACACTACTTAAAATAGCTAATAACGCTGTGATAAACGAAGAAAAGTACAACCCCACTCCAAGAAGCTGTGTAGAAAAGAAACTCTTACTCATAAAGTCTTGAGCTGACGAAATACCGCTAGATTCTCCTGGAAGGATTTCACTGACGGCATAATGAATGGCCACTCCATAAAATATTAAAAAGGCAAATGTCATACATAACGTAATGGTAAAAATACGTTTTAACAGAATTTCTTTAAATGATAATTTGGCGATTGTCCACATGCTGCGTCCCCTCTTTCTTATTTACCCAGTACATAAACACATCTTCCAAATGCGGATGAACCGGATTTAGCTGATACACAGGAATGTGTAGTGATACAAATGCTTCTAACAATCTAGGAATGTCATCTTCTTGTTGCAGCGTTATAATCCAGCGCTTACGATTTTGCTGTTCTTCTATCTTCCTTACATTTTTAATAAACGAAGGCAGTTGTTTAAAGAATAATTCGCTCTTTTCACCAAGTGTTACTTCAACTTCCGTTTGAATCATCATCAATGAGCGCCAATCTCCTTGTACAATTAACTCTCCCTTATTAATAATCGCCACGTGATCACATACATGTTCAATTTCATTTAATAGATGGCTATTTAAAAATACGGTCTTCCCTTGGTCACGAAGCTCTTCCATTAAATGACGTACTTCTTTTCGCCCGATTGGATCAAGTGCTGATGTTGGCTCATCTAAGAAAATCAATTCAGGATCAGAAAGCAGAGCACAAGCAAGCCCGATACGCTGCTGCATTCCTTTTGAATAACCGCGAATTTTTTCTTTCTCCCTTCCCTTTAGACCTACTTTTTCAATAACCTCATTCATTTTTGCTTTCCGCTCCCGAAAAGGAAGATCGCATAACTTTGCATGCGTTTCAAGTAACTGCCAACCAGTCAGCCAATCAGGATAGCGAAACAGTTCAGGTAAATAGCCAATGCGCCGTTTTGATTCAATCGTCCCAATCGGTTGCCCTAACATTTGTGCTGTTCCAGAATCAGGGTAAATTAACCCAAGCATCGTTCGCACAAACGTACTTTTTCCTGCACCGTTAGGACCTATAAATCCGAATACAGTACCGCGCGGCACATCTAATGAAATGCTTTTGATACCGCCTTTTCCATTATATTGTTTTGTTAAGTTCTTCGTTTGAATAATCCAGTCTTGATTCATGTTTTACCTCCGCTCCATACAGGAACAGAGCCGCCCCTTTTTGCGGAGCCGCTCTTGTTCAATCATTATTTTAGTTCATTTGCAAGTTTAATAAGATCGTTTGCATTCGTATCTTTCCCCTGCTCTTTATGTTGCTCAATCATATGCAATTTCCCTTCTTTTTCCCACACAAGCACATTTTCATAATCCGTACTATATAAAACCGCCTTCACTCCTTGAACCTTTGTCTCTGATGCTTTTGCATCTTTTGCTACATAAGGAATCGGCAATGTATGTGTCCAATCTTGAATACCTGCAAGCTGTGTTTTTACATTCCCAGGAATAATCGGAAGCTCTAAAACTGTTTTTTGTAATTTCGCAACATCTACACCTTCTGGAACAGAAATTTTTGGTGCATCAATCACATTATAAGAAAAACCACTTGATGTTCGATTGCCCTCAACATCTATTTGTGTACGTACTGATTCTGGAACTGTGATTGAAAACTGCTTGCCATTCAAAGCACTTTCAAACTGCGTATTGCTCTGTAGTTGTTTCAACAACTTATTAGCTTTTTCTGTATCGAGTTCAAATTGCATAATAAATGACGGGTTCGTATCTACACTCGTTACATGGTATCCATTTGGTACTTTTGGAACAGCATATCCAGCTTCTCTCGCTTGCTGTTCCGACTGAAAATGAGCATCTTTTTTACTTCCGTTATCTTTGATTCCTATTTTCCCAATTCCTTTAATGGACTTCTCTCCTTCTTCCATATGAGAGATCCATCCTTCAATTTCATGTAAGTCCGACTCGGTAAGTTGAACTAATTGCACATCCTTTACTCGAAAAATCGATAACAAGTTACTTGCTCCTGCCCGTACTTCTGGAACTGTTAAAGACACACACACAATTGCCGCTGCTGCTGCTCCGGTAATCCAACGTTTAGATGATTTCTTCATATTATGCCATCTTCCCTTCTTTTTGCTTTCTTCACTGTTTATTTCTTCTGTTTTATGAGTTCGGATATTTTGTTCAAAGGTTTTCCAAGCTTGGTCAACATCGATATCAATTTCTTGACTAAAGTTTGCAAATTCATCATTTAATATCACTTGTTCCCATTGATTAAGCTTGCTCACTTCTTCTAACTTCTGTTGACATGCTTTACATTGATCAAGATGCTGAATATATTGCTTTCTTTCATCACGGTTTAACTCTCCATCTAAGTATGACTGAATAAATCCAATATCTTGGCATTTCATTTGTTATCCCTCCTTCATCCCTCTATACATTTTCCGGAATTTTGCTTTCGCTCGTGCTAGCAATGTTCCAACCGAGGATACTTCCATCTGGGTAGCCTCCGCTATTTCTTTGTATTGAAACCCCGAAAACTTCATTAATAAGAGGGTCCGTTCACGCTCATCCATCTCTTTTAATGTACTTTGTACGCGAGTAATTTCTTCATTTTGAATACATTGTTCTTCCGATGATGGACTACTAATTGACTGTTTATAATTTGCTTCTTTTTCGATTCTTGCTTGATGCCTTTTTTCAGATCGCAAATAGTTATATGCTGCATAAATGGATGCCTTTGCAAGCCATGCTGATACACTTTCAATCTGTTTCCATTCTGTATGATATAATTGCAAAAATACTTCCTGTGCTAAATCTTCAGCAATTGCTTGATCTCGCACAATCCTCATAATCTGTCTCACAACGTGAGCATAATATTCTTTAAATACATCTTGAAACTGTATATTGGAAACTGAATCTTGTTCATATATATTTAACAATGAAGCTTTCACCTCCACTCGTTTTTTCCTCCTTATTAGCTACTGTCACTATAAAGAAACCACAAACTAGTTATTTGTGACAAAAAAATAAAAAATATTTTCTTGTATTGAAACTAATTTTTATCCCTTGCCCTCTAAGATATTTTGTTGAGAAGCATAAATCTATATATAAGTTAAAAAACAACATAAAAACCTCCTTTCTTTTTAGGGGGGACAAGAGCATCTGGCCGCGCATAGAAACGGTCAGGGCCTTTTCCTACCACATGCAATATTTAAAACAAAAGGAGGAAGCAAGTACAGGTCATGTTGTATTCTGCATAGCAGCAACTTATAAAGAAAGGCGGAAGACGCGAAGCCACCGACTGTTCTAGCCGCTGGAGCTGGATCATAAAGAAAGGTGGAGCCGACAGGACTAGGAGGCAGAGCTAGACAAAGATGTCGAAAAATTAATATATATATAAACCTAAATAACGACATAAAAATCCTCTGTTTTAGTGAGGCGAGAGCACCTGGACACACATAGAATTTATACATAAAATGGTATAAAATACATATAATCATTTTTAAAGGAGAAGTAAATGGATACTAAAAAAGCACAAAGAGAAATCAAGAAAACAAAGAGAAAAGTAGGAATTGTATTACTTTCTACGTTGATGATTGGAGCTGGCTTTATATATTGGAAGTTTTTTAGTTTGCAAGGTGTTCCAACAGGAAAATTAATTCGAACAGTTGAATCTCCAAATGGAGATTATAAAATAAAAACTTATGTTCAAGATGGAGGCTCATTAAGTGCAGACGCCGTTAGAGGTGAATTGGTCCATCTTAAAACGAATTCTGCTAAAACGATATACTGGAATTATCCTGATAACGATCCAACCATTGAATGGATTGATGAAACTACAGTTACAATCGGAAATCAAACTTTACATATTCCGAAACAAGAAACATATGATTGGCGTGACGATAAAAATTATAAAAGAGAATATCCTAAACAATTTTCAAAATGAAAAAGGAGGATTATACAATCAACAACATACCTAAAAAAACGTTAAAAAAGATTGAAAACGATATTACAAATAATGATTTAGGAAAAGCAAGAGATCGACTACATGGCTTGATTTCGACTTATCCTAATGCATTAGACCTTCGTAAGAAACTAGGAGATGTTTATTACAAATTACAACACCCCGCAATGGCTGGTCGATATTGGTACTTAGAAGAGCAGAAAACATCTGAAATGATTGAGGCGTGTTCACTATTTGAGAAATCTATGGGGAACAACGCTAATCAGATAGCTAGAGCCTTAAAATTTAAAGGGGATAACGAAATAATTCAAAAGTTATGTTCTGAACCTATCGCATCTTCTCTGCAAGAAAAAGTAAAAGAAAGCATGATCGAAGAATATGAAGAAACGTGGCAAGATAAGCTCGTTCCTTTTGGATGCATCTCGGCGCTTATATTAATCATTTTGTTTGCTCTACTTGGTATTTATACTGTCTTTGATTGGATATTTTAATAACTTATTCTTAAAACAGGAGGCTATGTATGCAAAACCTCCCAGAGTTTGTTTTTGCAACCATGTATATCACTCGCTAACAAAAAAGCTAGCAAACCAATGAATCGTTTGCTAGCTTTTATTTATAGCACTGTATCTAATTCTACAATTTTTAAAAATCGGTTATTCCAAATGTTTTCATGATGCTTAATCATTTGCTCTGCTTCTAATACTGCACTTGTTATTGTACTATGTGTATTTCTAGCAAGAAGGTTATTTTGATATCCTAAGCTATAAGCAGCTCGAATTGTAGTATCCAAACAAAATTCAGTTTGAGCTCCTGCAAAAATAATTTGCTCAATTTCTTTCTCTTTTAAGTAGTTTAATAGCTCTGTTTGATAGAATGCATCCCATTTCGTTTTTTGAATCACTTTATCTGAGGAGGCCCTAGCTAATCCTTTATGTAATTGCCAGCCATCTTTCCCTTCAAACATTTCATCTGTTTCCTCTGTATCTGTATGTTGAATGAAGATAACGGGGATATTTTTTTCATGAGCCTTCGTAATTAATTCGTTGATATTTTCAACTACGCGTTCTTTATCATATAAAAAGTTTTGCGGTTCAAGAAAGAAAATCTCTTGCATGTCAATGACAACTAAAGCTTGTTTCATTACTATTCTCCACCCTATTCGTTTCTTTTTTATTATAGCATTTTTTACCAAATCGTGTCATTTTTTTGATGAAATAATGATGAGGAGGATGATACAATGTAAAATCCAGCCACAGATTCTCTATGGCTGGATTTTTAACTCTTACTTTCAACTATTTTACCTCTACTGTATAATTCCCTGTTCCACCGCTATATTTATATACACTCAAATAATATTTTCCCGGCTTCGCATTATAATTTCCGAGCAATTTGTTTCCGTCGCGTTTTGTTGCATAGGCGGCATAATTATTTAAGTCTGATTCAGAATATAATACCCAATTCATTCCAAGGTTTTGTTCATTCGTAACGGTAATCTGTAAATCTTTTGCTGTCTTCACATCAATAACAAACCGATCAACTTGATCTTGATCACTTAGGTTACCTCGTAATAATGTGTTCAGAGATAGTGGATTAGCTGTATTAAATGAATCATTCGGTTCTTTTTCTACGCTATTATCTTCTTCAGTATTCACTCCGCTAAACACAACATCATATTCAAATTGTCCAGCCGCATTGACATGGTAATTCACAAAATAAGCAGTCAATGTTTTATAGCCGCTCCACTCTTTTTCAGAAAGATGCTTTAACATCTCATTCGTTGCTTGATTCATCGCTTTCCAGTCCTCAGTTTCTCCTTTTGACGCACTTCCTGTATATGTTCCTTGTAGTGTAAATGTATTAAAGAATTGTGATTTGTTTTTTGTTACCTTCACATTTGTTAGCTTTGCCTCGTTAGTAATATCTGCTGCAACATCAGAAAGCGCTTTCGGTTTATGCTCTGCTAAATAATCATCTGATACCTGCGGAATTGTATACTTATCCCGATTATCAATCAGCATTTGCATATAAGATTGGTATTCTTCATTTAATTTATTATCCTTACTTAATGCAGAGCGGTACGCATCATAACCTGGAACATCATTTGCACGAATTAAATCATGCACTTTATCAAACATACCAGAGCGATTATTATACATATAAGATTGCAATGCAAACGAATAGTTATAAAAATCCCACGTTCCGTATTTTGCATACAATGTTTGCTCTGCCGTGTATCGTTTCGTTGGATCATTAGATAATCTGTTAATCATACTTTTTCGCGGTACAACGCTATCTAATCGCGTTGATCCTGCAAAGAACTCCGCGTTTCCTTCTTCAAACCAAGTCAAACGTTCATCTTGATACATGTTTCCCTGTCCCCATAACCCTGGAACTTCATATCTTCCCTGTAAATAGTGTGTAAATTCATGACGGAACAATTCCTCCAAACTAAAAACACTTTGCTGTGGTGTACGTTCATATGTGAAGAACGTTCCGATTCCTTCAATGTAAATACCACCATTATTCGTTTCATAGCCATACAATTGACGGTTAAATTGATATTCGTCGGGACTATTGTAAATAACCATTGTTAACACATCATCAGCATGTCCGCCCTCGAGCGGCTTATCACTACCAACTGTACGATAAAATTGAGCGCGTACTTCTTTTGCCGCCCAGTATAAACGTTTAATTTTATCCTCAGTCACTTTACCTCCCGCTTTCAAGACGATTGCCCCGTCATCAAACGTATAGGTTTTAGGCAAATATTTCTTCTTACCATCTTCTCGAATTTGATCTAAATTTACTGTTTTTCCGTTCGCATCTACTCCGCCGTAATTTGTAACAATTTGTTCTACCGCAACAAAATATTGCTGTCCTAAATATGGATAAATCCACATCGCTTCTGTTGCAACTTGCTGTCCTTTTGCCTGTGTACTATGAAGCTTACCAAATCGGCTAGCATAGTAAATTCCATTATTAATTAACCATCCGTTTTTGTCTGTTACCGTACCAATGAGTGCAAAACGACTTATTTCATTAATAAAGCTATCGATATTCCTATACCACATCGTATCTTTTGGTTCTTTGTCTGTATCATACATATACGACTGAACATCATAATCAATTTCTTTCATCAAATTATATATAGCATTACCTTTTGTCCGATCTTCAATAAACGTGGAAAGATTATCATTATATTGTTTAAAAATTTTAGCAGCATATTGAATGATTTCAACATCACTTGATGCCCCGCCAATTAACATTCCATACGATGAAATAACTTTGTTTTGTTCCGATGTACCAAGTTTAAAATTCGGATTTTTTGCAATCGCTTTCAAAGATGGCAAACATTTATCATGATAGCTGCGTTCACTTAGTTTACTTAATTCTTGATGATAAAAACCTAAATAAAATCCCGAACGTATAACTTCTACTAATGTCTCAATTCCTTTTGAATCGTCCTGCGTATACGCTTGGCCTTGTTCTGCTAGTTTATCAATAAGCGCTTGTATCCGGCTATCATCTTGATAGAACTTCAGACTATCACTATTAAACTGAAATAATTCCGGAATTTGATACCATTGAATCGTAACAAGAAGATCGGCTAATTGTTTGTTGCTTAATTGATTTAATTCAGCCATCGAATATTTTTTTTCTTCAGCCAGCTGTTTAGCATCCTCTTTTGGTGCTGGCGGACGCTGCGATAAATCTGCTAACTTTAACCGTTTTGTAAAAGATGGACTTTCTTGTACGTTCGAAGAGTGCGCTAACTCATCAACGGATTTCTTTAATCCTACCGGCTCCATTTGTAATACATTCTTCGTATTTTTCTCTTTTGCCTCTGCTTGAATTTGCATGCCATTACATGATATAGTAACAAGCCCAACACCAAGCATCAGTTTATAAAATTTCGAGTATTTCGCCATGCTATCTCCTCCTTTTTAAAATAAAGAAAATTCTGACTTTTTAAGCTAAAGCTTTCTTTCATGTACCTTTACTAGACAACCTCATCCCCATTGATACCTGTAAAATAAGTTCCAATATTTTCAATAAGTATTCCCTTATTGCAGCTACTGCTAAATTTATTTATCCCCCTTCCTTATTTCAGATAAGCAAGAACCATGCCAATATTAAATTTCATAGAAAAAATGAATTTTTATCAGAATAATCTAATGATTTATACACCAATAATTTAGTCATGTATAAATTATTTGACATAAAAATTCCCTTTCAATCAAAAGCATCCTGAAGTTAATTGTTCTGTCGCGAATAAAAATGATATCGAAAAATG
Organism: Bacillus sp. NPDC077411; assembly: GCF_044543425.1. Lineage (NCBI taxonomy): Bacteria > Bacillati > Bacillota > Bacilli > Caryophanales > Bacillaceae > Bacillus > Bacillus sp. NPDC077411. The sequence goes on along the minus strand of NZ_JBITWA010000011.1, from coordinate 30,718 downwards.
TCGAATTAATAAGAATATTGTCTTTTTTTCATTGATTCATTTTATTTTTAATGATACACTCATATTATAAAGAAAGAGTAAAATGAAAAAACCCTTCAGCTTTATAATTTTCCGAAAATTAAGTTTTTAACCATTTTACTGTTCACTTCCATGCTTGTGTTTCTCCTACTCTTTCTTTTTAGCGTCCCCCCTTATCAAGCTACCCTTCTTGATAAGGGGGGATTTGTGTATAAAATCCTTGTTCATTAAAAAAAGCACTTTTGAAATTTCATAAGTGCTTTTTAAAGTTAGCAAATTATCGATTAACAAATTGCATTCCTATATCTGTTGCATCTTCTTTATTTAAGTGATAGATTGTTTTGTTTCCAACACATTGAACATAAGCTTCGGCATAGTATGGTTCAACGCTAAACAATACTACATTAAATGTAATTCTTTTCCCGTCATCTAACACAAAATCAATTTTACGGTGCGAAGATTGTTCAAAAAATCTCTTCTTAAAAAATTCTTTTTGTGTCACCACTTTTTTTGAACTCGTTAACTTTTGAAATACATCTCTCGCATCTTTCCCGCCATCTGTAATCATACCCTCGGCAACCGAATCTGTTTCTAAATATTGCACCTTTGATATCATATCAGGTGTTAGCGCTACTTTATCTTCATGCTCTATTAGAAAGATATATATAAATAAAGGAACGAATATAAATAATAAGCCGAATACTATTTTTTTCTTGTTCATTTTCTCCCCCCCTCGTATAATCGTAGCACAAAAAACTTTATATCAGATTTACTAAGTTAAATCATTCTTGTAGATGTAAAAATACCGAGCATCACCGCTCGGTATTTCCCAAATTCTATTCCTCTTTCGGAAGAACAATTCCTTTATACAATTGAACGGTAATAAAATAATAGATCATATAAATGACTACGAAAATCAAGATTGGAAGCCATACACGGAAGTAAGGATTAATTAAAATGAACGAGAAGATGTTCATACCAACTAATACGTGGACAATCCCTACGATTCCTGGGAATAGGAATACTAAGAATAACTCTTTGTAAATTGATTTCGTTAATAATTCACGGCGAACGCCAATTTTGCGAAGCATTTGGTAACGTGTAATATCGCTTGATGCTCCTGAAAGAATTTTAAACATTAAACAACTTGCCATCATTGCTAGGAACGCAATTCCTAAGAAGAATCCCATAAATACTGTTCCGCTTGCAATGCCGTAAAATCCAGTATAAAATTGGTTCTTACTTTGCAAGGAATTTTCTTTTATATTTTTATATTTAGCTAGCTGCAATTCGTCAATTTTTTTCCATTCTTTTTTATATGTTAAGAAATCATCTACTTTTCCAATTAATGCAACACCCTCTTTGCCTTGCAAACCATCATACATTTTTTGATCTACAATTTTGATTGTTTGATTAGGGGATACATAAGATAGATGAATTGTGCTTAATGCCTGATCCCACTCTTTTGGAATCACATTATCAGATTTTTCTTGACTGGAACTCAAAATCGCACCTACTGGCAGTTCTTCAGAAGCTCGTTTTACTTTACCGATATCTTTCATCCCTTTAAAAACTTTTAAATCTTGTATTAAAGGACGATTTTTCTCTAAATCTTCTTTTAAATAATACACATATTTATCATCTATTTTATAACGATATTCATTTTTCTCTTTAAATGTAATACCATCTAAAATTTTCTTTTCTTCGGCTGTTGGATTATGAATTGCAACATCATAAATTGCCAAACCATCTACAGTAAGCATAACATTATTTTTAAATGCCATACCGCCAGAAATCGCACCTGCTCCAAGCGCAACTAACATCGCTACTGTCGCTAATACTTTTGTTAAGCTATTAATACGGAAATTTAATTGTGCAAATGTAAAGGCATTAAGTCCTTTTTCAGTAACCTTTTTATTACTTTTAAGCTTTTTAATAATAAGCGGAAGGAATGTTCCAAATAACATGTAAGTTCCGGACGTTACAGTAATTAATGCTATAATAATTCCCATTTGCGCCAACTTGTCCATGTAAACCATAGAAGCATAGCCGATTGCTAACAGAATAATTCCAACGAATGCAGCTATAACAGTCTTTATTCCTGTTTTAGAAACACGATCCGTTTTAGAATCTGCATGAACCAGTTGCAGAACCGTAATACGCGATAATTTGATACTATTCATAATTGCTGATAAAACAAATAGTACTAAGAAGAAAATACATGTAACAAGCATAGATGGGACATAAAACGCATGATAGCCACCTGCAGTAAACTCAAGCTGCTGCATAAGTAGTTTACCAATTCCTTGCGCTAGCCCTATACCAACTGCAATACCAACTACAAGAGATGCTGCTCCTAATACAATTGTTTCAATAAACATGAGCATTGTAACCTTATGTTTTTTCGCTCCTAGCATCATGTACATACCAAATTCTTTTTGACGAAGTGATAGTAAGAAAGAATTTGCATATAAAATGTAGAAGAATGTAATGATAGCTAATAGTACCGCACCAGCATGGAAGACGAATTGAATACTACTAATTACAGAATTCGCTTCAATAAACGCTTTATTTAGTGCTAACGTTTGAAACATGTAAAAAATCGAAATTGACATAACAAGACCAACGAGTAAGACAATATAGTCTTTCAGCTTACTTTTCAGTCCTGACATGGAAAGCTTAAATAACATGCCTGCCTCTCCTTTCTTACGCTTTTTGTGTGCCTAAGTCTGCCAGCACATCTAAAATTTCTTTATAAAATTCTTCACGTGTACCCTTGCGGTGAATTTCTTTATATAACTCACCATCTTGGATAAATAAAATACGTCGGCAATAACTTGCACTATACGGATCATGTGTAACCATCATAATAGAAACACCTTGTTCTTCATTTAAGTTTGTCATCGCATCTAACAAACTTGTTGCGTTTTTGGAATCCAGCGCTCCTGTTGGCTCGTCACCTAAAATAATGGCTGGTTCATGTACAAGTGCACGTGCCGCCGCTGAACGTTGCTTTTGTCCCCCAGATACTTCAGATGGATATTTTTGAAGAATCTCTGAAATTCCTAGCATTTCCGCTACCTTCTCTACTTTCGGTCCAATCTTTTTTGAAGGAACCCCTTGCAGTGAAAGAGGCAATGCAATATTTTCATAAATTGATAGGTTTTCTAGTAAGTTAAAGTCTTGAAATATGAAGCCTAATTTTTGTGAACGAAAATCAGATAATTCCCCCTGCTTCATTTTCGTAATATCTGTACCTGCAATTTCAACAACGCCGTCCGTCGCTTTATCTAATGTTGAAATAACATTCAATAATGTTGTTTTTCCAGAACCAGAAGGTCCCATAATCCCAACAAATTCACCTTCTTGAATGGAGAATGATACACCCTTTAATGCATGTGATTGACTTTCACCTTTTTTACCGTATACTTTTTGAACATTCTTTACGTCTACAACTGGTGTTTTCATATAAATCCTCCTGTACTTTGTTTTCCTGTTCCTATTTTGCTCTTTTAAAGCATTTCCTGCCATAGATTAAACTTACATTTATCTTACAATTTTGTAAGATATATAAACGGCTCCATATGTTACATGTAAACACGTAGCATATGGAGCCGCTTGTTATTTTAAGATATATATTTTCATTTCTCGTAATAAAGTTACATTATTTTACCATAACGAACATAAAAGAGGCTGAGCTCATATAAGCTCAGCTTCTTTCATTTTATCCTTTTAAAACAAACTTATTACCTTCGTTATCTTTAAAAATGGCAAATGTACCCCATGGCATTTCATTTGGCTCTTGTGTAAATTCCACACTATTTTTCCTCATTGTTTCATATGTATCTGTCATATTTTCCGTTACAAATACAATCGATGCTTTTAGTTCATTTGCATTTTTCATCATTGATTTTGGATAAATAACTAGGTGAGAACGTGTATCTTTCGGTCCTACTTCAATCCAACTTGCATTTGGCCCCATTGGATCATTACGGTATATTTCAAATCCCGCTTTCTCTGTCCAAAATTGTAGTGCCTTTTGCTGGTCATCTACGTACACGGCTACTGTGCCGATATGTACAATCATGCTTCATTCCTCCGCTCTGTGATATTCGAGCATTATTATAATACATCTCTCGTACGTATGAAAAAGAAAGCAAATTTCCATAAGAAATAAAACCAGGTCATATTTCGACCTGGTTTATTCTGATTGCTTTGATTTTTGTGGTTGGCCTTTTTTACGATTTCTTTGCTTTGCTTGTACTACTGGATCTAATTCATTTGAAAACTCAGCATTATGTCCGTTTTGTGTTTTTTGCTCTGGGTTATTTTGATCTGAACGCTTTGCCATCCTTATCGCTCCTTATTAATGCGGTGTAATAATCATTTGATGTTGTAATTGTCGTATTGCCATACGTGCACGATTCAGCTGTTCACGTTGTTCATCATTTGCATAGTGCTGCATCGTTTGCATCTCATTGTAAGCTTGTTCTAATTGAAGCTGCGCATCAGAGTAGTTCATTTTATTGTAATGCTCTTGTCTCATTCCAATGTCCAATTGTTCTTTTGCATATTCCATTGCTTGATGTGCATTTTGGATGCACGCTTCCAGTGATTCACGCTCTGCCATGATTGTTCCTCCTTACCAATATTTCTCCTTTAGCTTGTCCGTTCTATATGAACCTTATGAGTATGTTATAATGATTTTTGCTCATATCTTTGAGGAGGAATAACTATGAAGGTCCAAAATCCTTTCCCATATTCAAACGACAATAAACGTTACCATACGTGGAACTACCATCTACGCGGGCATTTCGGCGAGAAAATCTTTAAAGTTTCTTTAGATGCTGGATTTGACTGCCCAAACCGTGATGGCACAGTTGCGTACGGGGGCTGTACATTTTGTAGTGCGGCTGGTTCCGGAGACTTTGCCGGTGACCGCCGTGATGATGTTGTTACGCAATATCATGAAATGAAAGAAAAAATGCATACGAAATGGAAAGATGGTAAGTGTATTGCCTATTTCCAAGCTTATACGAATACACACGCTCCTGTTGAGGTGTTAAAAGAAAAATTTGAACCACTTTTAAAAGAAGAAGGCGTTGTCGGTCTTTCTATCGCTACCCGGCCAGACTGCTTACCTGATGATGTTGTCGAATATTTAGCTGATCTAAATAAGCGTACGTACCTTTGGGTCGAGCTTGGCTTACAAACCGTACATGAACGTACAGCGCTTTTGATTAACCGCGCTCACGATTATCCTTCTTATGTAGAAGGTATAAATAAACTTCGTAAGCATAACATTAACGTGTGCTCACACATCATTAACGGTCTCCCTCTTGAAGACTATGACATGATGATGGAAACAGCGCGCGAAGTGGTAAAACTTGATATTCAAGGAATTAAAATTCATTTGCTACACTTATTAAAAGGAACGCCTATGGTGAAGCAATATGAAAAAGGACAACTACAATTTCTATCTCTTGAGGATTACGTAAATCTCGTTGTTGACCAGCTTGAAATCATTCCATCAGATGTCATCGTACATCGCATCACAGGTGACGGTCCACCTGACTTAATGATCGGTCCGATGTGGAGCTTGAACAAGTGGGAAGTATTAAATGCAATTGATGCTGAATTTGTACGCCGCGGCAGCTGGCAAGGTAAATATGCAAATGAGGTGAAGACAGTATGAAATTAGAACGCATCTTACCTTTTGCCCGCACGCTGCTAGAACGAGCGGTGAAAGAAGGAGATTACACTGTTGACGCAACGCTCGGCAACGGACATGATACGTGCTTTTTAGCAGAGCTTGTCGGCGAGAATGGAACAGTATTTGGCTTCGATATTCAAGAAGAAGCAATTACCAATTCAAGCACACGGCTGCAAGAAAAAGGACTGACTGAGCGTGCCGTTCTTATTCATGATAGCCACGATACATTAACAGCCGTATTACCAGAAGACGCAAAAGGAAAAGTAACAGGAGCTATCTTTAACTTAGGCTATCTTCCTGGCGGTGATAAAAACATCGTCACAAAACCAAACTCAACTCTTTCTGCCTTGCAGCAGTTATTAGAAGTTATGGCACCAGAAGGAATTATCATTCTTGTCATTTATCACGGACATCCTGAAGGACAAATAGAACGCGATGCCGTTGTCAAATTTGCCGGGCAGCTAGATCAAAAAGAAGCACACGTACTGAAGTACGAATTTATGAACCAACAAAATAACCCGCCGTTTATTATTGCGATTGAAAAGAGATAAAGTGAAACTTCCATCAGTGACGCTTTTCTCACTGATGGAAAGCCCGCCCAATCGGGCTTTTACGGGCAGTTTTCTTCCCCGTGCATACCCACTTTACTGCCCGTTAATGCGGGATAAAGCGCCTGGCCAATATATCGGCGACTTTTGAAATATATCGGCGCTTCGACACAGGATAAAGACCCTTCGACAAATTACAGCATGAATACACCTACCAAAATACGTGCATACTGCGCGTATTTTTTATTGTCTAAGAAGGATTCTTTCATACGAAACAAGAATTTCTATATTCGAATTAAAACAAAGGGGATGAACAACCATGATTGGAATACTAGCTGGAATGGGGCCCAAGTCTACTGGGCCATTCGTTGATAACGTAGTAAAGCAATGCCAAGAAATTTATGGTGCGAAAGATGACATGGACTTTCCTCATATGATGATTTATTCATGTCCAACACCGTTCTATATCAATAAAGCTATTAATCATGAAGATATGAAAAGAGCAATTATAAACGGGGCACAAAAACTTGAAAGTACAGGTGTCGATTTTATTGCTATGCCATGTAATACTGCACACCTTTATTTTGATCAACTGCATAGTTCCATTTCAATTCCACTATTAAATATAGTCGATGAAACAATAAAAGAAATACCTTATCACGTAAAAAAATTAGCTCTTTTAGCAACTGATTCGACCGTTCAATCTGGTATATATCAAGAGGGATTTTTGAAACGTGGTATACAATATATTCAAAAAAATAGCTGGCAAACTGCTATCAATCAAATTATATATAAAATAAAAATAGGACAAATAAACGAAGCGAGTCAATCGTGGAATACACTATGCTCAGAATTAACTGAAACTGTCGATGCTGTTGTCATAGCATGTACAGATTTAAATGTCATATTAGAAACAAAACAAAATCATCTTTACGTTGTAGATTCCTCTACATGTCTTGCCAAAGCTATTGTAAATAAGTATTTAGCTTATCAAAAATCTAATTGAACAAAAGGAGCCCTCATACAAAAATATGAGCGCTCCTTAATTCGTTTCTTCTTGATGTTTTAAAAACCAGATATCCACAATAATAACAACTGCTAATACCGCCTGCATGATGTAATCTACAGTTGTTGGCCCACCTGCTTTTATCAGCATATTATAAATGCCAAGTACAAATGAAATAGAAAGGCATACTAATAACGAAACTTCGGTATTATCATATAACTTTTTAAAGAATTTTTTCATTTTAGCACCTCCGCATCTATATTTTACCATATAAATACGAAGGTGCTAAATAAATCCAATGAGGAACTAGGAAGAGATAATCCTCATAAAAAAACGAGCTGAGCTGCCTCCTACCTCTGTAGAATACAGCTCAGCTCGTTTTCATCACTGTGCTATCTTCTTGCGATACATCCTTCCATTCCAATAGAAAAAGCGCGAAGTAAAGCCGCCGTATTTCACAATGCGCCGTGCCATGTGTTGCATTTCTTTTTGCTGTGACACTTTCTCGTCTGATAAATAAATTCCAAGCAACCCGCGGCTTATGAGGCGATGAAATTTCATATGTGGCAGTTGTTCCAAGCTTCTTTCTGCTTCTATTACAAAATGTTTCAATCTCTCAAGAGTTGCTTCTTTATTTTCATAGTAACTACAAAAATTTAAATCTCCGCCAATACGATCTTCTTCTTGGTCAATGAAATAATCAAGTAAAATATGTAATCCTTGTACATAAGGAAAATACCCTTGTTTAATTTTCATAATATCATCGTCTGTTAATTCATCATGGAATGCATATGCTACAAGACAGAAAATACCTAGCGTAGAACCTGCACAAGCTGAAAATTCAAACCAGCTCATTGGCGGAACTTTTTCACGATGCGCTGCAAACCACGTTTTCAAGCGATCTTCTCTCTCTTCTTGCTTTACATGTTTATGAATTTGCAAATCACAGTAATAACAAGCAAGTTCATGAAGAATCGGGGCAATCTTGTTATAATGCTTCGTCTTTGCAAGCACTTCTTGACAAGTTGCTACAAGTTCATCTAAATAACCACCGTCATCTTGATCATCACGGTAACGATAATAGTTGCTTCCTTCGCTTCCTGGTGTTAGCGCCGCAAGCATTGACTCATGGAGCGCTGCAAAATCCTTTGGATCAAGTGATGTACTACGGTCGCATAAATTGTCCAAATAATCACTAATCGTTTGGTACGCTACAATGAATCGAATACATTCCTCGCGATGTTCATCGGCAAGCAGCGCTAAAATGCTGCCGCCTTCACAGTGAAATGTTTTATGCTCAATGCTCGCTAACGCTTGATTATGAAGTTCATCATTCGGAATATGGTAGGCGCGTTCTTTCCACATTGCGAGCTCATGGTGTACAACCGGAAACACATCTCGGTATACTTTCGCCATGAGCGTTATGGGGTTACTCGGTACTTTCACTTCGTTCTTCATCTCCTCTAAATGAATATGGTCAAATACTTTTAAAATATATACTGGTAATTATTTATTTTTGTTTCCTAAATTAAATGCGTTTCTACAAATGATTTTGCATATGCAAAAATGTCATCTTTCTCATACTCATTAAATAGCTCATGATAACAGTTTGGCCATTCTTTATATGCTTTGTCACTAATTTTCAGACTATCAAACCAGCTACAGACACGTGTTTTATCTACAAGTTTATCCTCACACGCCTGCATTAGCAAGAGCGGTACGTCTGGAAATTCATTTCGTTTTTCATGTGCAATTTCTACCGCTTTAATTAACTCACTATACCAACGAACTGATACTTTGCGCAAGAACAATGAGTCATTTTCCATTGCATCGCGAATTTCATGATTACGCGTCGCCATTTCGACTGTAATATTCGAATTAAATTGCATTTTCGGGGCTACAGCATTTAGTACTTTCGCAATGGTACGAAGCGGTAGTTTCGGCATTGATAACACTCCTAAGCACGGCGAAGTCAAGATTACTCCTTGCACATCCATTTTCGTTTCTTGCAGCACGCGAATAACTATTAACCCTCCCATACTATGTCCATATAGGAAAAGGGGCAAGTAATATTTTTTCGCTTCTTTAATCCATGTCTTTACTTCTTCTATGTATTCATCAAATGACGTAATATGTCCTCTATTTCTTGAAGTTGTTCCGTGCGCAGGTAAATCTCCCATCACAACATGAAAGCCAAGATAGCGCCACATGTCTGCAAGTGCCTCGTAACGTCCATGATGCTCCATTGCACCATGTACCATAACTATAACACCTTTTGCCTCTTCCGCTTCATAATTCCACATAAAATTCCTCCATTTCACTCTATTTCATAATTTGCTACACTAATATTAGTTTCTAGGAGAGGAAGGTTACTTATATGATTTATCCTTACAAAGACAAACATCCGAAAATTGCTAATAGCGCATTTATCGCTGACTACGTCACAATTACAGGTGATGTTACAATTGGTGAAGAATCAAGCATTTGGTTTAACACTGTCATCCGTGGAGATGTTTCTCCAACGATTATCGGAGACCGGACCAATATACAAGATCAATGTACACTTCATCAAAGTCCAAAGTACCCGCTTATTTTAGAAGATGATGTTACAATTGGACATCAAGTCATTTTACATAGCTGTACAGTGAAAAAAGATGCATTAATTGGCATGGGGTCCATTATTTTAGACGGAGCTGAAATTGGTGAAGGTGCATTTATCGGTGCCGGCAGTTTAGTACCGCAAGGAAAGAAAATCCCGCCAAATACACTTGCATTCGGTCGTCCGGCCAAAGTAATCCGTGAACTAACGGATGAAGACCGTGAAGATATGGCTCGCATTCGTCGTCAATACGTCGAAAAAGGACAATATTATAAAAGTTTACAAACGAAATAAAATTTTTAGCTGCCACCTGAAACGGCAGCTTTTTCTTCGTAAAACTCTACATTTTCTTTACAAAACCTTAGTATTCCCTCAATAAAATTTCATTAAAATAAAAGTGAGACTTCAGTTAGGAGGAGAAGTTTGATGAAAACTAGACCCATTAGCTCCTTATATAAAATAGAGTGCTACATCTTCAAAGGAATTAATCGCTATTTCGAGCGTAAAACATTAAACATCTTTTTTCGCACCATTACACATATGGGCGGTGCAACCTTTACAATCTCTCTTATTGTATTCTTGCTTGTTCTCACAAACGGATCTTTACGAGGCATAGCAATTGCAAGTGCTATTTCCCTTGCGATTAGTCATATTCCTGTGCAAATTTTAAAAAAGTTTTATCCGCGAAAACGTCCTTATTTAACCATTCATAATGCAAAGTATCCGACGAATCCATTAGCGGATCATTCTTTTCCATCTGGACACACGACGGCTATCTTTTCTGTGATTATCCCTTTTCTATTATATGAACCAAGCATAACATTTTTGCTACTTCCAGTGGCAATTAGCGTGGGCATTTCGCGTATTTATCTTGGCCTGCACTATCCATCTGATGTACTCGTTGGCATGTGTCTCGGGACAATAGCCGGCATTGTTTCTTATTATCAATTCATTCCACTTTTTATATAGAAGAAGGAGGGAATCTGATGAAGATTGCCATCTTTACAGATACGTTTACACCGCAAGTGAACGGTGTTGCCAAAACACTCGATCGTTTTACACAGTATTTGCAAAAACAAAATATTGCTTACTCTGTATTTGCCCCGCATCATACAACGGAAGATCACTTCGTTACCAACGTCAATAAAATGAAAAGCATCCCGCTTAAACTGCTCTATCCAGAATGCCGATTAGCATTTCCAAATCCACGTTTCATCAAAAAAGAACTCTTTCAATTTCAGCCGGATCTTATCCATGTCGCAACCCCCTTTAACATGGGGCTTTGCGGTATGTATTACGCAAAAAAACTGAACATCCCTCTCGTCGGCTCATATCACACAGATTTTGATGCATATTTACAATATTATAAAATTGAATTCTTCTCCAAGATGTTATGGAATTATTTAAAATGGTTTCATAGCGCTCTGCAAAAAACATTCGTTCCTTCTCTTGAAACGATGCAACAACTACAGAAAAAAGGCTTCCAAGACTTATATCTTTGGGGCCGAGGAGTAGATTGCAATCTATTTCATCCTCATTACGATCAAGACGCATTTCGAAAAAAATATAGCATCACATCACCGTACATCCTCTCTTACGTTGGACGTTTAGCTCCTGAAAAAGATATTGAAACCTTGCTGGTATTAATAAAACAAACAACAAAAAAACGACAAAATGATATTCATTGGCTAATCGTCGGAGATGGCCCTTTCGCTGGTGAAATAAAAGAAATAATGACAGAAAATATAACATTTACTGGATATTTACAAGGAGATGAATTAGCTGAAGCATATGCTTGTTCAAATATTATGGTATTCCCATCCCCAACAGAAACATTCGGAAACGTCGTCTTAGAATCGCTGGCATGCGGCACACCGGTTATCGGTGCAAACGCAGGCGGTGTGAAAAACATTATTACAAACGGAGCAACTGGTCTTCTTTGTGAGCCGAAACAAATAGACTCTTTTTTATCTTGTATTTATACATTGCTTGATCATCCAATAAAGCGTGAGTATATGGGGCAACAAGGTAGAAATTACGCTTTAACACAAAGCTGGGATGAAATTTTCAACGACCTTGTTATGCATTATGAAGATGTAATTCAAAACCGAAAAGCGGAAATGCTGGCGTAATCTCACTCTTGTTGAGCTAAACATATGGAATTTTAACTTAAGATTGAAACTTCTATCAGTGGGAGGAATCCCATTAGTGGAAGCTTCAATCTTAAAATTTTTGAAGAAATCTTACTACCCGTTAATACGAGCTGAGTGTATCGTATTTAAAATTGAAGTTTTATTTGTAGTAAACAACAAATAAGCTTGTTTTTTAGTCCTAATCAAAATTCGATCTGTTGTCCCTTGCGGCATTCCGATTCGAATAGCTTTCGCTTCTTTTCCACCATAAGTGTCATCTTCAGTAACCTCAATAATTTCCTTCAATGGAATACGAATTTTTGCTAATTGCCATTCAATCATTAATTCTTCATCTGCTTTCGTAATTTTAATTCCTGGCATATGATCAAGACCTTTCTTTTTATTCATCCCATAACAAAAAATGAGAATATATTAAAAATTTTACATTATTAACAAAAAATAAAATATGCAATTATGCATATTTTCCAAAGTAATTATTGTATTATAATTATTTTATGTACCAAAGATACCGAGGTGGATATACATGAAATTCAAAGTAAAGCAAAATCCTTTTCATATGCTTATACTTTTACTGACTATTTTCTTTTTTATTGCACTATTTTTCATACAAGAAACGAATAATATTTACTTAAGTTGTATGATTTTGTTAAACATAATCAACTTTTTATTTGTTTATAAATCTACTTACACAATCACTGATGAATCACTCATTATTAAATATTATTTCACAAACACCGAAATCCCTTTTAATGATCTCCAACATATGAAATACTACGGAAAACCATTGGATTCAAACAAATGGACAAGACAGCGATTAGAAATTATGTATGGTTTATTTGATATAATAACAGTTTGTGTGCCGCAAGACGAGGAGACATTTATTCGTTTATTAAAAGAAAAATGTCCTAATATAAAGATAATAAATAAACCTGCTAATTAATAGTTTTAGTAGGTTTATTTATTACAAAATAGTCACTTTTCTTCTATTACAAGTAACCGTTTCTCTGACTTTACAAACCATAAACCAATAAAAATAACGAGCCCGCCAATCAATTGTTGTAAAGATAATTGCTCTCTTGCCCATATTGCTGCAAATAAAACCGCTACAAACGGTGTAATGTACATATATACCATCGTATGTGATGCACCAATTTTTTGAATCCCAACGTACCACATCACAAGCCCAAATACAGTAACAAGAAAAATGGAATAGATTAACGAAAACCATGTACTGCTGTGCTCGATCGCAAAAGGTAACTGAACAATTTGCCAACCGCTCAATAATACAAGCGGCACCGCACCAATTGCTGAAGCCCAGGCCGTTACGCGCAAAGCAGAATACCTTTTCATAAGCGGCGTTGCTAAAACAGGATACAATCCCCAGCAAATCGAAGTAATGAGCCCAATTGCATTACCATAAAAAGATTGCACAAGAGAATGCCCTGCAAGTAATACAAGTGCCGCTCCGATACACGCAATAACTGATCCAACAAGTTTACGTGATGAAAACTGCTCTTCTTTCAAAAATACAGCAAACATCGTCGTAAAAATGGGAGAAATCGAGATTAATAACGATGCATTTGTTGCAGACGTATATTGAATCGTCTCCATAAATAACGTTTGATACAGCGTAATCCCAACCATGCTAACAAAAATAAGTCTTATCATATCTTTCCATGCAATATAAAGCGATTTTTCTATGTAAAACGTTAGCAACAATAACAGCGGTGCCGCAGTAACCATGCGAATGGCTGTAAATTGGATTGCAGTTAATTCTACGAGTCCGTATTTTCCGATTGTATAATTGACGCCCCATATGATAACAACACATAAAAGCAGTAATTCAATTCCCCATCTTTTCATATATTTCCCCCGCTATATCCGATACTTTACTCCATTAATTTTCGAGACATATGCTGTAACTCCTTCTTACTTGCAAAATCCCTACTTTTCTCATTGAATTTTAGTTTTTTTACGTATGCATAAAAGAGGAATATACATATGAATACAGACAAACAACTATCTCAATATCATGGAAAGCAGGGATTCCTTACCAGAAACGACTATTCGGAAGAAACAATTTTTGAATCAGTGAATGAAGACTCTCACTGCTGAGTCTCCAACAAACTATTCCTCTAGCTATCCTCTTTGTTTATTCTAAATTTTAACGTATACAAATAGCAAAAAAGAAGAAAGCAAATATAATCTGCTTTCTTCTCACTTTGTTGAAAAAATTGTTTTTCAACAGTTTGCAGAGACACTTCTTTCTATGAAGAAGTATCTCTATTTCTATCTTTATTTTACTTTAACAGAATATGTCCCATCTCTCTGATCATATGTACCCACATATAAATAATACTTCCCTGGTTTTACTGTAAACGTTCCTTTAATTACATCTCCACCAGGCTGTCCATTTGTAACGGGTCTTCTCAAATCCGATTCATGATAAAGCGCCCACGTCATGTTGAGTTTACATTCGTTAATGACAAAAATTTCCATTTCTTTTGGTGATGACACATTAAACGTATAAGTATCCCTATAATCTCCATCACCAAATGAACCTTTGAGAAGCGTATTAAACGGAATTACATTTGCTTGTTCAAGATGATTATTTGGTTCTGTTTCAGTTGCCCCTATTCGATCTACAGTAACTATCATTTGTTCTTTACTTTCTTTTCCTTGATCATCTTTCGTTGTTAAGGTTGCCGTATATGTTCCTGCTTTTTCATATGTATGAGTAGGATTTTCTTCTGTACTTGTTTTCCCATCTCCAAAGTCCCAAAGGTAAGAAACAACTTTTCGACCTTCCGCTTTTGAACGATCGCTCTTAAACTGAATTGCGCTATTTTCTTCCCCGTAATATGTTTCTTTTGCCCGCTCTACATGAACTGTCATTAGTTCTTTACTTTCTTTTCCTTTATCATCTTCCATTGTTAAGGTTGCCGTATACGTTCCTGCTTTTTCATATACATGAGTAGGATTTGCTTCTGTACTTGTTTCCCCATCTCCAAAGTCCCAAAGATAAGAAACAATTTTTCGATCTTCAGCTTTTGAACTATCGCTCTTAAACTGAATTGCATTATTTTCTTCCCCGGAATATGAATCTTTTCTCTTTACAATCGTTCCTTGACTTGCGCCTTCATCTGTTGCAATGCCGTGGAAAACAATATCATATTGGAACTGATTTTCATTATTTACACGATAATTTACAAAGTACGCTGTTACTGTTTTATAACCGCTCCATTCTTTTTGTGACAGCTTCTCTAATGCTTCGTTCACTTGTTTACTCATCGTTTTCCAGTCTTCAGATTCACCTTTCGTTGCATTGCCTGTATACGTACCTTCAACTGTAAATGTATTAAAGAATTGAGACTTATGCTTTGTAATCTTTGCATCTTTTACATTCGCAACATCCGCAATTTCCTGCTTCACTTCAGTTAGTGCCTTCTGTGCATGACTTACTACATAATCATCTGATACTTGCGGCACAGTAAATTTTTCTTGATTATCCATTAATTGCTGCATATATGTTTGATATTCTTTATTCAATTGTTCATCTTTACTTAACGCCTCTCGGTATGCATCATAACCTTGCACATCATTTGCACGAATTAAATCTTGTACTTTATCAAAAGTATCAAATTTGTGATTATACATATAAGACTGCAATGCAAAGGAATAGTTATAAAAATCCCACGTTCCGTATTTTGCATATAGTGTTTGTTCTGCTGTATAGCGTTTTGCTGGTTCGTTTGATAAACCTCTTATAACACTCTTACGCGGCACTACATTATTCGTACGCGTCGATCCCGCAAAAAATTCTGCATTTCCTTCTTCATACCATGTCAAACGTTCATTTTGCTGTAATTCCCCTTGCCCCCATAATCCAGGCACTTCATATCTTCCCTGTAAATAATGTGTAAATTCATGACGGAACAATTCTTCCAAACTAAAAATACTTTGCTGCGGTGTACGTTCATATGTAAAGAACGTTCCGACGTTTTCTATATAAATACCACCATTACTCGTTTCGTATCCGTACAATTGCTGGTTAAATTTATATTCATCTGGCGTATTATAAATCACGATTGTTAATACATCATCCGCATTCCCTTGTTCTAATGCTTTATCATTTCCGATTACACGATGATATTGTGCTTTTACTTCTTTCGCAGCCCAGTACATTCTTTGGATTTTTTCCTCTGTCACTTTATCTCCCGTTTTAAAGACAATTGCTCCGTCATCAAATGTATACGTGTTAGGTAAAAATTTCTTCTTTCCCTCTTCTTTAATTTGATCTAAATTTACTGCTTTTCCGTTGGCATCTACTCCGCCGTAATTTGTAGCAATCTGCTGTGCCGCACCAAAATATTGCTCTCCTAAATATGGATACATCCCCATTGCTCGCGTAACAACGTCTAACCCTTTCTTCGGATTACTATGAAATTTCCCTAAACGTCCTGCATAGTAAATCCCATTATTAATGAGCCAACCATTTTTATCCGTCACATTACCTATAAGCGCCATTTTATTGACTTCATTTATAAAACTATCAATCTTCCCATACCACATTGTCGCATTTGGCTCTTTACCCGAAAGGACCCAATCAGTATCTATACTGGCATCGACAGCTCCCATCAAAGCGTATACAGCATCTCCTTTCTTACGGTCACTTTCATATGTAGAAAGGTTATTATTATACTGTTTTAAAATTTTTGCTGCATATTGCACCGTTTCAACGTCACTAGACGTATTCCTCATTAAATCCCCGTATGCATTTACAACCAAATCTTGCTCAGCTGTACCGAGTTTAAAATTTGGATTCTTGGCAATTGCTTTTAATGCCGGTAAACACTTATCTTTGAAGCTTCTCTCTTTTAAATAACTTAAACTTGATTCCTCATTATAAAATCCAACATAAAAAGCGGAGCGAAGCACTTCAGTAAATGTATCAATTCCTTTTGCATCGTTTTTTGTAAACGTACTTCCTCGTTTCTCTAATCCATTGATGATTACTTGCATGCGTTCTTTATTTCCATAGAAACCCTTTGTTTCTTCGTTAAACTGAAATAAATCTTTAATTTGTCCGCTTCGAATATTCGCTAGTGTATCAATTAACTCCTCATCGTTCATTTTATTCAGTTCATCTAAAGTATAGCTTTTCTGAGACTGCTCCGCTTTCACACTTGTCTTAGCGGAAGCTGGCTTCTGTGAAAAATCTCCTACTTTTAAACGGTCTTCAAATGATAATGTTTCATCAGCTTTTGAGGAATGAGCAACTGCATCTTTTGGCGTTTCTATCCCTGCTGGTTTCATTTGCAGTACATTGTAAGGTACTTTTTCTTCCGCTGATACTTCAGCTTGCAATGCCCCTAACGACAATGCCATTGTACTAACTCCAAGCATAATTTTATTCATTTTCTTTTTCATAATGTCCCTCCATACCAATATATAACTGAAACAAGATAACATATTATTTAAATGAATAAAATTAAATATGCAAGATTTCATATTACTTTTGAATAGTCTTTAAACACTTTGTGAATGATTCAACAGAAGAGAAAGGCATTTTTAGGCTATGAATAAGCTTCATATAAGGAGTACACAACATACTGATATTGTAAATGTGGATAAAAAAGATGAGGTGATGTTTTCATGAATAATCAACCAATGTATTTTCCATATGCAAATTATAATCAACTACAGTATTACCCTATGCAAACTCCTGGTTATCAATCCTTCGAGGACATAAGAGAAATCGATGATGACGTATATCGTCCCGACGATGCTGAAGATGCTCCAACATCAGCACCACCGGCACAAGCGCCATCAGTACCATCAACATTTTCTTCTCCTGTACAAATGGGTCAAATACGATCATTGATGTGTAATTGTTTAGGAAGATGGGGATTTATTGGCTTAAAAGGACAAGGACCTTTTGGAAGAAATTTTTGGTTTTACCCTACTGAAGTAAGAACGCACGGAGTATCCGGATATACATGGCAAGCAGGACGCCGCCGCAAAGTAAGCTATCGATATTCACAAATCAGAAACTTTATATGTGTTTCTTAACATAAATAACAAACCAACACATTTCAAACTGACAACATTCTAAAATCACGATATGCAACATTGCATAAATTTCAAATAATTTACAGTGGTATAATATATATAAAGAGTGAATTTACCTCATATATAGCAAGATACCCTAGTATTCAATTACAAAAAAGCGAAGAATCTTTATGGTTCTTCGCTTTTTTGTATCGTTCTATATATTTTTTAATTCAAAAATGAAAGCTATAAAATTTCAAACATTAATATTATGATGGATATAAACTATATACAAGTTAAAAATCCCTTTCTTTTTAGGCGGGCGAGAGCATCTGGCCATGCATAGAAGCGGTCAGGACCTTTTTCTGCCACATGCTAGGTTTAAACAAAGGGAACAAGCAAGCAGCGGTCAGGCTGTATTCTGCATAGCAGCGATTTATATCTCGAAAAATTAAAATTGAAAGAAGCTGAGAAATATGGAAAAAATATGTTTAAAAAATGGTAAAGAAGTGATGATAAGAGAAGCTGTCCAAGAAGATGCTCAGTCTATGATCAAATTTTATAATATAGTCGGCGGAGAAACTGATTTTCTTTCGTTCGGAAAAAATGAGTTCAGTATGTCTCTACATGATTATGAAAACTTCATAGAGTCTACTAGAACAGATAATCATTCAATTATATTGCTAGCAACAATGGATGATGAGATCATCAGCATCGCATCTATTACCTCTAGTCAAAAAGCACGAGCGAAGCATGTAGGAACGCTCGGAATCGTAATTGCAGAAGAACACTGCGGGATTGGTTTAGGCAGAACATTGATGGACGAACTTATTGAATGGGCAAAAGGAAATGGAACAACTAAGAAAATACATCTTGTAACTCGAGAAGACAATGATAGAGCAATAGAACTTTATAAGAAGGTTGGCTTTAAAGAAGAAGGATTATTACAACAAGATACGTATATAGATGGTATGTATTATAGTACTCTTATTATGGGATTGTTAATTTAAATATTCTGTATACACAAATTAACAAAGACAACATAAAACCTCTTTTCTTTAGGGGGGACGAGAGCATCTGGCCATGCATAGGAGCGGTCAGGTCCTTTTCCTGAAAGGCAAGGGTTAAAACAAAGTGAGAAAGCGAGTGCAGACCACTTTTTTCTCCATAGCAACGACTTATGTGTCGAAAAATTAAAATACATTTATATATTTTGGATATATAAATGTATTTTTTTTACGAAAGCAAAAGCACTCGAATATGAGTGCTTTTGCTAATTCAATCTTATGTGGTTGTTTTTTGGATGATTTTGATTTGTAAATACAGAGCAATCATTTTTTAGACCAATAACTTCATATTCTCTCTCATCAACGTGATAATGCTCTCATAATACGAAAGCTCATGCGGCACAAAATGACTTTTATCTATCGTTTTATGAATAGAAACTTTTTCTCCGGCTTCATTCATTTCGAATCCTTCTACTGTAATTTCATTTCTTTCTCCTAACCAAAGTTCAGCAAAACTATTGAAGTCAATTTTGACAATACCTGACACTTCTTCTGCCTGCAGTGTATAATCGTCCATTGTACCTTTCATTTCATATAAAAAGACGTGAGCTAATTCTTTATCAATAAAAGCTTCCATTGTAACGCAATAATTGATAATGCCTAATGATATAAGTTCATCAAACGAGACATCAATCCCCACTTCTTCTTGCACTTCGCGTATTCCATCATACACGGTTTCATGAGCTAGTATATGTCCCGCAGCTGTAATGTCTAACAAATTTGGATAATCCTTTTTTATATGACTACGAATTTGCAGATGAATATAATCTACTCCATTTTCCCTACTTATAAACCAGCAATGAAATGTTTCATGCCAATGCCCTATTTTATGTACTTCTTCACGTGTTGCGACTCCGACTGGATTTCTATGTTCATCAAATATTTTTAGTAATTCGCTTTCCATTATGTACTCCCCTTATTTGCTCTTTTTCTTCTGTAATTCCTTATATTCTTCCTTTGTATTCACATTTACAAAAATATCTGTTTCTGTCACCGTTACATACTGAACGTTACACTGTGATAATAACCCCTGCATACTTCTTTTCTCTTCCTTTAATAACCGTTCTATTTTCTCTTTTACTTTATAATGGTATAGTGCTAAAAGTGGTTGTTTCCGCCCTTCAGCTAACGGAACAATTGCTTCATATGCTTCTTCCGCTCGTTCTATTAATTCCAATGCCCACTCTTTCGAAACATTTGGTGTGTCGCACGGTGCAACGATGTACCAGTCTGCGCTTACATATTCCATGCCTGTTACTAAACCAGCAAGCGGGCCGTTTCCTTTATACAGCGCAAGATCTTCTATAACAGGAACATTCAGCATATGTGAAAGCTCATCTGTAATGTCTGAATGGCTAATGACAACCATATCTGTTACAATTTCTTTTAACGCTTCTATACTATGCTCAATAAATGTTTTTCCCTGCCAATTTGCTAATGCTTTCGGCTCTCCAAAACGACTTGACCTTCCGCCGGCTAATACAATTCCTGCTATTTTCATTGACGATGCAGCTCAAATGTAATATGGCCAAGCTCTGGTAAAATTAATTTATTCATTGCCAGACGAACTGCACCTGTCGATCCTGGCATAGAAAAGACCACCTTTGTACCAATTGTTCCGCCAATCGCCCTGCTTAGCATCGCTGCGCTGCCGATATCTTCTAAATAACTAATCGTTCGAAATAACTCACCAAAACCAACGATTTCCTTATCTAATAATGGAGAAACAGCTTCAATTGTCACGTCACGCTTTGTAATACCTGTTCCTCCATTAGTTAATACAACGTCAACATCCTCTTGATGATATCCAGACAAGACAGCTTGCTGAATGCTTTCCTTATCATCTTTCACAATCTCATACGCTGTTACTTGATGATTTGTTTCTCTTAATAACTCTTTTAATAGCTTACCACTTTTATCGGTTTCTTCTGTACGCGTATCCGAGATTGTGATGATTTTACAACGAACTTGTACAGGTGCTTGTTTTTTATGTTCTGTGACGCTCATTCTTTTTTCCTCCTCATTGATAAGCTTTTCTAAATTTTATCATACATAATATAACAGTAAAAAAATGTGAGACCTATCACACTTCTTTATCGAAAAAACATTTCTTTTCCGAAATTTACCTTATAATAAAAATATAGACTTTTAAAGGGGGAACTTCATATGGATACAATGAGAAAATTAACGACGGTATTTATTTTGCTATTCGTCGCTTCTATTAGCGCTGGCATGGCATTAAAAGACGCTGTACCATATGCTGCAATTGGAGGCTGGGGACTTGGCACACTCTTTTTACTATGTTCAGCCTTTTGTGCAGGAAAAATTCGTTATCGTAAAGGGGACTAACTATGTTTGGTAAAAAATCAACTATGTGTACAACATGTGGGAAGGAAATTGCAGTACATGAACGTTCTTGGGTGTACATGCAATATCCACCAAGTGGGATGACAAATATTCAAAAATATATTGAACTCAGCGGCGAAGTGTATTGCACTTCTTGTGTTGGAAAACTAGAGGAACGAAAATAAAAAGTCTTTGCGTGTGTGCGCAAAGATTTTTTATTCCTATAACGAATTCTATTTTAAAGTAACAACAAAAAAGAACGCTCTTGATTGACTTGTATATTCTATATATATCTATTTTAATTTTTCGCCATATAATGCTGCTATGTAGAATACAACATGACCGCTTCTATGCATGGCCAGCTGCTCTCGCCCGCCTAAAAAGAAAGACGGTTTTTATGTCGATTTTTTAATTTGTATTTATATAGTAGTGTATGTAACTATTCTAGTAAATTATCCGTATTATTTATAATAAAGCTTCCTCATCTGCTTTTTTTACAGCTTCACTTCTTCCTGAAACTTTAAGCTTCATATATATAGAAGAAGCATAATTCCTTACAGTCCCTTCAGATAAAAACAATTTTTGGGAAATTTCTTTATATCGAAGGCCCTCTTTAAGAGCACCTAAGACCTCAATTTCACGTCGCGTCAATTCATAAGGATACTTTTTCGGTATTGAGTTATATTCATTAAACAAACGATTCGCAACACCTTGAGACAACATAGTCCCTCCTGAATTTACTAATCTAATTGCCGCTACTAATTCTTTAGGCGGGGCAGATTTAAGTACATATCCTTCAGCCCCTGCTTTAAGCGCTTCAGAAACACTAGAAGATTCTTCAAAAGTCGTCACCATAATAACTTTAATATTTGGCCATTTCCTTTTAATTTCTTCTGTCGTTATAATCCCATTCATCTCAGGCATTTGTACGTCCATAAGAATAATATCTGGTTGATTTACTTCACATTTTTCTAAAGCTTGTCTTCCGCTATTCGCAATAGTAACATGAAAACCAGTATATTCAGTCAATAAAAGTTGTAAGCTATCTAAAACCATAGATTGATCATCTACTATTAATATATTTATTTCATCTTGAGTAGGAGTCTTCTCTATATTTAAACTTGGAATTACACAAGTTAAAATGGTGCCAACATTCTTTTGAGAGTCTATGTACAAGCTTCCTTGATATTCATTTAAACGATTTCTCATTCCAGATAAGCCAAATCCCTCTTGGATATATTCTATTCCTTTACCATTATCTTGTACCTGAAGCATGACATGACTTTTATGATATTGTAAAAGAACTTGTATCGATTCTGCTTCTCCATGCCTAGTTGCATTTGTCATTGCCTCTTGTAAACAACGACAAAAAGTCATTTTAACTTTTTTCGCTATCGTATACTGCTCTCCAATTGTTCGAAAAACAACATCAATGTGTGTATTGCTTTTAAATTCTTCTATAATATTAAGTAAAGATACATCTAAATTTGACTCCTCTTCCAATGGATCCATTTCATGAATTTGCCTTCGAATACTCTCTAAGCCAGATCGTGACATATCTAATATATCTTGTAATTTTTTTTTCCCCTCTTCAGTAGTTAAATGAGGTTTTAATGTTTCCATACTTAATATAACTGACGTAAATTTATAACCAACAGTATCATGTAATTCCCTTGCCATTCTACATCTTTCCTCAAGTAAGGTCATTCTTTCAACTTGTGAAGAGTATTGTTCTAAAATTGCATTCTTCTCTTTAATTAATTCAAGTTTTTGTTTAATTGAATCCATAGAAAAAACAATTCTCTGTGACACATGTCCAACACCATAGATGAAAAGAACGTCAAATATATTTAGAAGCAGGTGATTTAATTTATAATCAAAATTCAAGAAAACTCCGAATATATAAACGATAATTGTTAAAGGTAATGTATAGAAATTAGCTTTTCCACGACAAAAAAATGCCAATGTTAAAATTGCAGGAGAAAAAAACTGTGCTAAATGATAAGTATATGCAAGATAAAGCGAAAGCCCTCCCACTAATATTATCTCAGCCAATAAATATAGTTCATATCGAATTTTATATAATATTACAGGTATGACATACAGTATTAAAGTCATACCAAAAACAATTTCAAAAGGAAATGTAGGATTATCTTGATACGTTAAAATCGTAACTGCCGTAATCCAAAAGATACGAATGAATACGATTGACCAATGCTGCCAAAGTAATTTATTTTGTATGGAAATCAACTGTATAAGCACCTCCTACTAAAAAACTTCTACTTAATGTATATATTTTACATCATTATATTTTTATCATAGCAAGGTTATTACATTTTGTCACTGTACTTTATTACATTAATTTTGATACGTTGATACCAAGAACACAACTCATAATATTGAATCGAAAATGAAAATGAATAAGGAGATGAAAAAAGTGAGTATCTTGCAAGTAAGCAATTTAACTAAAAAAGTCGGAAAAAAAACACTTGTCAATCAATTGTCATTTGATGTGAACGAAGGAGAAATACTTGGACTCCTCGGTCCAAACGGAGCTGGAAAAACCACGACAATTAGAATGATAGTTGGATTAATTTCAAAATCTAGTGGAACAGTTGAAATCAATGGAAAAAATGTAGATAAAGATTTTAAAGGGGCGATGAGACATGTAGGAGTAATTGTTGAAAACCCTGATTTGTACAAATTTCTATCTGGCTATGATAATCTTCTTCACTTCTCTCGTATGACGCCCAATGTCCCAAACGAACGATTAAATGAGGTTGTATCTTTAGTTGGTTTAGAGAAAAGTATTCATAATAAAGTTTCAACTTACTCTTTAGGAATGAAACAACGGCTTGCCCTTGCGATTGTTTTAGTACACAAGCCTTCACTTCTACTATTAGATGAACCTACAAATGGGCTTGATCCTAAAGGTATTCGTGATTTAAGGCTTCATTTAAAAAAGCTAGCTAAAGTTGAAAATGTAGCAATTGTTGTATCAAGCCACCAAATGGCTGAAATGGAAATGATGTGTGACCGTATAGCTATTATTGATAAGGGCAATATGGTGGGCTTACATGACATTAAAGATATTACAAAAGAAAAGGTAAGTCACGTTCAATTTGAAGTAGATCGAACAGATTTAGCTATTCCAGTACTTCAAAAGTTATTAGTAGGAGCTGAAATTGTAACAAACCAAAATATGATCAATATTAAAATTAGTAAAGAACGTATACCAGAAATTAGTGATACGTTAGCAAGAAGTGGAGTAAATGTTTACGGTGTTCAAACTATGAAAGCCACTCTAGAGGACAAATTTATCGAAATGACAGGAGATGAACTACGTAATGCTTAATCTAATAAAAAATGAAAACATGAAAACTTTTAAACGAAAAAGAACTTGGGTCATGATAGGAGTTATGGTTCTATTTATTCTAGTCCAATTTCTAAATGTGAAATTTTCTCATCATGTCAACTATGGAGATGATTGGAAAACTTCCCTTATAGAAGAAAATGAATTACTTAAAGTTGAAAAAGAATCTAAAACATTACCTGTGGAAATACTCGAAAATGAAAAAAAGTTTTTACTAAATAAGTACTACATTGACAATAATATAAAACCAGAAAACAATGCATGGTTCTTTACAATTGGACAAAGTACAAACTTTTTAGTAGCGATTTCTATTCTTACCTTAATAATAGCTGGTGAAAGTGTGGCAAGTGAATTTCAGTCAGGAACCATTAAATTTCTATTAACTCGAACTGCTACTCGTACAGAAATATATTTTTCTAAATATATTTCGACTTTATTATTTGGACTGTTTCTAGTCGGAATCACATTTATTCTTTCAATTATATTTAGTGGTATTCTGTTAGGATTTGATGGCATAAACGGTGACTACTTATTTGTCAAAGATCAAGTCGTTCAAAAAACAAGTGTCCTTCAAGCACTAATTGGTAGCTTACTCTTTAAAATTCCTTTCTTACTTATTGTTGCGACTTTAGCATTTATGATTTCAGCTGCATTTAAAAGTTCAACATTCTCTATCGTGTTTTCTCTTTTAATAACAATTGCAGGTTTTGTTATGAGCATTTCATTAAAAGGTTTCAGCTGGACACAATATTTTATCTTCTCTAATACAGATCTATCAAATTTTATATATGAGAGTCCACCTGTAGAGGGAATGACCTTAAGTTTTGCTTTAATATTAATCTTAATTCATATATTCATCATGCATCTAGTTTCTTATCCGATTTTTGTAAAAAGAGATGTCGTTTAAATTTTTTATTAAAGACTGGAGGAAAGCAAAATGAAACAAAAATTAATTACTTTCTGTGCGTTAATCCCTTTAATTCTTACTGGCTGTTCAAGTTCTGAAAGTGAAACAAAAGAACAAAAACTGGAACTACCAGCCTCTAATGTTAAAACACTAACATTAGATAATCGTAATGGTAATATTGATATTTCAACAAACTCTACATCGGATAAAATAGTAGCTTCTATCAATGCAAAAGCAAAAGGAATTAGCATGGACAAATTAAAGCTAGATCTTTCAGAGAAAAATGGAGTTGCCCACTTAAATACATCTTTTGACGGGCAATTCT
Source organism: Bacillus sp. NPDC077411 (assembly GCF_044543425.1). NCBI lineage: Bacteria > Bacillati > Bacillota > Bacilli > Caryophanales > Bacillaceae > Bacillus > Bacillus sp. NPDC077411. Next base: position 4,612 of record NZ_JBITWA010000011.1, on the reverse strand, counting down.
TTAGTAATAGTGAAACTTGGGTTGATGTTAAACTCTCGGTACCTAAAAATGTAAAAGTAGAATTTAAAGACAACCATAGAGACGGAGATATTAAAGTTTCTAAACTGGATTCAGATATAAACATACTTAATGTTAATGGAAATATAGACATTTCCAATGTTAAAGGGACTGTAAGTGTAACAAATAGGGACGGAAAGGTTAATATTTCCAGCGTGTCATCTGATATTAATGTTGACAATAATAATGGCGCTGTTGTTATTAAAGATATTGATGGATCAGTACGAGCTAAGGTTGGTGATGGTTCAGCCGATATCAATGGTATTGAAAAAAATGTTACGATTTTAGGCGCTAAAAATGATAAGATAAAAGTGGATGGTGTTAAAGGGAAAGTAACATTCAATAAATAACTTTCGACTTATTGATATAAAAATGAATTAAACCAACCGCATTTTTAGTATAATGCGGTTGGTTTAATTAAATCCATTTTAATTTTTCGACATATAACTCATTGCTATGTAGCAATACAACATGATCTGCACTTGCTCCCTCCCTTTGTTTTTAAACCTCGCATGTGGCAGGAAAAGGCCCTGACCGCTTCCATGCACGGCCAGATGCTCTCGTCCTCCTCTAAAAGAAAGGGGTTTTTATGTCGTTTTTTTAACTTGGATATATATAGTACATTATTAACTTTACACTAGAATAGTTTAATGTGAAGTTACCTTTTCATGTTTTAAGCCTATATCTTGTTCTAATGTTTCCTTACTAAAATAGCTTTTTACTTCTTCATTTCTATTTGCCAAAAAACCAACTATCAAAACGATAACACCAGATGCGATTGGAATATAAAACCAATTAATACCCTCTAACAATATTCCATATAACCACATGCCTATTGGTGTACATATGCTTGTAATAGAACTAACTACACCAAAAAAACTAGCTCTAATATTTTCAGGTGTGTGAATTTGTATATGTGAAGTCATTGGTATATTCGCTAAAGCATTAAAGATTCCTGTTGTAGAAATGATAATGCAATAAATTACAATAATAAGTAACGTTATGTTTAAAAAATCTTGTGATAAGAAATTTGGAAAACACCACATCATAAAAAGTAGTGCTTGTATTTGAAACAAAATAAATATCTTATCTATGACAGCTTGCATAATTTTTTTTCTTGAAACTAATAACGCACCTATGATAATCCCAACAAAGTAAGAAGATTGAATAATAGATAATCCTTGTCCAGAAAGGTCTAACTTTTGATAAATTACATATGGTAAAACAACTTGTAAAAGAGGTGTAAGAACAAAGTTAATTGTAAAGAATGCCACTAATAAGTATTTCACAGCTGTTTGCTTATTAATATATCTATATACTTCCTTAAAGCTTTCTGTGTAACTTTTGTTCTCTTCAACCATCGTTTTACGCTTAAATTTCAAAAATACTTGAAAAAAACCAGACAAGATAACTACTATACCATAGATTAGCACGATCATTTCTAAATCAATTAATCTATAAATAACCGCACCTAATATCGGTCCTACAACATTAATTACAGCTCCAATCGTTTGATACGACGAATTAACACTAGCTACCTTATCATTATTCACAATGTTTGCAATAGAAGCGTTTAATGTCAAAAAACAAAATGCTTGAATTAAGCTTAATAATACAGTGAAAATTGTGACACTAACAATGTCTAGGCTAAAAAACTTAAAAGCTCCAAAGAAAATTAGTAGCAGTAATCCACTAAAAACCTCTGAAAGTATAATGATCTTCTTCTTATCATGTTTATCAATATATACACCTGCAAAAATATTAACAAGTATTCCAGGTATAATAGAAAAACCTAAAACCATCGAAAAGGCAGTAGGTGATCCAGTTACATCTAAAACATATAGGCTTAGTGCAAATTTAAATATTGAACTTCCCATTTCTGAAAGAAAACGTGTAACTGTAAAAATAAGCATATTCAAAGATTCGACTTTCGGTTGATGTAGTACACTTGTATTACTCATAGTATCTCCTTTCAAATAAAACTGAAATAGTAAAGAAGTACCTAAACTTCTTTACTATTTCAGAAGATCACTACATTTATTTACACATTTTGTAAAAATAAACTTTCTGGAGTATCTACTAAATATTGTTCAAGTAATTCTTTCGATTCTACATACGGTATTGTCAGTGCTACATAAACCATGTCTTCCTCATACCAAACTTCACAAATAATTCTATTTCTATCCTTTACATTAGCTTCTTGTAAATCAACAGACTGTAATATTTTTTGTTCATTACGTATTTCGCCTAAGAAGTTAAAAACAATTGGAATCTCTTGCAATGATTCTTTAAGGTATTCCCTTGACATTGAATAATCTTCTTGCATCTTTTCATTGAAAATTAAGTTAGCAAAACTAATATTTTTTGAAACCGCCAACTCAATATTTTCTTTAATTTTCTTTCCACTCGTTATTAAATCCATTTCTTTTGATACAACGATTGGAATATAATCTACAAACTCACCGATTACATTAAAATATTTTTTATTCCTAAAAGTTCTAGCATAGTTCGCAATCAAAATTGGAGCATGGGTAATATTAAAATACTTATGACAGAAATTAACTAACATATTAAACGGCACTTCAAGTTTACTTTCATCGCCAAATTTTTCATTTAACTTGTTAATTTCCATTCCCAATTTAATCGTAGTGTTTCCACCTATTTTTTTATTATTAATTACAAAATTAGAAATAGCTTTCTGACCTTCACTAAATTGCTTAAGCTTATATTTTTCTACAATTTCGGCATCACTAATCTCTATTGGTCCCAGCATAATTTGTTCATTATAATCCCAATAACTATTATCTTTAGTCCAATTTTCTACACTTCCTCTATGGTAGTAATTATAATATCGTTCAATTTTGTTCTTTATAATTTCACCACTCATAAAGTCAAAAATCGAATGAGAAAATGGTAGGATAAGTAAATAATCTTTTAAACTCTCTTTCACTAAGATCATTCTATATTGTAATGAATCTTGATCATATTTCTTATAAAAATACGGCCAAATTATTTGATCCATTAACTCTTGTTTTGTAGAAAAACTAAATTCAGATATATCTAGAAACGGTAATAGTATATCTTCTGGGCACTGTACTGTTTCCCACATATATTCATTATCTTTTTTAATAAGCTTACTTCTCATTAAATCCTGTTCTCTTATGACTTTTAATATAGCTTTCTTTAAATTTTCTACATCCATATACTGCTCAAACTTCATTACTGTTCCAGAAATATCAGTTTGATTAATGTGATAGCATTGAGAAGGCACAATTGCTCTTACACTTTCTGATTCCATAGAAAGTACAGAATCTGAGAACTCTGTAAGCAAGTTCTCTATTTTTTCCTTCCATTCTTTTTTTACCACATCTGCTTCTAAGTTTTTATTAGGCAATTTTTGCTCTTTACCCATAAGAATATAATGTGGTTGAACAGATGGATGACAATTTTTATCTATTGCATCTTGCAATTCTTCTAGACTTACATGTTGTTGGTCCTCTACTGTTAAAATATTTAATGTATTATCCTCTATTGTTAATTGACTCATCTTACACTTAACAAAGAATTTTTCTTCAATTAACTGTTCAACCTGTTCAAAATGATTCAAATATTGAATTCGATCAGTTGTATCATTATCAAGCAGGTGCTGAGCTAAACTTCTTATTGTATGATGTTCAAAAATATCACTTAGCTTCACTTTCTTACCTAAGTTTTGAAGTCTAGAAATTAGTTTAATAGCTGTTAAGGAATTTCCACCTAGATTAAAGAAACTGCTCTTTACACCAATTCTTTTTAAGCCCAGTATTTCTGTCCAAATTTCATGTAGCTCTGTCTCCAACTCAGTAACTGGTTCTTCATTGGATTCCTGTTCATTGGTCGGCAGCTCTCTACTCATTAATTCTTTTCTATCTGCCTTTCCACTCGCATTTAAAGGCATTTCATCTATAGAAATTAAAAACGCAGGAATCATGTAACTAGGTAATTGTTCATTCATATAATTTCTCAATTTATCTTCATTAAAATTACCTTTGTGTACTATATATCCACATAAAATTAATTCTTTAGCTTCGTTAAATCTCGCAACTACCACAGCCTCTTGAATCATCTCATGTTGTAATAATGTTTGTTCGATTTCACCTAGTTCGATACGATACCCTCTAATTTTCACTTGATGATCAATACGTCCTAGATATTCAATTTGTCCATTTTCTTTCCATCGTACAAGGTCGCCTGTTTTGTACATTTTTTCCCCTTCAACAAACGGATCCTCTACGAAAGCTTTTTTCGTTAATTCTTCCCGGTTCAAATACCCTCTTGCGAGGCAATCCCCTGCAATGTGTAATTCACCTGGAACACCAATTGGTACAAGTTGGTTACAGCGATCCAAAATATATAAGCGGACATTATCAATTGGTTGACCAATTGGAATTGAATCTGGTACACATTCATTTTCAGTTGGACAATCATAGTATGAAACCTCTACTGTTGCCTCAGTTGGTCCATACAAATTATGCAACGTGGTTCCACATGCTGCATGCCATAAACTATTAAATCG